>JABDMC010000201.1 GCA_013001695.1 Akkermansiaceae bacterium
CTCCAGTTCAGCTCCATCGAAGAGATCCTCGCCGAAATCGCGGCGGGGCACCTCGTCATCGTCGCGGACGATCCGGGGCGCGAGAACGAAGCCGATCTCGTCGGCGCGGCCTCCCTGGCCACCACCGAGACGGTGGCCTTCATGGCCACCCACGGCCGCGGCCTCATCTGCGCCCCCATCACGAGGGAACGCGCCGAGACCCTCGATCTCCCTCCCATGACCCGCCGCAATCACGAGGGACAGAAGACCGCCTTCACCATCTCGGTCGACGCCGCGGAGGGAATCACCACCGGCATCTCCGCCGCGGACCGCGCCCGCGCCATCCATCTCCTCGCCAATCCGGAAGCCGGGGCCGCCCATTTCGTGCAACCGGGGCACGTCTTCCCGTTGCAGGCCATGGCCGGGGGCGTCCTCCGCCGGGCCGGCCACACCGAAGCGGCCGTCGACCTCGCCCGCATCGCCGGCCTCCCCGCCGCCGGGGTCATCTGCGAGATCATGCACGAGAACGGATCGATGGCCCGCGTCGGCGACCTCGGCGAATACCAAACCCGGCACGGACTCAAGGCCTGCACCATCGCCCAGATCATCGAGTACCGCCGCCGCGCCGAAAAGCACGTCGAGCACGAAGAGACCGTGCGGCTTCCCACCGACTACGGCGAGTTCGACTGCCACCTTTACCGCGTCCTGACCGACGACTCCCACCACCTTGCCCTCAGCCGCGGACCGATCACGGCGGACGCCCCGGTGCTGGTGCGGGTCCACTCGGAATGCCTCACCGGCGACGTGTTTCTCTCCAAGCGCTGCGACTGCGGCGGCCAGTTGCAGACCGCCATGAAGCTCATCGGCGAGGAAGGCGGGGTCCTCCTCTATCTCCGCCAGGAGGGCCGCGGCATCGGCCTCGGCAACAAGATCCACGCCTACAAGCTCCAGGAGCAGGGGCTCGATACCGTGGAAGCCAACGAGAAGCTCGGCTTCCCGTCCGACCTGCGCGATTACGGCATGGGGGCCCAGATCCTCCACGACCTCGGCGTCCGCCGCATCAAGCTCCTCACCAACAATCCCAAGAAGGTCGTCGGCCTCGAGGGCTACGGCCTCGAACTCGTCGAGCAGGTCCCCTTGCGCCTTCCCTCCAACCCGCACAACCAGCAATACCTCGATACCAAGCGCTCCAAGCTCGGCCACTCCCTTTAGCCCCGGATCATCGGGTTCCCGTCGATCATCCGGACAACCGCTTCGATCCCCGGGGCCTTTCCTGCCCGTGGATCATTGCCCTGCATTGACATTTCCACCCCCGCCCCCCATACCATCACCATGTCCGCGAAGCTGCCGCCCAAACCCCGTCTGCTGAATACCCGGCGGGCGCGCCTCGCGATCGTGGCGTCGCAATACAACGAGAAGTACACCGACGCCCTCGTCGACAGCGCCATCGACGAACTCAGCGAGTACCTTCCGCAGGCCCGCGTCGACCTCGTGCGGGTCCCCGGCGCCTTCGAGATCCCCGTCACCTCCAAGGCCATCCTCGAGCTCGACAGCCCCACCTGCCTCGTGGCGCTCGGCGTCCTGATCCGCGGCGAGACCGCCCACGCCGACCTCGTGGCGCGCTCCGTCACCGACGGGTTGCAGCAACTCGCCCTCCACTACGGCATCCCGATCATCAACGAGGTCCTCCTGCTCGACAACGAGGAGCAGGCCGCGGCGCGCTGCCTCGACGAGGACATGAACCGCGGCATCGAGGCGGCCCGATCCGCCGCCGCCATGATCGAGGTCTTCGGCGAGTTGGACCGCAGCGGGTCGCTGCGCATGCATCCGAGCAATGCCTAGTCGCCGCCAGATCCGGGAGGGCGTCATCCAGTATCTGTACGCCGAGGGCCCGGATGGGATTCCTGCCCGGGCCGAAGACGCGGCATCCCTCGCCCTCCTCCTCGAGCCCCTCCGGCAGAAGGTCGTTCTCGCCCGGGCCCGGATCATGGTGCACGTCCAGCAGGGCCGCTCCGCCATCGCCACGGCCCTGCAACCGCTCGCCGACGAGTTGACGAAAATGCCCGCTCCGGCCCGCCGCGAACTCCAGGCCCTCGCCGATCTCGTCACCGCCGAACAGGACCTCGCCGTCCATCTCGACGCCATCCAGCGCGAACTCCACGGCAACAAGAACCCCGCCGCCCTCGCAACCCTTCTCGACGACGTGTGCGACGCCAACCGCACCGGCGCCTCCGCCGCCTCCCGCCTCGAGTCCACGGTGCCCGAATTTCCCGGGCCGGAAAAGCTCCGCACCGAGGCCCTTGCCATCGCGAGCGCCCTCCCGCCCTTCCGGCAGCGGTGCCACGAGGCCCTCGCCGGGGACCCCCCGCCCCACCCCGATTTCAAGGGCGTGCGGCGCGCCCTCGAGGCCGTCACCGCCCTCCGGAACGGGATCGAGGAACGCGTCGAGGCCCTCGCCCCCCATCTCGCCGCCCTCGACGAACGCATCGCCGCCGCCGTCGAGAATTACTCGCCGGAGCGCCTCGACCGCGTCGACCGCGCCATCCTGCGCCTCGCCACCCACGAGATCCTCCACGACGACGAGGTCCCCACGCCGGTCGCCATCGACGAGGCCATCGAGCTGGCCCGCCGCTTCGGCACCACCGGCTCTCCCTCCTTCGTCAACGGCGTCCTCGACCGCATCCGGAAAGCCGCCGCTTCTTCCCAATCCGAGGCCAATTTGTAATCGCGCCCCGCCGCCGACTCCTGTTAGCAGTGCCGCTCATATGCTGTCCCCGGTCCGCGCCGTGAGCTGACCGGCGCCGATCGCCTCCACCTTCCTCGCCCCGCCCGTGCCCGAAGACCTGCCCACCCCATACCAGAAGAAGACCCTCTGGAACGCCCTCACCGGCGTCGCCATCGTGGTCATCGGGGCCTTGTTCGTGGGGTTCATCTGGCTCCTCAGCCAGACCCTCGGGTACCTCCAGCCGGTCCTCGTCCCGCTCGCGCTGGCGGGCATTATCGCCTACCTTCTCGATCCCGTGGTCGGCTACCTGCAGCGCAGGGGCCTCTCCACCCTCCGCGCCGTGATCACCGTGTTCTGCGGGGCGGTCATCCTTCTCTGCCTCGCCGCCCTCGTGGTCATCCCGCCGATCGCCAACCAGGTCGGCGAGGTGTGGACCGGCGCCGGCGGCATCGAGGTCGACGAGGAGTTCATCGAGAAGGTCAAGGACTACCCCGTGGTCCGGATCGCATTTGAACCCGCCTCCGAGGTCATCGCGGCCAAATACGCATCCATCGGTGCCCCGGTCCCGTGGCCCGAAACCCGCCTCGGGTCCCTCCTCAACAAGAACGCCGCCGAGATCGGCGGCACCGTCTGGTCCTGGGTGCGCGGATCCACCAACAAGGTCCTCGGCGTCCTCGGCTACACCATCGGTTTCGCCATGGTCCCCATCTACCTCTTCTACTTCCTGCGCGAAAGCGCCTCCATCAAGAAGCACTGGCACAACTACGTCCCGCTCAAGGCCTCGCGCTTCAAGGACGAGGTGGTTTCCACCCTCACCGAGATCAACGGCTACCTCATTTCCTTCTTCCGCGGGCAGGTCGTGGTGGCCCTCATCGACGGCATCCTCATCGGCATCGCCCTCACCATCTTCCGACTCCCCTACGGCCTGGTCATAGGGCTCTTCCTGGCGGTCCTCGGCGTCATCCCGTTCATCGGCAACATCATCTGCATGATTCCGGCGTGCATCATCGCCTTCATCCACTTCTCCAGCGGCGACCCGAACCACCAGTGGCTCGGGTCGAGCCCGTGGGCCTACGTGGGCGCCGTGGTCGCCATCTTCGTCATCGTCCAGCAGATCAACTCCCTCATCACCGCCCCGAAGATCGTCGGCGACTCGGTGGGCCTGCACCCCATGACGGTCATCTTTTCCATGCTCTTCTGGTCGCTGATCCTCGGCGGGTTCCTCGGGGCCCTCCTCGCCGTCCCCCTCACCGCCGCGGTGAAGGTCCTCTTCCGGCGCTACGTCTGGGTGCGCCGCATCCAGGACGAGCTCCCCCCGCGCCCGGACGACCCCGCGGCCGGCGCCCCGGCCTGATCCGGCGGCCGGGCCTCACTTCCCGCTGAACGCCACGATCCGGTCGTTCATGCTGTCCGCAACGTGGAGCGTGCCGTCCGCGTCGTAGCGGGCCCCGTGCGGACTGTTCAGCAGCGTGTCGAGCCGCCCCCGGCCCAGCTTCTTTCCGGAGATCTCCGGAATCCCCGCCAGGAGGCTGACCACCTGGTTCTTCGGCTGATAGAGCCGGATGCAGTGGTTCTGGTCGTCCGCGATCACGACGTTCCCGTCGGGATCGAGGGAGACGTGCTTCGGCCCGTTGAGCTTCGAGACCAGGCCCGTGCCGTTGGCGTAACCCTTCGTGCCGTCCGGGTTCACCACCGTCGTGATCTGTCCATCCGGCGTGACTTCCCGCAGGGCGTTCCCTCCCCGGGAGGCGATGTAGATCGTCCTGCCGTCCGCGCCGTAACAGGCCGCCCGCGGGTCCACCAGCGGCTCGCGGATCGCCGTCCCCCCGTCCCGCGGGCTCCCCCGCCGCCCGCTTCCCGCCACCGTCCGGATGATCGTGGTCTTCAGGTCGATCTCGCGGATCCGCCGGTTCCCGAGATCCGCCACCAGGAGCCGCGAGGAGTCCGGACTGAGCGTGACGGTATGCGGCCGGTTGAGCTTCGCATTCCGCGCCGGCCCCCCGTCCCCGCCGAAGGCCCCCTTTCCCCCGGTCCCCGCGAAGGTATCGACCGTCCATGTCCCCGCGTCCTCCCCCGATCCCGGCTTGAGAATGCGGATCCGGTTGTTGAAGGTGTCCGCGATGTAGAGCGTCCCGTCCGGGGCGATGGCGAGATCGTGCATCCCGTTGAACCGGGCCTTCTTCGCCGGCCCTCCGTCCCCCTCCGCGACATCGCCGAGCGCCTTGCCCCCCTTGCCGCCGACGCCCGCCACGATCGTGAAGGTCTTCCGGTCCGGACTGACGGCGAAGACGCGGTTGCCCTTCTCGAACTCGACCCCGTAGAGCGTCCCGTCAGCGCCGAAGACGACCGCGAACGGTTGCGCCAGGTCCCCGCGCCCGTCCATCACGGCGACCTCCGCGCCGACCAGCGCCGTCGAGGCGAGAATGATGCTGATGCAGATCGATGCGTTCATGGGATTCCGAATCTCGGCGGGAAGCACGCCTAATTCTTCTTCAGGCGCGAGGCGTATTCCGGGCGCTTCTTCCACTCCGCGAAATACGGCCGGTAGCCCTCGACTTCGGTCCAGAACTGGCGCGGCGGCTGGGGGGTGTCCACCTTCCCTTCCGGGTAGTCCTTCCCGTCGACGCTCATCTTCACGGTCTCGTTCCACACCATGAAGGCCTTGCGCAGGCGCGCCGCGACCTCCGGATGCTCCCTGGAGGCGTCGGCACTCTCCGCCGGATCGTTTGCGAGGTCGTAGAGCACAAACCGTCCCTTCTCGATCGGGCCGGTCATCAGCTTGAAGTCGTTGTCCACCATCGCTCCGCGCCCCGAGTAGCGGAAGCCGATCGGCTTGACGCGCTTTCCGATCTCCCCGGCGAAGAGCGGTTTCAGGCTCGTTCCGTCCTGCGGCTGCAGCATCGCCTCCGCCGGCAGCCCCGCGACCTCCGCGATGGTCGGGAAGATGTCCATCACCGCGGCGGGAAACGACGTGGCCCGGGGCTTCGCAATCCCCTCCGGCCACTCGATCACCGCCGGGACGCGCAGGCCGCCCTCGTAAAGCGATCCCTTGTAGCCCCGCAGACCCCCGACCGTGTCGGGCTCGAACCCGGACAGGCCGCCGTTGTCGCTGCAGAACCACACCAGGGTGTTCTCCGCGATGCCGTGGTCCCGCAGCCCCTTCCGCAGGGTCCCGATGCTCCGGTCCATCGCCGCCAACTCGCCGTAGTGGTCCCGCGATTTCGCGTTCAGCCCCGGGAAGAGCTCCTGGTCCTTCTTCAGGGCCATCCACGGGCTGTGCGGCGTCCCGTACCAGATGACGGTGAACGACGGCTTCCCCTCCTTCGCCCGGCTCCGGATGAACTTCAGCGCCTCGGCCACGATGATCTCGGAGGAATCCCCCTCGAACTCCTCGAAGACGCCCTTGCGGCTCATGACCGGATCGAGGTCGAAGAAGTTCGTCATCGAGAGCCACTCGTCGAATCCCATCGCGCCCGGGTGGTGGGTGTCGTCGCCGAGGATCGGGACCCCCGGGCCGCGCAAGCCGTTCAGGTGCCACTTCCCGAAGTGCCCGGTGGCGTAGCCCGCGGCCCGCAGGGCCTGCGCCACGGTCTTCTCCTGGAGGCGCAACGGATACCCGTGGCTCTGCACCCCGGTGCGGTCGTGGGTCCGGCCCGTCAGCACCGAGGCCCGCGTCGGGGAACACACCGGACCTCCCGCGTAAAACCGGTCGAACCGCAGGCCATTCGCCGCCATGGCATCGAGGTGCGGCGTCTTCAGCACCGGGTGATCGTAGTAGCCGGTCTGCCCCCACCCCATGTCATCCGCCATCACCAGGACGATGTTCGGACCGGCACCCCGGGCGGCGAGAACCGGGATCGTGAGGAGCGCGACGGCAACGGGTAGAAATTGTTTCACGGGCAGGTCAGGATTACGCAGGTGCTCCGCCCCTCTTGCAAGGGGAAGACGGCCCCGGGGACGATTCCTCCTCCCGGCACGATCCCGGGCGGATTAGAGTGGCGTCCGCCGTCGACACCCCCTGTGATACTGTTGCCTCCATGAAGTGCCCCAGAGACCGGACTCCCTTCGAGCAGACCCTCGCCCGTGGCCACCAGGTCTACCGCTGCCCGCAGTGCCGGGGCCTCTACATGCCGGCCAATACCATCGACCCGCTCCTCGGGTCCGGCGAAATGCTCAAGCTCCGCAGCTTGTGCAGCGTGAAGCAGTCGAACCTCGCCTGCCCGTTCGACGGCAAGCCGCTCGGGGAAGGCAAGATCGGTGCCGTCACCGTTGACCTCTGCCTCGCATGCAACGCCCTGTGGCTCGACTGGGGCGAGTTGCAGCTCCTCCAGAAACGCCGCCCGCTCACGCCTCATCGTCCCGCCGCCGCCGGCAAGGCCCCGGATTCTGATCATGACTCGGGCCTGTTCGAGGCGGCCATCCTCATCGCCCTGGGGAGCATCCTGGACTGATTGGTCGAGCCGCCCCGCCGCCGTCAGGCGAGGATCTCGTTCCAGACGTGCCCGTGGACGTCGGTGAGGCGCACGTTGCGCCCGGCGTAAAGGTAGGTCAGCTCCTCGTGGTCCATCCCGAGGAGGTGCAGCACCGTGGCCCAGAGATCATAGACATTGGTCGGCTTGTCGACGGCATGGTAGCCCAGTTCATCGGTGGCCCCGTAGACCGTCCCCCCCTGCACCCCGCCGCCCGCCAGCCAGATCGAGAACCCCTGCGGGTTGTGATCGCGCCCGTCCTTCCCCTGCGTGAACGGCGTCCGGCCGAACTCCCCGGCGAATACGATGAGCGTTTCGTCGAGCAGTCCCCGTTGCTTGAGATCCACGATGAGGGCCGCGATCGGCTGGTCGACCTGGTGTCCCATCGCCCGGTGCCCCTTTTCGAGGGCGCCGTGCTGGTCCCAGGGATTCGCCGCCCCGCCGGCCCCGATGCCCTCCGTCAGGCAGCTCAATTCGATGAAGCGCACCCCGCGCTCGACCAGGCGCCGCGCCATCAGGCACTGGTGGGCGTAGGCCGCCTTGGTCCTCTCCGGGGCGTTTAGCCCGTAAAACTCCCGCGTGGCCTCGCTCTCGCCGGACAGGTCGACCAGTTCCGGCACGGCGGCCTGCATGCGGTAGGCGGTCTCGTAGTTGCGCACCGCCGCCTCCACCTGCGCGTCCCGACCGCTCCGGCCGGTGAAGTCGCGATCGAGGGTGCGGATGAAATCGAGCCGCCGCCGCTGCATCGCCGCGACCTCCCGCGGCACGATGTTGGGCACCGGTTCGTCCGCGCCCGCCTTGATGATCGAGGCCTGGTGCTGCGCCGGCAGGAATCCGTTGCCGAAGAGGCCCACCCCGCCGTGGGGCGCCACCGCCCCCCCGCTCTGCAGCACCACGAACCCCGGGAGGTCGCGGTTCTCGCTGCCGAGCCCGTAGCTCACCCAGGCGCCCGCACTCGGGTGCCCGATGAAGGGAAATCCGGTGTGGAAGGCGTAGTTCCCCTGGGCGTGCTCGTTCACCTTGGCGGTCATCGACCGGACCACCGCCAGCTCGTCCGGGCACCACGCGCGGAGCTTCGGGAACATCGAGCTGATCTCGATCCCGCTGTCGCCGCACTTCTTGAACTCGAACGGGCTGGCGTAGATATTTCCGTTCTTGTTGAACTGCGTCCGCTCGACTTTCACCGGCATCGGCTGCCCGTCGAGGTCCCGCAACTTCGGCTTGGGATCGAAGGAATCGACCTGCGACACCCCGCCGGACATGTAGCAGAAGATGACGCTCCTGGCCCGCGGCCGGAAGTGGGGCGCCGGACGGGAAAGGACCCCGCCCCCGGCCCGGTCCGCCATCATGGCCGACAAGGCCACGGCGCCGAAACCCGTCGAGCAACGGGTCAGCATTTCGCGACGGCTCAGGACACGGCTATCGGACATAAATGAACTCCTTCAGGTTGAACAAGGCGTGGGCCAGGTCGGCCCATTCGTGCGCCGGGCGGCTCGTCCCCGGCAGGGTCTCGAGCGAATCCCGCAGGCGATCCGCCTCCGCGGTGAGGGCCACCCTCGCGGCTCGCTCCTCGTCGGTCATGGCGGCCTGGAGGTCTTTCTCCAAAACGAAGTTCGCATTCCCGCCGGCGGTGGCTGCAATCTCCGCGGCCGACAGGGCCCGGTCGTAGAGCCGGGCGTCAAAGATCTTTCCGGCGAGCAGGTGTCCCGCGGCCGGGGCCCCGTGACGGTTTCCGAACAGGACCTGCGCGTCCCGCCCCTTGAACGTGACCGGCCCCTTGCTCTTGTAGGGCCTTCCGTAAATTTTCCCGTCCCGGTAGCACGTGATCGTGCCGTCCTGGTCCCACGTGATCGCGACGTGCACCGGCGCCTTCCCGGCGGCGCCCTCCTCAGCTCCGCCAAAGCTCTTCGTCCGCTTGTGGTGATCGCTCCCCGCCAGCCACCGGCGGGGCTCGGTCTCGCCGAAGACGATCGCGTCGAAGACATGGCCGTCCATGGTCTGCACCGCGACCACTCCCCCGCCCCTCTGGGCGAGATTGTCGAGCTGCACCCGGGCCTCCAGCGTCTTGGCCCGGAGATCGCCCCGCAGGGGCCCCGTGGAGGCGTAGCCCTTCTTCGCGCCCGTCACGAGGGCTCCGTTCACGATCCGCGCCCCGCCGTGCAGCTCGGCGTGCAGGCCGCCGATGCGGTCCTCGGGACCGCCTTCGAAATCCCAGTGGGCGATGGGGCCGGGGCCCGCCGCCGGCGCCTCGTCGCGCCCGGCCACAACCCGCTCGCGCACCCTCTTGAGGAGGCCCGCCAGTTTCTCATCCACCTCCCGCAGTTCCCCCGCGGTCCGCCGCCGGCGGTCTCCGGCCGCCGTCCGCTCATCCGCCATGCGCGCCACGAATTCGAGAGCCGCCTCCCGTTCCCCGGCGGTCGGGGGCCGTCCCAGCGACGCCTCGAACATGCCTGCCACCCGGGCGCCGTCGTCGCCGCCATCGATCCGCGATGCCAATCGATCCGAGAGCCCAAGCACGAACTCCGAGTTCAACAGCGCCAGCGATTGCGCCGGCACGTTGGTGACATTCCGCCGCCCCATGGTGCTCGCCGGCACCGGCGCATCAAAGGCCGCCAGGAAGGGATCGAGGTCGTTGCGCTTGATCCGCATGTAGACGCTGCGCCGCGGCGTGCCGCCCGTTATCGGCGGCCCGAACATCCGCTCATCGAGGGCGCCCGCCACCGCGAGCAGGCTGTCGCGGATCGCCTCGGCCTCCAGCCGCCGGACACGGAAATGGGAGAGGAGAAGGTTCCCCGGATCGGCCTCCGCCGCCCCGGACGGAGGATCGCTCGAGCGCTTCCACGTCTCGCTCAGCACGAGATCGCGCACCAGGCCCTTCAACGACCAGCCACCGCTGCGCATCCCCGCCGCGAGGTGGTCGAGAAGCTCCGGGTGGGTCGGCTTCTCCCCGAGACGCCCGAAATTGTCCGCGGTCGCAACCAGCCCGCGCCCGAACAGGTGGTGCCAGACGCGGTTCACGATCACGCGCGAGGTGAACGGGTTGTCGGGGCGCAGGAAATCCGCGGCGAGTTCCCGCCGTCCGCTGCCCCGCGTCCGGTAGGGCTCCGGGTCAATGGCTTCCAGGAAGCGCCGCGGCACCTTCCCGGCGGGTTGCTTGTGGTCGCCGCGGACAAAGAGCGGCTGGTCGGCGGGGTCCGGCGCCTCCCACACGCCGGGCGCGCGGATCGGGACCGCGATCTCCCCCTCCAGGCGGCGGTAATCCTCCAGCAATGATTTCACCGCCGGCACTTCCTCCACGGTGTTGGGCAGGAGGCCGGCCTCGAGGAGGGCCGCCAGCAGTTCCGCCTCGGCGTCGCTCATGGTCCCGTCCCGCCACCGGCGCGTGGCTTCCGCCGCCGCCCGGCCGTAGGCCCGCAGCACATCCTCCCGCGTGACCTCGGCCGCTTCCCCCAGGGCCTCGAGGACGGGCTCCACGAAGGCGCGCGCCCCGGCCGGGGGCGCCTCCTCCCCGTCCTTCACGATGACCACCTCCTGCACGCCGTACCACGATCGCTCCACGTTGTTCTTCACTTCCACCGGCTGATCCGCCGCCGTGGTGGCCTCGAGGTGGATGCGGTCGCCCTCCCAGTAGTCCAGCCCGTAGTTCACCCATCGCCACTTCCCGTCCTTGAGCGGCGTGATGGGAAACACCGTCCCCTTCCGCGGGTAGTTCTGCACCGAGTAGCGTACCAACGCCTCGCCATCGCCCGCCACCCGCGCGAACAATCGATACTTCCCGTCGAGTTCGAATTGGGGCGACAGGAGCACGCCCCGGTCTTTCGTGGAGAGGAGGTGCGAGTAGGTTCCGGATGGATACAGTCCCGCGATGATCTTCCCGCCCTCCGGGGCAATCGTGATCTCTCCGGGACCCGCGGCCCGGCCGGTGCTCCGCCCGTGGGACCGCCACGCGCCGAGGTCCCCCTGCCGCCCGAGATTCCACCGCGCCGCGTAGGGGCGGGTGCGGTGCGCCCGCAGCGCCTCCCGTTGCCCCCTCCAGGCGCCCACCGCCTTTGAAAGCCCGCGCCCCTTGCCGGCGGCCCGCAGGAGATACAGTAGATCCGAGGGTTGCTTGGCCGCCTCCACCGCCGCGGCGAGATCCTTCCCCGGGGCCGCCAGACGCGCGCCCAGCTCCCCGGCCCGGACCGTCCACGCCGCTGCGAGGCCGCGCCGCATCTCCGTCTTCACCCGGGCCATTTCCTCCGCATGGTCCGCCGGCGTTGCCGCCACCGCCCGGGCATCGACCACCCCCGGCTTTGTCGAGGCCAGGATCCCATACAGGGCATAGTAGTCCGCCTGGCTGATGGCATCGAACTTGTGGTCATGGCAGCGCGCGCACGAGACGGTGAGCCCCAGGAACCCCTTCGTCAGGACGTTGATCTGGTCGTCGGTAAAGCGCACCTGCTCATCGAGGGCGTCGGTGGGCGCGAACCCGTGGAAGACCATCCGCAGATGCGCCGTGCCCAGCATCGACTCGTTGATGCCGTCCGCCACCCGCGGATCCTCCAGGAGATCACCCGCGAGGTGCTCCCGCACAAGCTGGTCATACGGCACCCCGGCGTTCAGGGCCCGGATCAGGTAGTCCCGGTAGCGCCACGCGTTCGCGATCATCGGGTCGCCTTCGCTGCCGTGGGAATCGGCGTAGCGCAGCCAGTCCATCCAATGCCGCGCCCAGCGTTCCCCGAACTGCGGCGAGGAGAGGTAGCGGTCCACGAGGCGCTCGTAGGCATCGGGCCGCTGGTCGTCGCAGAACTCCCGGACCTCCCCGGACGACGGCGGCAACCCGCGCAGGGCGAAACTCAATCGCCGGATGAGCGTGCGCCGGTCGGCCGGGCCGGCCGGCCTCAGCCCGGCATCCTCCAGCGCCGCCGCCACGAAGCGGTCGACCGGATGGGGCGAATCCCCCGCCTCCGGAACCGCCGGGGACGCGACGGGCTGGAATGACCACCAGCTTTTGCGCCGCCGCATGACGGCGCTCCAATCGGTATCGGCCGCCACCTCCGCCTCGGCCGGCGGCGCGTCGCGGGGATCGGGCGCACCCATCGCGATCCACTTTTCAAAGTCCGCGATGATCTCCGCTTCGAGCTGGGCGCCCTTCCGGGGCATCTGGAGCTCTTCCGCGGTGTGCCGGATGGCCGCCATCAGCACGCTGCGCGCCGGGTCGCCCGGAACGATCGCGGGGCCGCGTTCCCCGCCTTTCAGCAAGCCGGCGCGGTGGTCGAGCGCCAGCCCGCCCTTCGTCTTCCCTCCGGTCCGGTGACATTCGTAGCAATCCTGGGCGAGCACCGGCCGGATCCGGGACTCGAAAAACTCCACCTCCCCGGGCGTGGCCGCCCCGCAAGCGGGCGCGAGGCACAACGCCGCCGCGAGATGGGCGACGAATTGGGGGGTCCTCAAAGCACGATCAACTCGCCGCCGTTCTGGGCCGATTTCAAGCACGCATCGAGAATACGCTGCGTCTTCAGGGAAACTTCAGGCCAAAACGGATCCGGCCGCCCGGCAGCCGCCAACTCCGCGAATTTGCGGAAGAGCTTCGTCTCCTGCGCATCCGGGTGGTTGTTCGATTCCTCCGCGACCGCCCCGTGCCGCACGTTCGGCTTCATCGTGAAGCGGCAGCCGTCGACGACGAACTCCGGCTTGGCGATGGTGTACTCCGCCTTCCCCCCGGGATAGGGCAGCACGAAGTCATCCACCCGGAAATGCCCCTTCGTGCCGCTCACGTGCACCCACTCCTGGTTCTCGGTCAGGAAGGAATTGTAGGTGGTCGCCGAGACCCCGCCGTCGAAGAACATCTCGGCACTCATTTCCGTCGGCACCGCGCCGGGACTGTCGTTGCGCTCGTACTCGCCCAGCATCGTGGCCCGCACCGACTTCGGCATCGCGTAGCCCATCACGAAAAGGACGATCCGGATCGTGTACCACCCGAGGTCGCCAAGGGCGCCGGCCGGCTCGAGGCGGCTGTCGAGACGGATGTCGCTGCCAAGGAACTCCTCTCCCCCGTGGAAGCTGAAGGCCGTCGCGATGCGCTTCACCCGCCCGATGCTTTCGCCGTCGTCGAGGACCTCCCGCAGCCTGCCGAGACGGTCGCTGTGCATGAACATCACCCCATCCATGAACTGCACGTTGTTCGCGGCGCAGGCCTCGATCATCTCCCGCAGCCCGTCGGCATCGACCGCGCAGGGCTTCTCGCACATGACGTGCTTCCCGGCCCCCGCGGCCCGGATCACCCATTCCTTCCGCAGGCCGGTCGGCAGGGGCACGTACACCGCGTCGACATCGTCCGCGGCGACGAGGTCCTCGTAGCCTTCCACCGCCCGCGGCTTCTCCTCGAAGGGCACCTGGGCCTGGCATTCATCGATGAAGGCCCGGGCCTTCGCGCCGTCGCGACTCGCCACCGCGGTGAGCACCCCGTTGCCGGAGTTCCTGATCGCTTCCCAGTTCTTGCGCGCGATTCCCGCGGCACTGAGGATTCCCCAACGCAATGGCTCAGACATGGGCGGGTTTTACGCGGCTTCGCGGCCGGAATCAATCGCGGCGGGATATTCGTCCCCCGCCCCGGCCCCCGCCGGTTCGGCGGTGGTCGCCGACGCCTCCACCTACTTCAGCGGAGAGTAGTCCGTGGGTTGCAGGAGCGTCGACTTCACCCCCTTCGGCACGAGAATCGGCCCCGTCTTTTGACTCGCATCCCGCGCCGCGATCCACGCGGGGTCCTTCCGGAAGGCGTCGAAGGAGGCCTCCCGCGCCTCCGCGTCCTTGTGGGCGATGAGGTAGACGAGCAGGTCGTCGGCCCGCTCCTGGTCGTCCATCAGGTCGAAGTAGATGATGTTGGTGATCCCGTGTTTTTGGAAGAGGGCGCACGTGTGGTCCCGGAAACGCTTGTGGATGTCCGGCAGCTTCCCCTCCCGCGTCGAGTACTCGCGCAATTCGAACAAGCGCGGCGGCTCCTGCGCCTCGATCTTCAGCGGCGCCGAGTAGCCGGCCGGCGTCATGAAGCGATTCTCGATCTTCGCCACCAGCTTGCCGCCCTCGATCGACGCCTTGTAGGCCGCCTTCCAGTCGGGATCCGCAAGGAATTCCTTCCACGCCTTCCGGCGGACGGCGCGGTCCGGATACGACACCAGGTACACCAGGGCGTTCTCCGGGTTGGGCGCCGGCACCCAGTAGCCGACATTGGTGATGCCGTGTTTCTCGAAGAGGGCCATGGTGTGATCCCGAAACCGGGCGTGCAGGGCGTCGAGCTTCCCGTCGTTCGCAAAGTAGGTCCGCATCTCGTAAACCCGCGGTTCCTCCGCGCCATGCAGCGGGGTGATTTGCAGGAGGAGCAAGAGGGCCGGAACGATGCGCATCACATCTCTTCCCTAGCTGGAATTCCCGGTCCCGTCACCCCCCAAGCCCCGCCAAGGGCCACGGTTTCGCAGGGCCAGCCCTATTTCCGTTGACCTCAGAGCCGTGTATGTGCAATGTATTCTCAAACCGATCCTCCGTTTTTCGGATAAACCCATGACGACCGTCCGCCTTTGCCCGATTCCGGCTCCAAAGCCCGGGGCCAACCGAGCTCCATGGAGAGGGGGATTTTCCCTGATCACCACCATCACCATCCTGGTGCTCCTGGCCTTGGTGGCGGTCGGAATCCTGACCCTCTCGACCATCACGGTCCGGTCCGCGGGGCTCTCGAGCGCCCAGGCGGAAGCCCGGGCCAATGCCCGCCTCGCCCTCATGCTCGCCATCGGTGAACTGCAGAAACAGGTCGGCTCCGACCAGCGAATCACCGCCACCGCCGCGATTCTCGACGACCGCCCGGCTTCGCCCGAAGTCGAGGGCGTCGCTCACCCCCACTGGACCGGCGTGTGGAATTCGTGGGCCGCCGGTTCCACCACCTTCGGGAACGACGCCCGCAGCGAGCACACCTCGATCACCCGCCCCCCGCGCGGAGGGCGCCGCGTCCCCGGAATGGCGCCGAGCTACGTCGACTCGCGCGAGGACCATTTTCGCGATTGGCTCGTTTCCCTCCCCCACCCGCGGCCCGCGGACCGCCCCGATCGCCTCGACCAGGCGCGCTCCCTTGCCCTCGAGGACGTGCGGTCCCCCGGATCGGATGCCACCGCGGTGCGGCTCGTCGGCGAGGAAACCGTGGGCTCGCAGGACCCATCCCGGTTCGTGGGGGCCGCCCTCCTGGATGTCGATACCGATGCCCGGCCAAACACGGCCCGCAACGGCCGCTACGCGTGGTGGGTCGCCGATGAATCCACCAAGGCGCGCATTCTCGCCGACTCCTACGAGCTCGGAAATCCTCCCACCAACGCCGACCTCATTGCCCGCTCGCAAAGCTCGGCGTCGTCCGGCCACCGGTCCATCGCCCCGCTCGCCACCCTCAACGACCCCGCCAAGCTCCAGCGGGCCGTCACGCGCAGTTCCCTCGAACTCGCCGCCGGCGGCAACCGCGCGGTTCGCGAGGCCTTCCATGCCAGCACCCCCTACTCCTTCGGGGTGCTCGCGGACGTGCGCGAGGGTGGCCTCAAGCGCGATCTCAACGCCCTCCTCGAACGCCCCATCGATCCCGGCGAGAACAAGGACGACTGGATGCTCTACCGCTTCGGGCACCGGACCGACTTCGTCCCGATCCAGGATCTCGCGGCCTACTACCAGGCCTACCGCGAGGTCATCCGGTGGGACGGGCGGCAGGCCCGGAACCCCCAAGCGAGGCGTTCCGTCCAGGTCAACAACATCGATTTCGGCACCGGACTGGCCAAGTCAGGTTCCATCGGGTTCAAGCGCCACTACAGCCACCTCTACCGTTTCCCGGTCCCCATCAAGCTGCAGTACGTCCTGAGCTACGTCGCCAAGCCCCGCAACGTGCAATCCGGGGACAACAACAAGGACCCCTACAAGCTGCACATCGGCATCACCCCCGCGGTGACCCTCTGGAACCCGTACAACGTCCCCCTGGTCCTCAATCACGGCGCGAGCCGCTCCACCGAGATCCGCTATTTCAACCTTCCCTTCGGCATCCGCTGGTCGAAGGCCGGCCCGAAGGGAAACTACCAGTCCAACATGGCCACCTCCCTCTCGTGGATCACGAACCGCGACCATCACCGGTGGGCCCGGGGGAACGGAACCAGCCGCATGAACAGCGACCGCTACACCGGTTTCGAGATCTTCTACGCCGGCAAGAACCCGATCGTCTTCGAACCGGGCGAGGTGAAGGTCTTCTCCCTCCGGAAGAGCAGCCAGTTCAATTCGAGTTCGAGCTACATCGACACCACCACCGTCTACCGGGAGGTGCGGGAGGTCGATCCCGGCTGGGATCCCAATACCTACATCGAGATGCCCCGCTCCGACCGCAACACCAGCGCCATGCACGTCGAGGAGGAAACCACGGGGCACGGCAACGACACCACCCAGGGCGGCGGCGCCCTGACCTTCGGCCTTGGCGACCGCATTTCCTTCACGGTCGGGTCCGCGGACCACGCCGACCTCGCCAACGGCTGCGCGTTCCAGTTCTTCTGCCGGCAGTCGAGCGTGGTCCAGCTGATCAATGGCAACGAGGATCAGACCGGGGACGAGCGATGGTTGCGGCGCCTCTACACCTTCATCTCCCGCCACCACCGCCGGGAGCACACCGATGCCGGCCGGGCCTTCGCCCGGGAACTCATGCTGAAGGGCTTCCCCGACGGCGAATCCGAGATCGCCTTCCCGCCGGTCAGGGGCAGCGAGATCGCCGACGGCGAACACCGGCCGTTCCTCCTGGTCAGTCTCGCCATGGCGAGCGAGGTCTCCTCGGAATTCTCCGGCGACGCCCGCGGCCGCCGCTTCGTGCAGCGCCCCTTCCTGCACGCCCCCCCGGTCCAGGCCATGGCCTTCGTGGACCGCGACGACCATGACTCCTTCTACTTCCAGCCGTGGAACTGGTGGGTGCAGGGCATCAACTCCGTGCTGGAGGCCTCCATCCAGGTCGACGCGAACAATGTGAACTCGTTCTACGGCGGCGGATACACCCCCGAATTCGGGAACACCCACTGCGTCCAAATGGAAGTCCCGTTGGCGCCCCTGCACTCCATCGGGGCCCTGAGCCACGCCAAGCTCGGCGGTTACAGCCTCGCCAACAACATGCTCAATGCGGGGTCGAGCCGGAAGAACGTGGATTACGCGGCCGTCACCGCCACCGGCGCCAACGGCCTCTTTCCCAACGTCTGCCAGGCCATCGGCAATTCCTACGCCCATCCCTACCTCGCGCCCGACCAGGTCGTGTCCATGTGGGAGCGCCACTTCAGCGCCCACACCGGCAAGCAGGCGGTCCCCATGGCGGACCACTCCTACCTCGCCAACAAGGCCCTGTGGGACGACTACTTCTTCTCGTCGATCGCTCCCCACGAGCGGACGTCGACGAAGCTCTACGAGCCCGGCGAGGACCGCACCGCCCGCGAGGTCGCCACGGATGCCTTTTTCGGCGGCGGGGAACTTCCAAATCGCCGCCTCGTCCCCCACACCGCCAACCTCACCGAGGAACGACTCGACGAGTACTTTGATGGCAAGGCCGTCAATCTCAAGGGCGCCGACGAAGTGGCGGCCCACCTCATGGTGAAGGGCCCCTTCAACGTGAACTCCACCTCCGTGGAGGCCTGGAAAGCGCTCCTCGCCAGCCTCAAGGACAAGGAGGTGGCCTCCCTCCACCTCGAGGATTCCTTCGCCCGCCAGTTGGCCCTCTCGCGGGCACGCAGCGACGGGGCGCCCGTCGGCAGCACCCTCCTGCCGAATGCCGACCCCGTCAAAGGCAGCCCCTCGGACCCCAGTGACGCCGCCCAGTGGTACTCATGGCGCGCGCTCTCGGACAAGCAGATCGAGAGCCTCGCCGCATCCATCGTCGACCAGGTCAAGCAGCGCGGCCCCTTCCTCTCGCTTTCGGAATTCGTCAACCGGCGGCTCGACGCCGGCAACCGCGATCTCGCCCTCCGCGGGGCCCTCCAGGCCGCCATCGACGACGAGTCCATCCCCGACGAATCCGCCATCAATGCCGGCTTCCGTGCCCCGGAACGACGCTTCACCCCGAAGGAAATCGCCCGCATGAAGCCCGCGTTCAAGGAGGCCCTCGAAGGACCGGTCGCCTACGGCAGCACCGCCTACATCGACCAGGCCGACATCCTGCGCCACCTCGGCGCCCAGCTCACGGTCCGCGGCGACACCTTCCTCATCCGCACCTACGGCGACTCCCTCGACGCCACAGGCACCGTGCGGGCCCGCGCCTGGTGCGAGGCGGTCGTGCAACGGGTCCCGGAATACCTCGACGTCTCCGCCGACCCCGCCCACGCCGCCTTCGACGACCTCACCTCGGAAGGCAACAGGTCCTTTGGGCGGCCCTTCCGCGTGGTCGGGTTCCGCTGGCTCGATCCCGACGAGGTTTGACCCGGTTTTTCCCCGGTTTTCCGGGCCTCCAACGATCGTAGGAGGGGTCATCAATGTATTTGACGCGAGGCCCATGTATTTGCATTGTAGTTCCTTGAGCTTATTCCCCGAAGGCTCGCAAAACCCATGAATTCCTTTCGAGATCTGTCGGTCCGCCGGCCTCTCTGCAAAGGGGCCGACCTGCGTCGCCCCGGCTTTTCGCTCATCGTCACGATCTCGATCCTCGTGCTGCTGGCGCTCGTCGCGGTCGGGCTCCTGACCCTCTCGACGATCACGGTGCGCTCCGCAAGCCTGACCAGCGCCCAGGCCGAGGCGCGGGCCAATGCCCGTCTCGCCCTCATGCTCGCCATCGGCGAACTCCAGAAACAGGTGGGGGCCGACCAGCGCATCACCGCCAACGCCGCCATCCTCGACGACCAACCGGACTCCCCGGAGGTCCAGGGTGTGAACCACCCGCACTGGACCGGGGTTTGGAAGTCATGGGCCGCCGGCTCCCAGCAGTTCGGCAACGACTCCCTCAGCACGCACCAGACCATCGCGCGCCCCAACGCCCGCCAGATCGGCATGGCGCCCAGCTACGAGGAGAACCGCTTCGACCATTTCGTCGACTGGCTGGTCTCGCTCCCGCGTCCCGTCCCGCAGGACCTCCAGCAACGTCTCGACAGGGCTCGCTCCTTCCCGCTCGATGCCCAACTGTCCCCGGGGGACGGCGCCACCGGAGTGCGCCTCGTCGGCAGGAACACCATCGGAACCGACGACCCCGCCATGTTTGTCGGGGCGGCCCTTCTTGACGTCGATACCGACTCCCGGCCCAACACCGAGCGCAATGGCCGCTATGCGTGGTGGGTGGCCGACGAATCCACCAAGGCGCGCGTCCTCGGCGATCAATACGAGTTGCAGGAGACCCTCGCCAACAGCGACCTCATCGACCAGGCCCTCAGTGCCGGTTCCCCCGAGGCGTCCGCCATCGAGGGCCTCGACACCCTCCGCGACAACCCGGCCGACCTGCAGCGCGCCGTGTCCCGGGACTCCCTGGACCTCCTCGCCGCGGACCCCTCCACCGTGGGCCGGGCCTTTCACTCCGCCACCCCCTTCTCCCTCGGGGTCATGACCGATGTCCGCGAGGGCGGGCTGAAGCGCGATCTCAATTCCCTCCTCGAGCGCCCCATCAACATCGATGACGACCGCGACGACTGGATGCTCTACCGCTTCGGCCGCGACGATGACCGCGTCCCCATCCAGGATCTCTCCGCCTTCTACCAGACCTACCGGGAAGTCGTCCAATTCGACGGGCGCGCCGCTCGGAACCGCTACGCCGGCCGGTCCATGCAGGTCAACAACATCAATTTCGGTGGAGGATTCGGGTTCACCCGCGACTACACGAACCTCTACCGCATGCCCTTCCCGGTGAAGTACCAGTTCCTCCTCAGCTACATCGGGGTGCCCCGCGACCGCAACAAGATCAAGGCGCCCAACACCGACCGCTACAAGCTCCATGTCGGCGTCACTCCCGCGGTCACCTTCTGGAATCCCTACAACGTGCCCCTCGTCCTCAACACCGGCGCCGAGCAAGCCACCCAGATGCGGATGTTCAACATCCCCTTCGGCATCGAATGGCAAAAGAAAAGCGCCAAGGGGCCATTCAACTCGCCCAAGCCGAATTCCCTCGTCTGGCTCACCAACCGCCTCATGGAAGGGAGCGGAAACTCCGCTGACGACGGCTTTGGCGGTTCCGACCGGGACAATGGCATCACCCTTTACCTCGGCGGTGACAAGAACCACGTCATCTTCCAGCCCGGCGAGGTCCGGACCTTCTCGCTCCGCCAGACCGGCACCCGCACCGGCTACGAGGGCATCCTCAATTCCAACCGCTATCGCCCCGAGCTCGAGGCCGATCCCGGCTGGGATCCCAGCTTCTTCCTCGTGATGCCCCGTTCCGAGCGGGACAACGACACCAAGCACGTCGAGAAGGAGTTCCCGGGCGGCTCCGGGTCCAAGAAGGACGGCGGGGCCCTCACCTTCAATCCCAACGACGAAATCGGCATCACGATTCACGCCGCCTCGACCCTCGACATGGCCAATGGCGCCGCCTTCCACATCTTCCACAGGCAATCGAGCACCATGTACCCGGGCCTCGACGACAACATCGACCGCTCCCACATGCGCCGCCAGTACCAGTTCACCTCCCGCCTGCACTCCGAGCAGCAGAAGGCCAAGGACAACGGTTTCAACAAGGCCCTCATGCAACAGGCCTTCCCGGAAGGGTCCGACCGCATCGTCCTCGACCCCGTGCGGGGCAACGAACTCATCGGCGGCGACCACCGGCCGTTCATGCTGGTGAGCCTCACGGCGGGGTGCGAGATCTCGCAGGCCACCGCCGGGGATTTCCGCGGGCGCCGCTTTGTCTCCCGCCCCTTCCTGCACTCCACCCCGGCGCAGTCCGCGGTCTTTGTCGATCGCGAGGACAAGGACTCCTTTTACCACCACGGGTGGAATTGGTGGGTGCAGGACATCAACTCCGTCCTCGAAGCCTCGGTGCAGGTCGCCCCCAACAACCGCAGCGGTTACTGGGGCGGCGGCTATACCCCGGAGTTCGGCTCCACCAACGTCGTCCAGCAGGAGATTCCCCTCACCCCCGTCCACTCCATCGCCGCCCTCAGTCACGCCCAGCTCAGCGGCTACAGCCTGTCCGGAAAGATCCTCGGATACGGGGCGGGAGCCCGGACGAGCCGGAGCGTGACCGGAAATATCGGAAGCTACACCGACAACCCGTTCGCCAACACCACCGCCACCGGGGCCAACGGGCTCTTCCCCCGCACCAGCCAGGCGATCGGAAATTCCTACGCCCACCCCTACCTGAAACCCGAAGCGGCCTTCACCGAGTGGACCCGCCACTTCAATGTCACCGACGGCCCCAAGAAGGTCCCCTTCGTCGATCACTCCTACCTCGCCAACAAGGCCCTCTGGGATGAGTTCTTCTTCTCCTCGATCGCTCCGCGCTCGACCAAGCTGTTCGCCGATCAGTTCACGGCGAAAGAGGTGGCCACCCGCTTCTTCTTCGAGGAAGAGCGCCTCCCGAACCGCCGCTTCGTCCCGCATGCCGACGGACTCGACGAAGAGGACCTCGCCGCCTACTTCCCGCGCAACCGCGCCAGCCTCCGGGCCGCGGATGAATTGGCCGCCTACCTCATGGTGGAGGGGCCCTTCAACGTCAATTCGACCTCGGTGGAGGCATGGAAGGCCCTCTTCTCGAGCCTCCGTGAACGCGACGTCCCGGTCATCGGCACCAATGAAAACTCCAACCGGCTCCCTCGCGGCGTTCCGATCAAGTCCGAGCCGATGCCCGACGGCGTCCCGCTGGGCTCCACTTCGGTGGCCAACGGACCGGGCTACACCGGTTCCAGTCCCGAGCCAAGCGATCCCGACCAGTGGTACTGCTGGCGCCGTCTCACGACCGGGGAAATCGACGCCCTCGCCGAAGCCATGGTCCGGCAGGTGAAGCTCCGCGGACCGTTCCTCTCGCTGTCCGAGTTCGTGAACCGCCGCCTCGACCGTGACAACACCGACCTCGCCCTGAAAGGGGCCCTCCAGGCCGCCATCGATGACGAGACCATCGACAACGATGTCGCCATCAACGCCGGCTTCCGCGAATCCGAACGCCGGTTCTCGCCCGAAGAAATCCGCGAACTCAAGGAGGTCCAATTCGCCGAGGCTATCGAGGGCCCGGTCGCCTACGGATCCGCCGCTTACGTCGACCAGGCCGACATCCTGCGCAGCTTCGGCGGTCAACTCACCCCCCGCGGGGACACGTTCCTCGTGCGCACCTACGGCGACTCCATCGACGCCGCGGGAAACGTCCGGGCCCGCGCGTGGTGCGAGGCCGTCGTGCAGCGGGTCCCCGAGTACCTCGACCCGGCCGCCGACAAGGCCCATCTCGCCTACGACGATCTCGACGCCGAGGCCAACAAGTTGTTCGGCCGGCCATTCCGGATCGTCAGCTTCCGCTGGCTTGACAGTGACGAAGTGTAGACCGCAACTTGACCCCATGCTCCTCCGATTCCCCCCTTCCCTCCTCAGCGGGCTCCTTCTCGCCGGCGGACTCGCCGCGACCCTGCCGGCGGCCGCTCAGAAGGTCCGGATCGAATGCCTTTCGTTCCCCAAGCATTCCTCCGAATCCATCGAGCTCCTCATCGGGCCCGAAAAGGTCGTCGATGTCACCCTCCAGAGCCACGCCCTCTCGGATCCCCTCGTGGTCCCCAGTCTCCCGGTGTGGAAGTTCGGCAAGAGCCAGGTCAGCGACGAGGGAGTCTTCACCTTCAAGACCTACGGCGAGGTCAAGCCGCTCTCCGCGGCCCGGCAGCTCCTCGTCTTCATCCGGAAGGGAAAGGACGCCGCCGCTGGATTCAATATTCTCCCCCTCGACGCGAACAAGGCCGGGTTCGGCGCGAATAAGATGTTCATCATGAACCTCGCCCGCTCCAGGGTCGCCGGCGACGTCGGGGGAAAGCGCTTCATCCTCACGCCCGGCCGCCATATCATCTTCAAGCCCGCCGCCAACCGCGGGGAAAACCTCTGCTTCGCCGCCCTCCGCTTCGAGCGCGACAAGGAGTGGCGCACGTTCTTTTCAACCAACTGGCCGATCCTGAAAAATTCCCGCGGCCTCGTCTTTGTCTTCGATGATCCCCGCTCCAAGAGCCTCAAGATTCACTCCGTGGTGGATTCTCTCTTCGAGGCCCCGAAACCCGGGTGACCTCCGTGCATTTTGCGCCCCGAATTCTCGGTTTGCTGTAATCTCAACCGCGCTTTCCCGCCTGTTTGCGGCGAGACTCGTTCTTTCGTGTGAAGCGCATCGCCGATTTGCGCTTGCCCGGTCCACCCCTATCCTTGTTACGTTGAGCTGCTCTTCAGAGCGGTTTCGATATAAAAACCCAGCCATAGA
This sequence comes from Akkermansiaceae bacterium, assembly GCA_013001695.1. Classification (GTDB taxonomy): domain Bacteria; phylum Verrucomicrobiota; class Verrucomicrobiia; order Verrucomicrobiales; family Akkermansiaceae; genus Roseibacillus_B. Next base: position 23,549 of record JABDMC010000201.1, read on the forward strand.
AAAACCCGTTTCCTCGCAGGCAATCCAGCAAAGGGGGGAGAACTTCGGTTCTCCCCCTTTTATTTGTACCCAAGTATCAGGCTGGTGGGTTGTTTCGTCGAAACAACTCAAGGGCACCTCAAATCTCAGCCTCCAATTTCCAGATAATTCCCATCCGCCTCCGGCGGGCCAAATCTCAATTCCCAACCTGCGGTGACCATTCTGCTATGCGCCCTTCATCTGGCAGCTGCAAGTGCTCCCCCGTCTGAAATGACTTGGGATCTGAGAATTGGTTCGTGGAACTTATCTGGAAATTGACCCGTGCTATTTTTCCGGACCGGGGCCCTGCGCCACGCGGGCGCCGATTTTCCTGACACCCCCCTACACCAGGAACCACAGCAGGGAAGCCATCACCAGACCCACCACCGATATGATGGTCACCACCGGCGTCCATGTCAGCAGTGTCTCGCGTTCCGTCATCCCGAAGTAGCGACTCACGATCCAGAATCCGCTGTCGTTCACGTGGGAGAATCCCGTCGATCCCGCCGCGATCGCAATCGTGATCAGGGAGAGCTGCGCGTACGAGTAATCCACCCCGCTCGCTTCGAGCACCGGCCCGATCAAGGCCGCCCCGGTCACCATCGCCACCGTGGCCGACCCCTGCGCGACCCGCACGATCGTCGAGAAGATCCAGGCCAGCAGCAGGGGGCCGATTCCCAGCTCGCCCAGGGCGGTCGCCAGCGCCTCCCCGACCTTCGTCTCGATCAACATCGCCTTGAACACCCCGCCCGCCCCGGTGATGAGGATGATGATCCCGGCCGGCCCCAACGCCTTGGTGGCCACGTCCATCAGGGCGTTTCCCCGCACCCCGCGGCAGATCCCGAGCACCACGATGGCGGCGCACGTCCCCAGGAGGAGCGCGATCACCGGATGCCCGAAGAAGATCATGACCTGGACCGGCAATCCGGCCTCGTGCTTCGCGGTGGACAGCGCCGCCTTCCACTCGTCCCGCGACAATCCCTCCTGCAGACCCGATGCCAGGCCCGCTTCGATCACGGAGCTCAGCACGATCAGGAGCACCGGGCCGCCGAGGATCAGCAGGATGACCCACACCGACGGCAGCGTCGCCGGTTGCGCGAGGTGCAATTCCTCCTGCGCCTGCTTTTCTTCCGCAAGCGACGGCGGGCTGATGAACATGGCGGTGCCGAACTTCCGGCAGAACGGGAGGCAGATCAGGGCGGTGGGCAGCCCCACCACCACCCCCCAGATGATGGCCGTGCCCAACGGGGCACCCAGGGTGTACGCCACGAACGTCGGTCCCGGGGTCGGCGGCACGAAGGCATGGGTCACCGCCATCCCCGCCGCCAGCGGGAGCGCGAAGACCAGCAGCGATTTCCCGCTCTTCCGGGCGAGCGCGTAGATGATCGGCGCCAGGATCACCACCCCCACATCAAGGAAGACCGGGATCGAGATCAGGAACCCCGTCATCAGCATCGCCCAGTCGGCGCGCTTCTCGCCGAAGACGCGCAACAACCCGTTCGCAAGGCTCTGCGCCCCGCCGGAGTGCTCGATGAACTGCCCGAAGATCGCTCCCAGGCCGATGATGGTCGCAATGAATCCCAGCGCCGAACCCATCCCGTCCACGATCGTCCCGCCCACGTCCACGATCGAGAGCGTCCCGGAGGCCAGCCCCACGAAGATGGCCGCCACCAGCAGGGTCACGAAGGCCTGGATCCGGAATTTCAGGATGAGCACCAGGATCAGGACGATCGCCGCCACCAGCACCCCCACCAGCCACATCGTCGAAGGGGAATCCTGCCCGGACTGGGCGAGGAAGGATACTGCCGCGGTGCCGATCATGCCGGGCAGTCTTCCCGGAATCGCCCCGATCCCTCAAGGGCGAATTTCCACCGCATTCGCTTCACGCCGAATCACCCGCCGTTAGACTCCTCCCATGTTCCGCGTTTACCGCCACCACGAGGCGACCTGGATCGAGTCCGGCGGCGAGTTCCGCCGCGACGGCCTCTCCCTCGATGACTTGTTCACCGCGGACGACCCCCTCGCCGTTCTCGCGGCAGCATGGAAGCACGCCGAGACCGCCCCCGCCCCGGACGGCCCGTGGCTCCCCCCCGTCGGGAACCAGGAAATCTGGGCGGCCGGCGTCACCTACTACCGGTCGCGCACCGCCCGCATGGAGGAAAGCGAAGCGGCGGGCGGGGACCGCTTTTACGACCTCGTCTACGACGCCGAGCGCCCGGAACTCTTCTTCAAGTCCACCGCGGCCCGCGCCCGGGGCCACCGGCAACCGGTCGGTATTCGCTCCGACTCCTCGTGGGACGTCCCGGAACCCGAACTCACCCTCGCCATCAACTCCTCCGGCAAGGTGTTCGGCGCCACGGTCGGCAATGACATGTCGTCGCGCTCCATCGAGGGCGAAAACCCCCTCTATCTCCCGCAGGCCAAGATCTACAACGGGTCCTGCGCCCTCGGCCCCGCCCTCCTCGTCGGGACCCTCCCCGGGCCGGACGACGCCATCCACATCGTCATCACCCGGGACGGCCATGACGTCTTTTCCGGGAATACCAAGCTCAACCAGCTCAAGCGCAGCTACGACGAGCTCGCGTCCTTCCTCTTCCGGGACAGCGCCTTTCCCCGCGGGGCCTTCCTCATGACCGGCACCGGCATCGTCCCCGACCCGCCCTTCACCCTCCAACCCCGCGACGAAATCCACATCACCATCGACCAGATCGGCACTCTTTCGAATCCCGTCGCCCCGGCCGCCGATATTCGCTAGCCACGTGGCTGCGCTTTTCAATGAGTCCACCACTTTTCCACCCGTCCGCCTAGCCGCGCCCAACCAGCCATGGACCTCCTCGACTCCTCCAACCCGGAGATCTACACGATCCGCACCACCGCTCCCGGGCCCACCGGCGCGCTCCCGCTCAGCGGGTCCTTCCTGAAGGACTCCCCCAGCGGCAATGTCTTCGGCTGGACCCAGAACGCCGGAATGGGCCTCGATCCCGCCCGCCTCGGGCGCCCCGAGTTCCTCATGCTCTCCACCGCGGGCGGCATCCGCAATCCCGACGGCACCCCCAAGGCCCTCGGATTCCACACCGGCCATTGGGAGGTCGCTCTCCTCATGGAGGAAGCGGCGGCCACCTTCACGGCCCACGGCGCCATTCCCTTCGCCGCCTTCTGTTCCGACCCGTGCGACGGCCGCACCCAGGGGACCACCGGCATGTTCGATTCCCTCCCCTACCGCAACGACGCCGCCATCGTCCTGCGCCGCCTCGTCCGTTCCCTCCCCACCGCCGCCGGGGTCCTCGGCATCGCCACCTGCGACAAGGGCCTCCCCGCCATGATGATGGCCCTCGCCGGTTCAGGCCATCTCCCCGGCATCCTCGTCCCCGGCGGCGTCACCCTCCTCAGCGAGGAAGGCGAGGACCTCGCCAAGGTGCAGTCCATCGGCGCCCGCTTCGCCCACGACGAGATCACCCTCGCCCGCGCCAGCGAAACCGCCTGCAAGTCGTGCGGGTCGCCCGGGGGCGGTTGCCAGTTCCTCGGCACCGCCGCCACCGCCCAGGTCGTCGGGGAAGCCCTCGGCCTCACCCTCCCGCACGCCGCCCTCGCCCCCAGCGGGTCCGAGGCGTGGCGCGACCTCGCCCGCCGTTCGGCCCTCGCCCTCCTTCACCAGCGCGAGGCCGGCACCACCCTCTCCGGCATCCTCACCGAGGCCTCCATCCGCAACGCCCTCGTCCTCCACGCCGCCTTCGGCGGATCCACCAACCTCATTCTCCACCTCCCCGCCATCGCGCACGCCGCCGGCCTCCCGCGCCCCACCGTGGCCGATTGGAAGGCGGTCAACCAGCGCGTCCGGCGCCTCGTCGACTCCCTCCCGAACGGCCCCCACGGCTATGCCACCGTGCAGGTCTACCTTGCCGGCGGCGTCCCGGAGGTCATGCTCCACCTCCGCGACCACGGCCTCCTGGACCTCGAGGCGCCCACCGTCTCCGGCCGGCCGCTCGGCGCCAACCTCGAGTGGTGGGAGCGCTCCGAGCGCCGCCGGACGTTCCGCGCCAAGCTCACCGAGCTTGACGGCATCGACCCCGACGACGTCATCCGGCCACCCGGCCGGTCCTTCTCGAGCACCGTGACCTTCCTCGAGGGCAACCTCGCCCCCGACGGCGCCGTCGTGAAGAGCACCGCCATCGACCCGTCCCTCCTCGACTCCGCCGGCGTCTTCCTGCACGAGGGGCCCGCCCGGGTCTTCCCCTCCGAAGAAGCCGCCATCGCCTCCATCAAGTCCACCGGCGACGACCGCATCCGTGAAGGCGACGTCCTCGTCCTCGCCGGCCTCGGCCCCCTCGGCGCCGGCATGCCCGAAACCTACCAGGTCACCTCCGCCCTGCGCTACCTCCAGGCCGGGAAACACGTCGCGGTCCTCACCGACGCCCGCTTCTCCGGCGTCTCCACCGGCCCGTGCATCGGGCACGTCAGCCCCGAGGCCCTCGCCGGCGGCCCCCTCGGCAAGCTCCGTGACGGCGACCCCATCCGCATCCGCATCGACACCCGCACCCTCGACGGTCGGGCCGACTTCACCGGCGACCCCGCCGAGCTGGCCGCCCGGCCGGTCCACCCGGACCTCGCCCCCGACCCCCGCCTGCCCGCCGACACCCGCCTCTGGGCCGCTCTCCAGAATGCCTCCGGAGGCCCGTGGGGCGGCTGCGTCTACGACGCCGATGCCATCGCGGCCTCCCTCGGGTCCTGACGACATCCATCCCTGGCCGACCGCACCGCCTCCCGTTGGTCGGACCGGCATCGCCACCCGTGACCTCCGGCGCCCCTACTCGCCGTCCCCGCTTCCCTGCTGATCCTGGAACATCTTCTCCGCCATCCTGCCCCAGCCCATGACCACCTTTCCCGCCTGACATCCCCTCCATTCCGTGATGCCCTTCCCCGTGCCCCGTTTCCTCCTTGTCATCCTCCTCGCCTGCGTCCCCGTGGCCGCCGACCCCGTCACCCGGCTCGCCTTCGGGTCCTGCTGCCGCCAGAACAAGCCGGCCCCCATCTTCGACAGCATCTGCCAGTACAACCCCGACGTCTGGATCTGGATGGGCGACAACATCTACGCCGACACCGCCGACCCCGCCGTGGCGACCGGCAAGTACCGCCGCCTTGCCACCCACGCCGGCTACAAGGCCCTCTGCGATTCCTGCGCCGTCATCGGCACCTGGGACGACCACGACTACGGGAAGAACGATGCCGGCAAGGAGTTTCCCGGCAAGAAAGCCAGCCAGCAGCGCTTCCTCGATTTCCTCCGCGTCCCCGCTGACGACCCGCGCCGCACCCGCGAGGGTGTCTACGCCAGTCACACCTACGGAGACGGCGACCAGGCCGTCAAGGTCATCCTCCTCGACACCCGCTACCACCGCGACCTCCCCGGTCCCGACGCCGACATCCTCGGGGACGCCCAGTGGGAGTGGCTCGAGAACGAACTCACCGGCTCCACCGCCGCCGTCCATCTCCTCGTCTCGTCCATCCAGCTCGTCCCGTGCGACCACCGCTTCGAGAAGTGGGCTGACTTCCCGCAGGCGCACCGGCGCCTGTACGGCCTCCTGGCACGCGACGGCATCCCGCCCGTCACCGTCCTCAGCGGCGACCGCCACCTCGCGGAGATCTCCGTCGAGAAGGACGCCGTCCCCTACCCGCTCCACGACATCACCTCCTCCAGCCTCAACAGCCCCGGCGGCGGCAACCAGGACGAACCCAACACCCGCCGCCTCGGCGAGAACTATCGCGACGCCAACTTCGGCACCCTCACCATCGATTGGTCCACCACCCCGCCGACCCTCGCTTTCGCCATCCGCGACCTCGCCGGCGCCCCCGTCCGCGAGGTCACCCTCCGGCAGGAACGCTGACCGCGCCGGCCGGCGCCCCCGCGACACCGCGGGCGACCGGCGCTGTCGCCAGTTCGCGCCTACCGCTGGGGCACCGGGGCTTCCAGCACCGTCGCGCCGTGGTCGTCGCTCATGACGAGCACGCTGAACTTGCTGGCGTCCGCGATGTCGGAGGTGCTCACGCTCGCGAAGTCGAACTTCCCGCGCAGGTCCGTGTAGCCGTCCTTGTAGAACTTCGGCCCGGATCCCGTCATGGCGTAGACCTTCACGTAGACCGCCGGCAGGGCGCGCCCGTCACTCGCGTGCCGGACCGTCAGGATCCCGTAGCGCTCGCTCACCGCGGTCTGCAGTTCGTTCGCATAGACGGCCGCCGACCGCTTCTTCCCGCCGCCGATCACCTCCACGAGAACGTTCTTCGCCTGGTATTCGCGCGGAAGATCGAACCGGTGCACCCGCTTGTCCTCCGCCAGCTGCACCCGCTCCGACCGGTTCGGCCGCACCACCGAGAACCCGCCGCCCTCGCTCGAGACGAACGGATTCGCGCTGAAGAGGAACTCCAGGTCCATCTCGTAGTAGTTCACCGTCACCGCCGGGATCTTCTGGTAGGTCAATTCCACCGTGGTCCCCTCGACCTTGATGTCGAGCGCCGGTTCCGCCGCGGCCCGCATGGCGTGATCCTGGTCGCGATCCTGCTCCGCGATCACTTCGGGCCCCTTGCCCTCGATCTCGTCGGCCTGCGCGATGACAGCCGCGAAGCGCTCCCGCCACCGGTCGACCGGGTGGTTCGCGTAGCTCGTCGCGATGGCTCGCGCTTCCCCGGGCTGCGCCTCGTAGAAGGCGGCATACGCCTGGAAATAGTCATACTGCATCCGCACCGGCAGGACGTCCGCATTCACGGCAGCCAGCCGGGTCATGGCCTCGCCGGCCCGGTCCTGGAGGAACAGGTAATACGCCGCGCTCAGCTGGTCGCCGTCATCCAGGCCCGCCTTCTGGCTCAGGACCTCGAGGAACTGCCGGTACTGGCCGAGGATTCGCGCGTTCAGGATCTTGCGCTCCCCGCCGACGATGTGCGCCCGGTTGTTGACCAGCGGCTTGTACTCGAGGTGCTGGTAGGCGCGCCGCTCGATCGGGTCGATCGTGATCAACTCGCTCCGCAGGAACTGCCCCGTGGCATCCAGGAAATTCTCCTCCATCAGGAGGAACTGCCGGACCGCCGGCGCGTGATTGTGCCGGATCCCGTAGCTGTAGAGGGTGGCTTCGAAGATCCCGCGCCGGTCGAGCGCCTCCAGCGCCTTCTTGAAGAAGTCCTCGCTCTCGCGGCAACGCCACGCGATGCGATGCAGGTCCACGGCATGCAGGTTCTGCGTGGCAAGGTACTCCAGCACCTGCGCCTCGGTCCCCCACTGGCTGATGTAGGCCCACGAGGTCTCGTCGACCTTCGACGCCTTCTCGACGACCTGGAAGGTGAACGCCTCCGCATGGGCCACCACCCCCCCGGCCTTCGAGACGTGCGCCGGGTAGCACGGGAACTCGCCCGCCGCCGGGAAGTAGAAGAAGGTCTCGAAACGCTGCGTGGTGTAGGGCTCCATCGCGATCCGCTGCGTGGCGGTGGCCCGGTGCCCCATCACCGGGATGGCGCCCTTCGGGATCTGCACCAGCACATCGAGCCGCTGCCGCGAACTCGTCGGGTTCGTCACCACCACCTGTCCGCCGTAGACAACCCCCGCGACGAACTCGTCCGTGACGAACTTGTCGACCTGCTCGCCGTTCTCGATGCGGTGCCGGTCGCCGTGCCGGAAGTAGCTCTGGCTCACGAGGAGCGGCGGGCGGTTCTCCGCCATCGCGGCCTCCTTCAGCTCCCGGTGAAAGGCGACGCACGGCCCTCCCGCCGTGAAGGTCAGCTTCCCGCCGTCGATGACGGTCTTGCTCTCGGGTGCCGTGAAGCGAAGGTCCAGCACGGCCAGGGCCAGCAGCATCTCGTGGACATTGCGGGTCGCCTCGCCGAGATACCGCGACCCGAACCCGCCGTCCCCGTCGTGCTGCGCAAAGTCGCGCCAGAACTTGCCCTCCGGAACGAGATTGTAGGTGTGTCCCTCGATGGCGAGGTGGTAGTAGTTGTTCTCGGCCCACTCCTTGGTCGTCTCGATCGCCCGGTAGAAGGGATCGTTCGCGTCGAAATCAACATCGAACTTGTCCCCGTAGGCATCGGTCTGCCCCTCCTGCTTCATGAAGAGCGCCTCGGCCTCCGCCTGGAAGGCAACCGCCTTCTCGTCCACGATGCGACGCAGGCTCTCCGTTTCCGGCATGGGCGACGCGTCCGCGAGGGCGTCGACCGCGGCCCTGCGCATGCCCTTGCCTTGCAGCCTCCCATTGGCCAGCTCGCGGCCTTGCAAAACGCCGGGGGCGGCGTTCGGCTTGGCTGCCATTTGTTCCATTTCAAGCCGCGCCCCCAGCGCGGCCTTGGCCTCGTCCATGAGCGCCTTGCGGCCGAGACTGAGCCCCCCGGTGGCCAGGGCGCCCGAGAACCAGCTCGACTCGCGGCCGAGATCCGGCGGCACCAGCGCGAGGCGGTCCGCCAGGTCGCGGCGGATCCCGTCGATCCGGCCCGGCGTGCGCCGCGCCAGCAGGATGCGCTCGAGGACGTTCAACCGGTTGTAGGCATACGGCTCGAAGTAGCGCCCGAGATTCGTCTCGAGCAGGTAGTCGTCGAGGAAGGTCCGGTCCCGCTTGTTGGCGAGGTAGGGAGCCACGATCTCCTTGAAGAACCCGGGGTCCTTCATCGCGAGGAAGAAGCTCAGCTCGTGGCACGCGAACTCGGAATACTTGGCGCGCTTCTCGTCGTCGTCGAGCGTCGCCCAATCGACCACGAACCCGAACTCCCGCAGGGTCGCGTCCTCCCGCATCGCGAGAAGGTAGCGGTAGGCCGTGCGCAGGTCCTCGAACACCTCGAACTGCGCGGTGAGGATGTCGGGAAGCTCCAGCGTCTCGCCCTCCTTCAGGAGCGTCACGCTGTCCTGTTCGGTGAAATGCCGGGCCGGGTCGAGGGCCGCCAGGAGGCGCAGGTCGCGGACCGCCGTCCCGCGGTCCGGCAGCGGGACGTCCTGGTAGGAGGCGCCGTCGGGATCGACCACCAGCACCTGCACATGCTGCCGGTCCCCGAAGGCCTCCAGCGGGATCTCGATCTTCCCGTCCTCCCCCGGCTGCAGGTTCAGCATCTCGGCCGGGCCGGCCGCCAGGAAGTCGACCGACGCGGACCCTCCGGCGGCCGCTCTGCCACCGTGCCGCGGGGCACCCGGAGGTTGCATCTTGGCGGCCGCTTCGCCCGGCGCCTTGCGCTTGTATTCCTCCCCCTCGGCGAGCTTCTCCTCGCCGGCCTCGGTGTCGCGCACCTGCCACGGGTTGAGCAGGATCTCGGGGCGTTCCAGCATGTTGCCCGGCAGCCGCTGCGCGTAGCGCCGCTCCAGGACGTAGCGGAACTCGTCGCCGATCTTCCGGCCGCTGAGAAAGAGGTTCGGCAGGCGTGACGGACGGCCCGCAAACAGGCCCGGCCGCGGCGCGTGGCCGAGGGCCCCGAAGAGCCCGATGTCCGGCAGGAAGCGCGTCGCCACGACGTGCACCCGGGTCAGCTTGTCGGCGTTCGCCACCTCGATCACGAACGCCTCCCCGGCAACCCCCGCCGAGACAAGGTGCGCCGGCCGCCGGTCCTCGAGTTCCAGGATGCGCGCCGGATTGAACACGTAGCCCGCGGATCGCTCTCCATCCGCGATCCGCAGCGTGACCGCCTGCCCGCTCTCCTTCAGGAGGAGCCTGTAGTCGCCCGCCGCAAGTCCGTTCGCCACGAGGAAGCCGCCATCCCGGCCGAGCTTCCCGAAGGCGTCCTCGGTGAACCCGCCGGATCCCACCGCAAGCAGCGCCACCCCGGCCCGGTCGAGCGCCCCGAAGAACGGAATGCGCACCGCCTCGCCGGCCACCGCGTTGATGACGCCCGCCTGCGTGCGCCGGGCCTCCGGGAGCGTCCACGACCGCTGGTAGCCGCCGGGGGCCTCCGCCGTGATCTCCTCGATGCCGTCGAGGGCGCCGAGATCGATCCCGCCCGCCGCGTCGGTCTTCAGGGTGAACTTCCGCGCGTTCTCGAACCCGGCGCGCCGGCACGCCACGTTGAGGTTCTGCCCGTTCCGGGGCTCCCCGGTCCGGCCGAGCAACTCGACAACGTAGCGGTCGCCGATGCGGCTCAGGTAAAGGTCATCGACCCGGTCGCTGCGCAGTTGACCGTTGACCTCGAAGTCCCGGCCGTCGCCGACATCGATGTCCTTCCCGCCCTCGCTCAGCGCTTTCACCTGCGCGCGCAACTGCACGTCGAGGCTTGCCAGGCGGTCCGGCACGCGGAATTCGTGCGTCGCTTCGCGGTCCGACGCGACCTTGAAACCCGCGATGGTGGTCGTCGTCTTCACCCCGTCGAGGTCCGTGGACGTCAGGATCAACCGCACGTTCCCGAGCCGCGACAACGACACCGGCCGTCCGGCCACCGTCAGCACCGGCCGCGCCACCACGGTCGCGGTCGCGCCGGGACGCAACGCCTCGCGATCCACCCGGATCCCGGCTTCGAGATTGAATCGCTCCGCCTCGTGCTCGAAGCGCGCCAGCGACGCGAACCCCGAAGCGGTCTCCACCACCGCGGTGCGCCTCCCGGGGGCGGTCGAGAACGGCACCAGGGCCCGCCCGTCTTCATTGCAGGGAATGCGCGCCCCGCCGAACCACACCGCGGCATCGGGAACCGGCCGGTGCGCCTCGTCGACCACCGTGAGGCCCACCCCGCGCGAGGCCGTTTCCGCGATCACCTCCAGCTTGCCCCTCCGGATCACGGCGCGGCTGCTCTTGCTGCCGCCGATGAACTCCACCACCCACACCCCGCGGCGCTTCTCGATCTCGGGGAACTCGAAGTCCCGCGCCACCCGCCGTTGCGGGGCGTCGTCGTACTCCACGGTGCGCTCGTGGTTCGGGACCAGCCCGTCGAGGTCGAGGTCGGTGCTCACTTCTTCCCCGCGCTCGAGGTAGTAGTTCAGGGTGTTCACCTCGAAGACCTTCACGATGAGCGTCTGCACGTTCTTGATGTGCAGGCGCAGCTTCACGGTGTCCTCCACGCCGAACCGCTCCGGGCTGGCGGCGTCGAACTCGACATCAACGCGGTCCTTCAGCGCCTGGAATCCGCTCGGACTGAGGAGCGACGCCCACTGCTCGGAGTCACCGACCCCGTTCACGATCTTGGTCTCCGCGAAGACCGCCTTCAGCCAGTCCTCCGCAAGGAACGGCGCGTAGGCGTCGAAATTCGCGGCGTCCTTCAGGAAGTGCAGCAGGTAGGCCCGCACCAGGGGCTCGTCCCCGCCGATCGGCGCCAGCCCCGTGACCCCCCGGAAATCCCGGTTCATGTCGGCCGGCGAGCGCCACGCCTCCTTCTGCTCCCGGCGCCACGCCGGACGGAGGTAGGGGGCATTGCGCGGCAGCTTGATGTAATCCTTGAAGCGCCCCTCGTCGTGGATCCCCCGGGCATGGTCGTGCGCCAGCCGCCGGTAGAGGAGGTGCGCCTTCAACGAATTGAAGGCCGGGTCGAGGTCCTTCACGAAGGCCCAGGCCCGGTCGAAATACGCTTCCCGCACCGACGGCTCCGCCGCCGGATTGGAGTCCGCCCCGGGCCGGAGCTTCCCGAGGTAGGTATGCACGTAATTCTCGTTGCGCAGCAGGTCCTCCTTCTGCCCCCGCAGCTCGTCGAGTTGCGCGATGGTGAGGGCCCGGTGGATCCCGAACTCCCCGAATCCGCGGCTCTCCTTCGATTTCAGGTCCGCCCCGATCACTCCCACCAGCCCCGGCAGATCGGGGAGCTCCGCCCGCGACAGGAGGTCCCGGCGCTGCGGCCCGGTCAACTCGTGCCCGCTCGCCAGAAGCGCATGGAAGGCCTCCGGCTTCAGCCGGTTCAGCCCCTCGGTCCCGCGCAAGGCGTCCTCGAGGTAGCGGCCCCACGCGATTCCGGCCTGGTCGAGGACCGACGGATGATCCTGCGCCGCGGCCCGGCCTTCCTGCTGATGATTGAAATCCAGGCCAAGCTCGCGCCGGATGAACTCCAGCGACTCCTGCGGATCATTGGCGTAGTTGATCAACGCTTCCCGGCGCGCGATCATGTTCCGCCGGCTCGAATTCGGAAACCGCTTCTGCCACTGCCCCATGATTTCCCCGAACTGGTTCCTCTGCCGCGTGTTCTGGTAGTGCAGGGCGTGGAAGTAGTAGTAATCCTCCGTCCCGGGGATGAGCTGCCGGAGCGCCTCTTCCCGGTTCGCGGCGAGGGCGAAGTCTTCAATGTACCCGATCTCCTGTTGCGCCGGGAGGGTCGGGAGGCTCGCCATGGCGGCGAGGGCGAGGGCGAGGATGGGGCGATAGCTGGTTGTGTTCATCGGTTCGGTGGTTCCGGGGTTCTTCCGGGCAGGGAGATTCATTGTGCCTCATTCTCCTGCCACAGTCACCCTGAATCCAGACCCGCCGGCGGCCGGATCCTTGGAAATTTCCGCAATTTCCACGGATTCCACGCCCCGCGCCGGATGCAGTCCCGAAGCGGCCTCCCCAGGCAGCATAGCGAAACGCCTCCCCGCACCTGCGTGGCGGAACGCCTGCGCGTTCCGACTGAAGCGCCTCCCCGGACAAAAAAGCAAAACGCCTCCCCGGCCTGCGTAGCGGAACGCCTGCGCGTTCCGACTGAAGCGCCTCCCCGGACAAAAAAGCAAAACGCCTCCCCGACCTGCGCAGCGGAACGCCTGCGCGTTCCGACCGAAGCGCCTCCCCGGACAAAAAAGCAAAACACCTCCTCGAAATAGAGGGACTGAAATAGAGGGACAGGTCATTTGTCTGTGAAATAGAGTGAAATAGAGTGAAATAGAGGGACAGGTCATTTGTCTGTGCATCCCCTGTTTCCAATCGAAACGGTCTTCGGCGGCCAGGCGCACGGTGCTCGGAGATGCAATGCTCCATGGAATGGGCCGTATCCCGGGTTTGCCCCGGTGCTCAACACCCCAATTGCACGTCGTCTCCGCGCGTGGACCGCTTGTTCCCACGCGCGCACTTCTGGCACCCGCCTTCCGAAACGAGTTTGGCTAGCCGACCATGCTGCCTAACAGCGCAGCGCCTCCTTGCGCAGATCGCGCATGGTGCACAATTGGCTCGCGACCTGTCGCATTCGCCGCGCTCCGCTGACCCGCTTCGGACCGAAGTAGCCCCGGCTCAATGCAAAGACGCGGTTCACGAAAGCCTCGCTGCCGAGCACCAGCCCATCCACAAAATACCGGGTGCGGCACCACATCAACTCGGCCTCGCTGAGATCTCCTCCGCGGGCCAGGATCTGCTCCACCCGTTTGCGCGGGATGCCGGCGCGCTTCCGCGTTTCATCCCGGGGACTCGCTTCGCCCTCCTCGAAGAGCAGCAGCCGGTATCGCCGCATGACTTCCTTCGATCCGGCAAGCTCACGGGCGGCGCGTCCCTCGCTGGTCCGGGTACATAGTTCCTCGAACAAGACGAGTCGTAAACCGACGCAGGCCCGCTTCTTACCGGCCACCGCCTCGCCGTACCCACTCCACCGGTAGTCCTTGGGGTCGCTGACGATCCCCGCCCGCACCGGATTCAAGTCGATGTAGCCGGCCACACGCCGGGTGGCGTGTCCGCTTTCCACCAACTCGCTCTTGAAGCGCTCCTCCCACAGCACACCCCTGCGCCCGTGCGTGCGATTGAACCACTGGGTGAAGCTCTGTTTGAGAATCTTCATGAAGGCCGAGAGATCCCACATGCGCGCGAAGAACCTCGCGCGAAACGCATCTGCCGCCTCCTCATCGCCCAACCCCCGCAGCTGCGCAAGCTCCCAGCGCAACTGCCCCACTCTGGCCTCGTCGTAGATGAGCCCGAGGTGTTTGAGCAATCGTTCATCCGACCATGAGGCCCCGCCATCCTCGGGCGGGGCGGGAACTTCCACCAGGATGTGGAAGTGGTTCGACATCACACAATGGGTGATGACCTGCACCTGCGAAAAGGCCTCATAGCGCCGCATGAGCCGCACGAACTGCTCCTTCTCGTCGCCTCCCAACAAGCGCTGGCGATCCACGATGCGCGACGTGCAATGGTAGATCGCCGGCTTACCATGCAACGCCTCCAAGGCCGCGGCGGCCTCCTCCCCTTCCAAAGTTAACTCATTCCCTTCCAGCACCTTACGGTGCCACGGGGCCAAGTAGCGACGCTGGCGCATACCTCAAGACTACTCATATGAACACTTTGCTCAAGATTTTTCTGACTAATGACCCGTCCCTCTATTCTGTCGCTGACTAATGACCTGTCGCCTAATGACCTGTCCCTCTATTCTGGCCTAATGACCTGTCCCTCTATTCTGCTGTCCCTCTATTCTGTCCCTCTATTCTGGGCGCATGGTCACCGCCGCGGCGCGACCGGAGGCGGCGGCGTGATCACTTCGGGGCGGGAGTGCATCGGCACCGGGATGGCGCGGGGCGCAGACCGCAAGGGCACCACCCGATCGCGCGGGGGAAGCGGGACCGGCTTCGAGCGGGCCGGCAGGACCACCGGCACGGCCCGCGGAACCAGCCGCCGCTTGAAGTGCTCCTCAACCTCCGACGGAACGTAGGCATCCGGTCGCGATGCCTCGCGCCGGCCGCGCTCCGCAGGAGGCAGTTTCCACAGGCTCTCGATCTCGAGTGGCAGCTCCTCGGGGAGGAGAACACCGTCGAAATCCGATAACTGCCACAGGCGGGTGCGCCCCGTGGGCACCGAATGAATCAACATCAGGCTGCCGGCCTGCGCCGTCGAGACATCGACCCGGCTCGGGATGGCGTAGGTCGTGGGATGAGAATGAAAGCTCCCGATAATGCGGCGGTTGGTGAGCTTCGCAATCTGCCGCATCCGCGCAATGCTTTCCTGCGACATGAGGTAGGCGTGCGACTCACGGGCCTCGTTCAGTCCGTAAATGAGGTCGATCTTCCCTTCCGCATTCATCATGAGGCTGCCGCAGACCTCGAAATCCCCGCGACGCTTGGCCCGGATTGCCTCCTGGCGCAGGCGCTTGCCGTGACCCGCCGCCAGCACGTTCCGCCCGCCGGGATACGACAACGAAACCGTCGGGCGCGCGTTCGGGTTCTCGAAGATGTAGCCCACGAACGACCCACACCCGGTCAAGACCAGGCTCGCCGGCAGGAGCAGCCAATATCTCTTCATGACGGACGGCGCGATGAATCATCACGTGCCGCGGCGAAGCACACTCCGGGCCGAGGCCCGGCAGCCCCGGGACACGCCAGACCCCACGCTGGATCAACGCAGGTTGAACTTGTTCTTGAGCGCCAGGTGGACCGGAGTCGTCACGATGAAGGGCGACCGAAAGCGCGGATGCTGGTTGGCCTGGGCCATCGCGTCCGACGGGAAGCCGCTCTTGGCGCCCGCGATTCCGCTCTTCGCGGTTCCGAATCCCCCCTTGTCCGAGACGAGGCCGCCCTTCCCGCTGTCAAATCCCCCTTTGGAGCCCATCGAGACGGGACCCGGTTGTTGATAAACTGGCGTCGGCTGCGGCTGGCTGGCGCATGAGCAGATGAGCAGTGCGGCGCCGGCAACCGTGAGAAGCGGAATATTGTGCGTAATCATTTTCACGATACCCCTGCCTATGGCTCGTTCCTCGTGGCCACAAGCACAATATCTTTCACCGTCGGCGGATTTTTGAAGCATCCTAACTAGTTTTCCGCGCTTGCAGGTGCGGCCGCTGGTCAGGCGCACAAGGTCAGGCGAACGGGACCCGTCGCGCCGGGACCGGCCTCATCCCGACCCGCGATCTGCCCGGGCGCTCGTTTCCGGGCGTCCCTGCGTCGGAAAACCCACATTACGAGGCCCTTGGGAACGTTCCGTTTCGCCTCGTCGCCGCACCCCTCCCCGGACCGCGCCTTCCGGTCGTGCCGAGCGGCGCGCTCAGGCCACCAGGAACACGTAAAACACATACAGCACGAAAATCGCGGCCACAAATGCGGTGATATCGTCGGCGTAGCGGTGGATCGTGCGAATCAGACGGGGATGTTTCATGGCGTGGCGTGGGGTTTCCTCAATAAGGAAACGCCCCCACCCCCGAATTTTGCGCAGGTTCCCGAAATCCGCCGATTCCCGGCAAGCCCGAAGATCCCGGGAATTGCCCAACCCCATGATCTCCAGGAATTTGGCCAGTCCCGCCCCGCACCTCCCGGCGCCTAGTTCTTCCCTCGTGTCATACCCCGACATCCCGCCCGGTTCCGCCATGCTCAACCGACCCCTCCAAGCCGGCTCGCGAGGAAACGGCGTTCGCATCAACCGACAGGGAAGCCAAACGCCCGTCCTCGCTTGCGAGGGCGGGCGTTTGGCTCCTGCGGTTGGATTCGAACCAACGACCTAGTGGTTAACAGCCACCCGCTCTACCGCTGAGCTACGCAGGAATTTCCGTAGGTGATGGGCGGGGACTGTGTTCGGGAGCGCCCAAGGGGGCAAGCAAAATCTGCCTGCCGCCCGGACCCGCTCAAGGCCCCGGCAACACGGTCTTCTTGATCCAATCCCGGCCCTGTCCGCCCTTGAGACTCCGCTCCCGCTTCAGGGCGTCGGCTCGGGTCGGGAATTCCTCCGCGTGAAGGAGCTCCCATTCGCCCGGGAAGCGCTTCGTAAACTTGCTGAAATCGTTGCCGGGGTCGTTGTGCTGCGCGACCCGAGACTCCAAGTCCCCGGTCTGTCCCACGTAGTATTTTTGATGCCGCGCGTTCCAAACAACGTAGACCCAGAACTGCTCTTGACCAGGGTGCATCATCCGCTCAAGACCTCGAACCAACGATCCGCCTCAGGCGGATTAACAGCCACCCGCTCTACCGCCGAGCTACGCAGGAATTTCCGTAGGTGGTGGGCGGGGGCTGTGTTCGGGAGCGCCCGGCGGGGCAAGCAAAAAGGCTGCCGGGAGGGGCTATTCGTCGCGGCCGTAGCGCTCCTTAAACTGGCGGAGGAGCTCGTCGACCTTGTCCTCGTCCTCGGGGCTGGGCGTGTGGTCGAAGGGGTCCTTGCACCGGGGTTCCGGTGAAACGGAGGGCGATTCCATGGGGGGCGGAACCGATCCGGACGCCGGGGGCTGGAAGGCGGCGGGAGCCTGGACGGGCTTGGCGGGGCCCGACGCCGGCTCGAATGGCGAGGGGGCCGCGGCGGGGGCCTCACTCTGCGGAGCCGGGTTCTTGGGCGCCTGGGCCGGGGCCTCCTTGAGACCCGCGGACTCGCCGCCCGAATGACTGGCGGGCGCGAAGGGCGATCCCGCCGGGGCCGATTCCGAGGTCGCGGCCGCGAACGGGGACGGCGCCGTGGCGGAGGCCGACGGCGGATGGACCGGAGAAAACGGAGACGGCGAGGCGGCCTTCCCGAAGGGGCTTTCGGCGGGACTGGCGGGCACCGGGGCGGCGCCGGAGGCGGCGGGGGCGAAGGGGCTGGCCGCCGGGCTGACCGGGGCGGGAGTTCCTACCGGCGGCTCGGCCGGCTCCGGGGAGGGCGACGGGGCATCGCGTCCCCCGGCTGCGGGGGACGACGCCTTCGCCGGAGAGCTGGCCGGATTCGCCGGCGCAAAGGGTGACGTGGAGGCATCCGCGGACGGCGGCTTGCCGTCCTTGCCATCCTTGGCTTCCGCCTTCTTCGGGTCGGCCGCGGCAAACGGGGACTTCGCGGGATCGTCAGGCGGAGGCTCGCTGCCCTCCTTGGCGGCGGGCGCGTCCGGCGATTGTTTCGACTCGGCGGGCGCAAACGGGGATTTCGAGGGATCGATGGCCGGAGGCGCGCTCGACTTGTCCCCCACCGCCGCGAAGGGCGAATTTGCAGGGTCGGTCGCGGCAGGCTGCTGGACTTCCTTGTTGCCAACAGCCGCCTCCCCCGCTTTCGCCGGTTCCGGCTTTTTCGCTTCGGCGGTCTCCGGCTTCTGCGCATCGGCGGGCTCCAGGGCCTTCGACTGCGCGGGAGCGAAGGGCGACTTCGGCGGGTCCGCCGGCGCGGCGGGGCTCACGTCCTCCCGCGGGGGCTCCGGCGCTTTTGCTTCCGCAGGCGCAAAGGGCGAGGGCGGCGAGGCAGGCTCGCTATCCTGCGACTTTCCGGCCTCGGGCTTGCCCGCGTCCGCGGGGGCCGAGGGCGTCGACGGCGGGGCGATCCCCGCGGCCGTGCTCCCCGCCGGGGGCTCGAACGATTCCGGCGCCTTGCTCTCCACCGGGGTGAAGGGCGATTTCGGGGGCGCCACCGCCGAAGCATGCGCGGCGGCCGCGGGCGGGACGACCGCTGCGGCGGGAGGAGCCTGTGCCGCCGGCGGCGCGATCTCATCCCGTGCAGGTTGGGGCGGGGCGAGGGCCGCGGCCGGAGCCGCCTCGCGCTCCGCCTCAGGCACCAGCTCGTCCCAGATCCGGGCCGCTGATTTCAGGACGTCGCGGGCATAGAGTTCCTTCCCGTCCCACTCCATCTTCTTGATGATCTCCGGGCCGCGGGTTCCGGCTCGCGAGGTGATCAGTTGTTCCGCCTTCTCGCGCGTCAGCGGCTCGAGAATGAGCTCGTGCTCGGTCAGGCGGTCCGCAAGCCCCCCGGGGAGCCGCGGCAGGAAGGCCGTCTCCCAGACGTCGTGGTTGACGCTCATGACGACCACCACCTGCGGACAATTCTGGGTGACGTTGGTCAGGAAGGACGCCAGTTCCAGGGCGTCCGGCGGGTGGGTCGAGAGCCCTTCGGTATCGTCGATGACGAGGACCGGCCGGATCACGGCACTCATCAGGGTGAGCAGGCCGTGGAGGCGCTCCCCTGCCCCGGACCGCGACTGCCTCTGCATGTCGCCACGGAAAATCGTCTCAAAGAGAAGCCGGGTGCGCTCCACGTTGTCGGGCGGAGTGGTCGCAAAGCGGAAGAGCAGTTCGACCCAGTACGACGACTCTCGCATCCCGGCGCCGCTGAGAAGCGCCAGCTCGGACGCCAGTCTCGGCCCGAGGATCTCGAAGTTCGTCTTGGTCCAGTGGGCCGTCACGGCGCGCTCGTGGTGGAAATCGAAGGTCTCCACCGGCTGTTCCCGGAGCGCCCGGACCGCCCCGTCGCGATCCTTGCAGGGGACTTCCCCGGAGCGCACCAGCGGTTCGAGGCCCCGGGCGAGAATGCGCCTCGCCACGAGGTCGAGAATGGTCAGCCCGCCGGACCCCGGGAGCGCCTCGCTCAGGGTATGCAGGGTGGCCTCGAGGACATGGGCCGCCTCGATCGACCGCCCGCCCAGGAGAGTCACCTTGATGAACTGGTGCGTCTCGGCGTTCCCGGCGGCGACGCGCTTCAGCAGCATCGTCTTGCCGAACCCGGCCCGCGGCGCCCGCAGCAGGATGATGCGCCCCTCGCCGGCGGCGTCCTTCCGCACCAGGCGGCTCAGCTTCTCGAACTCCGGCTGGTTGATCTCCTCGACAAGATATCGGGGCTCGCGGCCAAAAACTTCAAAGCGGGAACTAAAGGGGTCTACGCTGCTCATGAATCTAAGACTGCTGGAAACATTAAAAGGGTGAAACAACCGGCCCGGGCCCGCAAGCTCGAATGCGCGCAGATCGCGCCCTCACGGGGGACAACTCAGCGCGGCAGCGGCTGGTAGATATCCTCCAGCGGGCCCCCGCCCCCGGCTCCCCCGGCGGGCCGGGAGTGCAAAATGGCGCTGAAGTTGTCCTGCGGCTTCTCCGGCGTGCCGGACAATTCGATCGTGATCCAGCAGTAGCCGTCCGCGGGATTGGAGAAGGCCGCATAGCGCTTCCGCCCGTTCGCCGCCATGATCCGGCTCGGCCGGATTCCGAGCTGCAGCTTGCCGGAGAGCCTGCCCCCGGCGCTGTGCTGGATCGCCCCCCGCACCACCAGTTGTCCTTCGTGTTCCATTTCGAGCTTCTCGATGCGGACCCCGGTTCCGTCGCGGCTGTAAATACCGCTCACCTTGGAGAAGTGCGGCTTCCCGAAATCGGTGTCGCCGAAGATCGCCTGCAGGCTGTCGAGGAACCGAAACTCCCGCAGCCGCCCGGTGTGCCCGGCCAGCTCGATCCGGGCCTCGAGCGAATCGAAGTCCCAGTTTTCGACGATCACCGTCCCGTTCTTGCCGTTCACGACGGCATCCATGAGCTGGCCGAGGCCGGTGCCCACCAATCTCGACATCGGGAAATTGCGGGCCTCCGCCGCGAGGATGAGCGGTTCGTTCGGCCGGAGCGGTTCCGGGCTGCGGAACTCCAGTTCACCTTCCACCCCCTCGATCTCGTCCACGGCGAGACGCAGGGCCCGCAGTTCCAACGCCCCGCCGGACATCACGGCCCCGCCGAAATCCATCTTCATGGGATCCATCCCCCGGATGAGGGCTTCGCCCCGCTTGAGGAGCAGCTTCGCCACTCCGTCTTCCGACGGACGCAGGGTGGCCTCCGTTCCGCGGAGAACCAGCGGCGGCGAATCGCCCATCCCGAAAGCAATGGTCAGGGCGCCGCAGCGCATCTGGTCAAACCGGAACGGGGCCGGCGCGCGCTTCGGGGACGGACCGCCGACCGGGGCCGCGAGGCGAAGGACTCCCTCCCGCGCAAACACCTCGGGTCCGTTCCAGGCCGCCCCGAAGAGGCTCGTGATCCGCAGGTCCGCGGTGATGTCATTGAGCTTCAGGGTCCGGAGCGCCGAAGACTCCGGCCACTTGAGGCTCGCCTCCCTCGCCCGGGCCCGCAGCGGCGTCACGGCCATGCGGTCAAAATACACCTTCCCTCCCACCGCCTGCCCGGCGTTCTCGCTCAGTTCCTTCTGGTAACTGCTGCTGTTGAAGCGCGCCACCAGGAGCACCACCACGATCCCCAACAAAACGAAAAACCCGAAGACCATGCTGATCCAAAGGAGCCCGCGCTTCTTGCGGCGGTCTTCGGCCTCGTGTTTCGGCTGCTGGCTGCGCCGTTTCCGGCGCTTCACTTTCAGGACCTGCGACCCGTCGGGACGCGTCACAAGGCGCGAGCTCGCGAGCTCTTCCTTCTCACGTTCTCCGTCCCGGAGCTTCTCCATCATTTCATCGACGGAGTAGTTCGGACGTTCGGATGACTGCTTTGGCATGTGGGGGTAGCGGAGGGGGGCGGAGGTGGATCGCTAACGATTGCGGTAGGGTTGACCGGAGGGATCGAGGAGCTTCACGGTGACGAAAATCACGAGGTTAGTCTCGATTTGGTGCTCGGCCGAGCTCTTGAACAAGCGCCCGGCGAGCGGAATATCGCCCAGGATCGGGGTCTTGTCTTCGGTGATCATTCGCTGGCTCCGCAAGAGGCCGCCCAGCACCACGGTGGCGCCGTCCTGGATGGTCAGGTTGGTGTTGGCCGTGATGGTCGAGAAGACCGGCATGAGGATCTCGTTGGGCGTCACCTGGCCGAAGCGCGTCGTGGTGAAGAAGGTCGGGTCCACGAAGGGAATCGCCTGGAGAGGAAACGTGAGCCAGAGGGGGTTGATCGTGACACTGTCGAAGGCCCCCAGGATCGGGGTGCCGTAGTTGACGAATCCGTCGAAGCTCCGCACCGTCGGCTTGATGGCCAATTCGACGTAGTTGCGGCTCGGGTCGACGAGCGGCTCGACTTCCAGCAGGCAGCCGACCTTCCTGGTCTCGAACGCCGTGGGGGTCGCCGGGGTCGCAAAGGAGCTCGTCGGGGTGGCGGTTTCCAGCGTGAGAAGGTTGATGAAGGTGGTCGTCCCGACGGCGTTCGGCAGCTCGGGCGGCTCGTACTCGGTCGGGTAGATGAACTCCCGGACCGACTCGATCGAGGCGCTCTGCCCGGAGCGGGTCACCACGCTCTTCTTGGTCATCAGGTCGATGCCCTTCTTGTTCTCGAGGCCTCGCAGGATTCCGGCGATGGTTTCCGAGTCAAACTGGCCGACGAGGCCGATCACCCCGGGCGCGCGGAAATCGCTCTGCCCCGCCCCGAGGCTCGACCCCGGGTCATAGTCCGAGAGGCCCCCGCCCCCGCCGAGGGAGTCGAACATGGCCGTCCCGGAGGGCGTGCCCTTCACCCTCCCGCGGAGCTGGGCGTCGATGCTGCTGTCGATCTTGGTGCGATCCCCGCTGCGCAGGCCGCTCGTGATCGGGGAGGTCCCATCCGGCCCGAAGTCGGTGATCGGTTGGCCGTTGCCGATCGTTCCGCCGCCCAGGAAAACGTCGCTGCCGATCCGGGCGGAACTGACCAGCCAGTCGTAGCCGAGCTCCTCGAGGCGGTCCCGGGTGACGTTCAGGAAGGTCGTCTCGATCATGACCACCACCGGCTCGTCTTCGATGGCGGCATTCACCACCTGCTCAACGTAATCGAGATTCAAGCTCGTGTTGCGGACCCGCAGGATGCTTTGCACCGGGTTGAAGCTGGCGCTGGCGCCCTCCGGGAACGCCACCCCCTGCTGGGAGAGAAACTCCCGCGCGGTGAGGCGCTTCCCGAGCAGGCCGGGCCTCTCCTCGGCCACCGCAAAAGGATCCCGCACATCCTGTTCCCGGTTGATCGTCCCGCGGCTCAGGAAGTCCGGGGGCACCCGGAAATCGCGCGTCAGCATCTCGTCGCTGACCGCCCCGAGGGGCCGAATGACAATCGCGTACTCGTCGATGCGGGCCTGGGTCCCGGTCGCGGCGTTGATGTACTCGAGGACCTTCCCCAGCGGAACATTGTTGAGCCGGAGGTCGAAGCGGGTTGCGGCGACGGTCTTGGCGACCTCCGATTCGCCGGTCCCGAGATCGATCACGACGCTGAACCCCTTGCGCTCCGGGTCAGGCTCGTTGACGTCGAGGATGGCGGCCGAGTCCCGCAGGAAATCCACGGCCTCGCGAATGTCGACCCCCTGGAGGTCCACTACCGGCAGGATCAGGGTCTTCAGCTTCTCCCGCGCCGTGCGCCGCCCGATCCCGTCCTCCTGGAGGATTCCCAGCCGCACTCCCGATGCTTCGATGTCCGCGACCGGCTTGATGTCCCATCCGGCGTCCACCTCCATCAGCATGCGGGCCCGGGTCTCGTCGTAGGCGGCCCGGTAGGCCTCGCTGCGCAACCCGGAGACGGATTCCAGGCCCCGCCGCGCCGCCACATTCGTCGGGTCGATTTGCAGGATCCGCTCGTACACCATGTGGGCCCGGTCGTACTGCGCGAGCTCGGAAAATCCCTGGGCCTCGTAGAGCAGGCGCCGCACCTGGTCGATGTTGCGCACGTGCTCCGCGGTCAGGGCCGGGTTGGTCCGGAGCGGATCGTCAATCCGCGCCCGCATCTCCCGCACCGTGGCGTCGTTCGGCGCGATGCCCGGCGCCTCGACACCGTCCAGCAGCGAACGGGCTTCCTCGAGTTGCCCGCCCTTGGCGAGTTCACGGGCCCGCTCCACCGACGCCTGCACGAGGCGCTGCGTGGCGGCCGCCCGCAGGTCACCCGCCACCCGGGAAACCGGCAACAATTCACGGGCCGCCCCGTAGGCGCGCACCGCCTCCTGGTAATCGCCCGCCTCATAAGCGGCATCGCCGCGGAGGAGTTCTTCCTGCCCTTGGGCCACGGCCTCGGCGCGGCGGGCCCGTTCGCGTTCCATGATCGAGGGCTCTGCGGAGAGGGAGCCGGGAAGGCCCGCGAGGAGGGCACACCCCCCCACCACGGCGAGAAGCCGGGCCACAGGACGCCAAGGTCCCAGCCGCCCGGCTGATGGAACGTCAAATGCGATGGCGATGCATAGCAGGCGGCGACCCTCAGCGTCACCACAAAAATCCCCGTGCGCCTAACCCCGAAAGGGCAATTCGAGCTGCCGCCCGGCCCGCCCCCACGGCCGGAAAAGGCTCCGCCGCGCGCGCCGGACCTGCCCCTGCAGAACCCGCAATTGCATCCGCAGGTACCAGCACGCCATCCTCCCTTTGAATGTGTTCATGCGAACACATTACCAAACCGCCCCGGGCGGTCAAGCCCCGGGGAGGAAATCTTCCGGTCGCCGGGGGCCTCAGCCGCCGCCCTTCACGACCCGGTCGATGGCATGCTTGGTGATGATATTTCCCTTCGCCCCCCTCCCCTTGAGCCCGATCTCCCCGAACCGGAAGGGCCGGCTGACGTTGCGCAGGCGCAGGGCGGGCTTCAGGTGCACCACGACCTCGGTCTCTTCGCTCTCCTTCTCGGTGTCATGGACCGAGAAGTGGAAGACCCGCGTCCCCGGCGACCCCTTGCCGAGTTCGTAGACCTTGTCGCGGGTCACCCCCCCGACCTTGAAGCGCTTCGCCAGCACCGGCCCGCTGCGCCCGTCCCGGTAGATCATGCAGTAGATCTTGGGATCGTCCTTCCGGAAGACCGCCACGTGCACCGGCCGTTTCCCGACGAAGGCCTTGTCGGCGACCTTCACGACCCGCATCTGCGCGTCCTGCGAAAAGGCGATGATGTCATCGATCCGCGAGCACTTCTCGATGGCCTTCTCCTTCTTCAGGCTCCATCCCGCAAAGCCGTTCTTCTCGTCAAGGTAAAGCGTCTCGGTGGCCGCCACCACCTGCGACCGGTCCACCCGCTCGAACTCGGAGACCACCGTGCGCCGCTCCCGCCCCTTCCCGTGGGTCTTCTTGAGGTTCTCGAAGTAGCGCACCGCGTAGCGCGTCAGGTTCTTGAGGTTCTTCTCGGTCTCCGCGATGGCGTCCTCCAGCCCCTTGATCTCCTCGTCCGCCCGGAAGCTGTCGAACTTCGAGATCCGCTTGATCTTGATCTCGGTGAGCCGAACGATGTCGTCGCGCGTGATGGCCCGCTTGAAGAGCTTCTTGTACTTCTTCAGGCCCTTGTCGATCGTCTCGATGACGCTCTCCCACGTCTCGCATTCCTCGATGTCGCGGTAGATGCGCTTCTCGATGAAGATCTTCTCGAGCGAACTGAAATGCCACTTCTCCTGGAGTTCGCCGAGGCGGATCTCGAGCTCGAGCTTCAGGAGGTCCTTGGTCTGCAGCGCGCAGCGTTTCAGGATCTCCGAAACCCCGAGGAATTGCGGCTTTCCGTCCGCGATCACGCAGGCATTCGGGGAAATGCTGACCTCGCAGTCGGTGAACGCGTAGAGCGCGTCCCGCGCCGTCTCGGGGTCGGTCCCCGCCGGGAGGTGCACCAGGATGTCGGCCTCGCCGGCGGTGTTGTCCTCGATCTTCGCAATCTTGATCTTCCCCTTCTCGTTGGCGCTCACCACCGAGTCCATCAGCGAGGTGGTCGTCACCCCGTAGGGAACCTCCACGATCCGCAGGAGCTTCTTCTTCTCGATCTCGACCTTGGCCCGGACGCGCAGGCGCCCGCCGCGCAGGCCGTCGTTGTACTCGCTGGCGTCCATGATCCCGCCCGTCGCGAAGTCCGGGACCAGTTCGACCTTCTTCTTGCGCAGGGCCGCGATGCAGGCGTCCACCAGCTCGATGAAGTTGTGCGGCAGGATCTTGCACGCGAGGCCCACCGCGATTCCCTCCGCCCCCTGCGCGAGCAGCAGCGGAAACTTCATCGGCAGGGTCACGGGCTCGTCGTTGCGCCCGTCGTAGCTCTTGGTCCACTGGGTGGTCTTCTTGTTGAAGGCGACCTCCAGCGCGAATCTCGTGAGGCGCGCCTCGATGTAGCGCGCCGCCGCGGCCGGATCACCCGTCAGGGTGTTGCCCCAGTTCCCCTGGGTGTCGATCAGGAGCTCCTTCTGCCCGAGACCCACGATGGCGTCCTTGATGGCGACATCCCCGTGCGGGTGATACTTCATGGTGTCGCCCACCACGTTCGCCACCTTGTTGTAGCGCCCGTCCTCCAGCATCCGCATGGCGTGCAGGATCCGCCGCTGCACCGGCTTCAGCCCGTCCCCGAGGTGCGGCACGGCCCGCTCCAGGATCACGTAACTCGCGTAATCGAGGAAGTAGTCGGAGTACATCTCCCCAAGGCTGACGTGCTCCTCCGCCTTGCTCATCGCCTCGCCTCCATCCTGGTCTCCACTCGGTTCTCCTTCAACGATTTACGCTCAATTGCACACTCACCCGCGCCTTCACCGGCGCCCCCCCGGGCCGCACCGCCTCGCACTCCCCGAAGCTTAAGAACTCTTAACCACCCCCGCAAGCCTCTTTCCACTCCCCTCACATAGTTTGTTACACCTGTAACAAACTATGAACGCGAGGTGGTGGGTGGGATGGTGGAATCGGAGGAACGGCGGCCCGATCCCGCTAATTCACGAGGGCCGTCACGCAGGAGGCGATGATTCCGAGCGCCCCAATCAACCAGAGCCCGGCCAGGATTCGTGCCGCTCGTTTCGTCAGGAGACCGAGGACGCTGAGTCCCGCGAACAGAATGACCGGGGGCACCCCCACCGCGGTCGCCAACCAGCGGCCGTCGATGTCCGGCAACAGTCCCGCCGCGGCCATCGAGGCGAGGTAGGCCGGCATCCACGACCAAATCATGATTTGCCGGCTCAAGCCGTCCGGGGAAGCCTGGGATCCGCCCGATGGAAAGCGCTTTCGGCTCGGGTTTGGATCTCGCACTTCCATGAAAATTGAAGCTCTCGGATTCCTACCCTTGAGTCGCCGCGATGACGAGGCCCGTTCCGGTGAGCAGGGCCCCGGTGTAGGCTGCGGCGGTGATCCTGGCCCAGACCGGTCCACCCATGCGGCCGACGGTGACGGCGAGGGTGGCGAGCATGGGGCCGGCGAGGAGGCACATGATGGTCCAGAGCCCGCTGACCGTGGACAGAACCAGCCAGACGATGGCAGTCATCGCGAGGATCACGAGAAGCGCGGAGCGGTCGCACTTCGCGAGCGGCGCCCTGATGAAGCGCCCCTTCCCCCGCCCTTTTGCCGGGGACGGCAGGTAATCCGGCTTGGGCTGCTGAATGCGCCCCACGTTCATCCCCATCGTTCCGATTCCAGAGTACCCTCGTTTCATATGAAAGGCAGCATATCCGGCCCTCCCGCCGCAACCATTACAAGCGGAGGTCACCTTTGGAGCGCCCCCGGGAATTCCGGCTTCCTCCGCTAGACCTCCGCCCGGTCGATGTCCTCGCGCAGGTTGTCCATGATGTATCCCTGCCGGTCCGGCGTGTTCTTGCCCATGTAGAAGGCGAGCATCTCCTTCACGCCCTTGCCCTCTTCCATGCGGACCGGATCAAGACGCATGTCGGGGCCGATCATGAACTTGAATTCGTCGGGGGAAATTTCGCCGAGGCCCTTGAAGCGGGTGATCTCGGCGCCCTTTCCGAGGGCCGCGAGGGCCTCGTCCTTTTCCTCCTCGCTGTAGCAATAGCGGGTTTCCTTCCTGGTGCGCACCCGGAAGAGCGGCGTCTGCAGGATGTAGAGGTGCTCCTCGCGGATGATCTCGGGGAAGAACTGCAGGAAGAAGGTGAGGAGCAGGAGGCGGATGTGCATCCCGTC
This sequence comes from Akkermansiaceae bacterium, assembly GCA_013001695.1. GTDB lineage: Bacteria > Verrucomicrobiota > Verrucomicrobiia > Verrucomicrobiales > Akkermansiaceae > Roseibacillus_B. The sequence continues at coordinate 50,837 of JABDMC010000201.1, forward strand.
GACATCGGCATCGGTGGCGATCACCACCCGGTTGTAGCGGAGGTCCTCGAGGTGCACCTCGATCCCGAGGGCGGCCTGCAGGAGGGCGAACTCCTCGTTCTCGTAGACCACCTTCCGGGCGAGGGCGTAGGAATTCAGCGGCTTGCCGCGCAGCGAGAAGACCGCCTGGGTTTCGACATCGCGGCATTTCGTGATCGATCCGCTGGCGCTGTCCCCTTCCGTGATGAAGACCGTGGAGGCGGCGCGCTTCTTGTGCTTGGTGTTCCAGTGGGCGCGGCAGTCACGGAGCTTCTTGTTGTGGACCTTGACCTGCTTGGCGCGGTCCCGGGCGAGCTTCTTGACGCCCTTGAGCTCCTTCCGCTCGCGCTCCGCGGCGAGGATCCGGGCCTGGATGGCCTCGGCCGCCTTGGGATTCTTGTGGAGGTAGTTGTCGAGCTGTTCGCGCAGGAAGTTCAGGATGTAGGTGCGGACCGTCTCGCCCCCCGGGGCCATGTGGGTGCTGCCGAGTTTCGTCTTCGTCTGGCTCTCGAAGACGGGCTCCTCGACGCGCACCAGGACCGCGGCCTCGATGCCGGCGCGGATGTCGGCGGGTTCGTACTGCTTCTTGAAGAAGTCCCGGAGGACCTTCACGAGCGACTCGCGGAAGGCCGCGAGGTGCGTCCCTCCCTGCGTGGTGTGCTGGCCGTTGACGAAGGCGTAGTATTCCTCGCCGCCCGAGGGGGTGTGCACGAAGGCCACTTCCATGTCCTTCCCGGAGAGGTGCACCGGCTCGTAGAGCGGCTCCTCTTCCATCTCCTCCTTCAGGAGGTCGAGCAGGCCGTTCTTCGATCTGAACTTCTTCTTGTTGAAGACGAGGGTCAGCCCGGGATTCAGGTAGGCATAGTAACGGCACATCTTCTCGACGACCTCGGTCTTGAACTTCGCCTTCGTCGGGAAGATGCCGCGGTCGATCTCGAAGGCGAGGCGCGTGCCCGGCTTGGTCTTGGCGGCGGCGCGGGGCCGCTTCATCTCCTCGACGACTTCCCCCCGGGCGAACTCGATGGCCTTGGTCTTGCCCTCCCGCCATGCCTGGATCTCGAAGAAATCGCTCAGGGCGTTCACGGCCTTGATCCCGACGCCGTTGAGGCCCACGGACTTCTTGAAGGCCTCGCTGTCGTACTTCGCCCCGGTGTTGATCCTGGCGGCGCAGTCCATGAGCTTCCCGAGGGGGATGCCCCGCCCGAAGTCGCGGACCTCCACGCGGCCCTCCTCGTCGATCTCGATGTGGACCTCCTTCCCGTGTCCCATGATGAACTCGTCGACGGCGTTATCGATGACCTCCTTCAGCAGGATGTAGATCCCGTCGTCGGAGCTGCTCCCGTCCCCGAGCTTCCCGATGTACATCCCGGGGCGGAGCCGGATGTGCTCCCGCCAGTCGAGGCTCTTGATGTCCGCCTCGGTGTAGCTCGCTGCCATTACTTAACTTTCCTTAACCATCGCCCCGAGGTCAAGCCCGGGGAACCGCCGGGGCGGAGCCAATCCAGGTCCGGGCCCAATAAACATGGTGCGGCGCTTCCCGCGTGCGCAAGGAAAGTCCGTGACAGCGGCAGGCCGGTTGCCTTCCGCGGGCCCGGCGCCGGGGCGCACCCAGCGGTCTCCTCGCGAGTTCATCATCGGTACGGACCGCCCAGCCGCTCCCCCGGGGGCCCGGCCCGTCATGCGCCCGGTCGAGGCAAACCGTCAGCCTCCCCGAAAGGACGCCCCCGCGTTGGCGATGGCCTGCGAGGGCGCGATTCCGGCAGCCGGACAATCAGGGGTTGCTGACCTGGTAGAAGTTCTTCGGTTTTCCGGAGATGCTGCCATCGGGGAAATCGAAGACGTAGATCCCGGAGCCGACCGGATCCTCGAAGCCGTTCACGCCGGGGTCGAAGGTCAGGAGCTGGGTGAAGGGAATGGTCTCGGTGAGGTCCGGGGTGGAGTTCAGGCTGTAGGTCGTCCCCGGGGAAACATTGGCGATGCTCATGTTCACCGTCCCGCCGCCGAAGTCGGGGGTGATGGTGAGGATCTGCGGCGAATCGGGGATGACCACCTGGTTGGCCGCACCCGGCGTGGGCGCCTGCGCCACGAAGGACCCGGTCCCGTCCGGAACCCGGGAGTTGGAAGTCGCATTGTTGGTGGATCCCTCGTCATACTGGGGCCCGCCGAAGGCCGCGATCAAGCCCGCGTCGTCCCCGTCGGCGGTGCCGTAGACCATGGCGTCGACGAGGACGTTCGAGACGGACCCGGGAGCAGTGTCGTTCGGAAAGTCCACCTCGCTCCCCACGTAGATGGCCACCGCATCGGGGCCGTTCTGGATGGCATTCGAGGCGGGGAAGTTGGCCGGGGTGTAGGCCCCGGGGGCGTTGCCGACCACGAGGTAGCCGTTCGCCGGGATGGTCTGGCCGGTCAGGTCGAAGGCGTTGTAGGAGGCGTCGTCGCTCCCGTTGAAGAGGACGAGCACGAGTCCGTCCAGCGACTCGGCATTCCCGGTGAGGTTGTAGAGCTCGATGAACTCGGTGGTGTCGGTTCCGGGCTGGTCGGCATCGACCTCGTTGATCACGAGGCCGGTGAAGGCCGGCGTGTCGCCGTCGTCAGTGACATCGACGGTGGTGGTGCCGTTGGTGTAGCCGGAAGCGAACGCAGAGAGGGTCACGGTCTGCGTCCCATCAACGAGCACATCATCCACGGCGTCGAGCGGGATGTCGGCGGAAGTCAGGCCGGCGGAGATGAAGGCGCCGGGAAACTGCGGCACGACTTCCCCTTCGTCGCCGGTCTCGAGGAAGACGAGGAGGTCGGTGGCGAGGGGGGCCGGGATGGACACCGTGGCGGTGGCCGCTCCCGCACCGGCGTTCTCGGCAAAGCTGCCGGGGGTCACGCTGAGGGTCAGGGCCTGCGCGGGGGCCGGGCAGAAGGCCGTGCCGGCCACGGTCGTGCCCGGGGAGAACTGGTTGGCGGCGTTGGCGGCGATCACGGTGTGGCGATCGTAACCGGAGGCGGCGTCGGCATCGGTGTTCAGGTTGTAGGACCCGAGTTCGGGATCGCCGCTGACATTGGGAGTCCGGACTTCGTGCCGCACGCCGCTACTGGCGTCGACGATGCTGACGGTGTCGCCGGAATCGGTGAGGAAGAGGAGGCCCTCGCTGGATTTCTGGACCTCGGCGTTGCCGAAGGCCCCCGCCACCGTGCCCTGGAAGAAATCGCCGCCGCCGAACACCACCAGGGCGCATCCCGGCTGGAGAATGGTGCCGTCCGTGAAGAAGTGGATGTCGCGGACTGCGTCGGTCAACTTGGCGCCCGTCAGATCGACGGGGCTGGCGGTGACGTTGACGATCTCGATGAACTCGTCGGCGGCATTCCCAATCGTTCCATCCCCGTTGGCGTCCCCCGCCGTGGTGTCCGGGCGCGAATAGATTTCATTGAGGACGAGGGAAAAACTGTCGCCGGCATCGTCGGTCACGTCGAGGGTGGCGGTGTCGCCGAAGGCTGCGGGGGCGCTGACCTCGAAGGTCACGGTCTGGGTTCCGTCGGGAAAGAGATCATCGACGGCATCGATGTCGAAGGTGGCGGACGACATGCCGTCAAGAATGGTCACGGTCCCCACGACCGGGACGGCTTCGGTGGCATCGTCGCCGGTGATGGTGACCTCGAGGTCGCCGGTGGTGCCGGGGCGGCTGACGGTGCCCACCGCCGCCGCGAATCCAGCGGACTCCGCGACCGACGCTGGCGAGATACCCAGGGTGAGGGGCACCGCGGTGGGATTCGCCGCCCGGGGCGTGGCCGAGGGAGCGGGCCGGGGGCTGAACTCCAGGAACAGCGGAGTCGTTCCGCCATCCGGCGTCAGGTAGTAGCCGGCGGGAAGAAAGGTGCCGTCGGGCCCCACGGTGAGGTCGGGCGTGATCCCGAGGCCCGCCTCGTTGGCGGCATCGCCCGCCCCGCCATCCGTCACGAAGACGGAGTAAATGTTCGTCCCCACAGGGTCTTCCAGGATGAGCGTGAAGGAGGAGTTCTCGAACGTGTTGTTGGGGATCGAGACGTCAACGATGGTGGGCGGGAAGACGTTCACGAACTCCGGACTGGCGAGCAGGAAGTGGGCGCCGGCGCCGATGCTCCGGCCAGCCGGGATGGTGACCGTCTTGTCGAGGGTTCCAAACGCCGCACCGCTGTCACTCTCATAGACCTTCAGGGTCCAGTCGCTGAGGTCGATGGCCGCGGCGGTGGGGTTGTAGAGCTCGATAAACTCCGTGTCGGTGCTGGTGGTATTTACGAGCAGCTCATTGATGACGAGCTGGGCGTGGGCGTGGACGGCGAGGGCCGCGACAGCCGCGGCGGAGAGGAGTGTCTTCATGGGCAGAGCGGGGCGGAGGCTGGCAGGGCGCATGGCCGGTGGATCTACAGGCCGGGGCGCACGAGGTCAAGTTACCCGCGGAACCCGGGATGGGAACAAGAATCCAGCAACGATCATGCCATCAGAAACCTGTAAACCAAAACAGGGACGCGGACGCGTCCCTGTTTTGCAAAGGTTAATTTCTTCCGGCGCCTTACCAGTCGGCGTTGTAGCCGCGGGTGTCGATGTGGGTGAAGCCGGAGTAACGGCCCACGCCACCGCGGAACTTGCCTTCCTCGCGGACACTGCGGGCCACGCGGGCCACCGTGTAGGGGGAGGCATGGAACTGCAGGTCGAGCGCGTAGTTCTGCTTGTGGAAGGAGTTCGGCATGGCGCCGCGGCATCGCGCGTTGTAGGCGGGGCTGCGGTAAGCGGACGTGACGACCTGCACGGAAGAACCGAGACGGGCCGCGACCTCGTCGGCAACGAGGAGGGTGCGCTTCATGTTGCGCCAGTACTGGCGGGGCGGGATGGTATTCCAGACGCTGCCCTTGCGGCGTGCATGGGCGGCGATGATATCTTCGACTCCGAGGTGGCGGAAGCGAAGGCTGGACAGGTAGCGAGCGTAAGCGTGCAACTCGTTTCCCTGCCGGGCAACCCACTCACGGGGCAGGCGGCTGGTATCGAGATTGCTACGGCTCCGGAAGAGCGAGAACGCGTCGGCGGATCCACTACCGGCCAGAAGGCCGCCGGCGGTCGCAATCGTCGTTGCGAGGAAGGATCGCCGGGAGGTAGAGGATGAACAGGGTGTAAGGGTGGATCGGGAAGATCTCCGCAGGGGTATTTCGGACATCACTCGCATGATCGCAGGAACAGGCCCACATGCCCAGCACATTTTTGCTTAATCACAACCAATGGCAAGATGCTGCGTAAGGCCGAATGATCCGCAGAAGTTTTCCTGTTAGGATGCGGCGAAAATGTGAGAAACCATGGGAGTATCCAGCTAAATAGTCAGAATATTCTTATAAAAAATACGGCCTTATTATCATTATTTACGTGCTGATTTTTTAGAGAATGCGCCCCCCCGGTTTGCCGACTTCAGACAAGGCCCGTTCCGGCGCTTGCGCCGGGGGCGCGCCTCGGGTCTGCTCCGGGGCGTGAAGGAGAAGCGCTCCGCCGGTCCGCGTCGTTGGCGCAGGAGCGTTCTCCCGGCGGGGATGTTTCTCCTCACCTTCGGGGTCCTGGCGTTGCCGGAGGGGGTGCGGGCCATGTGGCCGCCGGTCCTGGCGCTGGTGGTGGTCTTCGCCACGCATCGCGCCGGCCTGGGCCTCTTCCTGGGAGGGCTGGCAGGATGCCTGCTGCTCGCGGGGGGCCATCCGCCCGGGGCGGCGGCCACGTGGTCCGCCGAACACCTGTGGCCCGCATTTTTTGGAACATGGACGCTTGCCGACGGCGCCGCCGCGCTGCCGGCAAAGTGGAACGCGTGGCATCTGGGCGCCCTGGTGTTCACCCTTCTCCTCGGCGCCTTCGCGGCGCTGCTGGAACGCGGCGGCGGGTTGCGGGTCCTCCTGCGCAGCGACGGGGACGGCCCCCTCGCCGCCACCCAGCGGCGCTTTCTCACCAGCGTCTTCGGTCTCGGTCTCCTTTGCTTCTTCGACGGTCTGGCCAATGCGCTCATGGTGGGACGGGTCGCGCGGCCCATCGCGGACCGCATCCGGATCCCGCGCGCCTTTCTCGCCTACCTCGTCGACACCACCAGCTCGGCGGTGGCCTGCGTGGCCTTCATTTCGACCTGGATCTCGGTGCAACTCACGCTCATCGCCGACGGGAGCGCCTCGCTCGGTCTCGACACCCCCGCCTACCTATTGTTCCTGCAGTCCATCCCGCGGAACTACTACTGCCTCTTCGCGTTGTTTCTCGCCTTCATCGCGGTGCGGCGGAACTGGCGGATCGGTCCGATGGCCCGACGCGAGGCGGCGCCTCCCGGGGAGGACGCGCCCGGGTCGGCGGACGCCCCGGGGCGCCTGTGGCGGGCCCTCGTGCCCCTCGTGGTGCTGGTCCTCGGCATTCCCCTTTTCTACTACTTCCTGCACCGCGGGGAGGGCGTTCCCCCACCCTTCCCGGTGACCGCCGCGAAGATCCAGGCCGCGCTCGGCAGCAACAGCGGCCCGGCGGCCTTCGTGACCGGCAGCCTCCTGGCGCTCCTCGCCGCCGCGGCCCTCTTTCCCCCGGCGCAGTGGCGTCTCGTCCCGCGCACCGCCCTGCGGGGCGCGGCGCAACTCCTCCCCGCCCTCGGGGTGCTGGTCCTGGCGTGGATCCTCGGAAGCGTCCTCGGCGCCCTCGGGACCGCCGGGCAGATCGCGAACATGCTGGGCAACGGCGTGCCGATCCGGGCCTTTCCCGCGGCGGTGTTCCTCTTCGGTTGCCTGACCTCCTTCGTGTCGGGAACCTCGTGGGGAACCATGGCCCTCCTGATGCCCCTCGCCCTTCCGACCCTCGGACCGATGGCGGTGGCGCAGGATGCCCCGCCCGAAGTCGTGGCGCAGATCGCCCCGGCGGTGATCGCGGCGGTCTTCGGCGGCGCGGTCTTCGGGGACCATTGCAGCCCCTTCAGCGACACCACCATCGTGAGCGCCCTCGCCTGCGGCATCACCACCACCGAACACACCGTGACGCAGCTCCCCTACGCCCTCATCGCGGCGGGGACCGCCCTCGCGGCCGGCTTCCTAGCCGACGCCCTCGGCCTCAGCCATTGGCTTGCGCTGGGAGCCGGACTTCTTGTCCTCGCCGCCCTCGGCTGGCGGCGCGGGGGCCTCGGTCCCTGAGAGGTCCGGCTTCTTGCCGTCGATCGTCACCTTCGACGGGTCCCAGCCGATCTTGGGGTACTTCATGTCGAGGGACCGCAGGGTGTCGACCATGATGCGGGCCACGCACAGGTTGCGGTACCACTTGCGGTCCGCGGGAATGATGTACCACGGGGCGTGCTTCTGCGAGGTGCGCTCGATGAGGTCCTCGTAGGCCTCCATGAACTCGCCCCACAGGGCCCGGTCGGCGAGGTCATCCGGGTTGAACTTCCAGTGCTTGGCGGGGTTGACGAGGCGGGCCTCGAGCCGCCGCCGCTGCTCCTCCTTGGAGATGTGGAGGAAGAACTTCACGATGACGGTCCCCTCCTCGGCCAGCATGCGCTCGAAATCGAGGACGTGCTGGTAGCGGCGCTTCCAGACCTTCGGCTCGAAGATCTTCTTCACCCGGACCGCGATGATGTCCTCGTAGTGGCTGCGGTTGAAGACCGTGATGTGCCCGTTGCGCGGGACCTGCTGGTGCACGCGCCACAGGAAATCGCGGGACATCTCCGCCTCGGTCGGCTTCTTGAAGGACTTCACGTTGATCCCCTGCGGGTCGACCCGGGAAAAGACGCTCTTCACGCAGCCGTCCTTGCCCCCGGTATCCATGGCCTGGATGACCACCAGCACCCGCCGCTTGTTCTCCGCGTAGAGGACCTTCTGGAGCAGCTGCAGTTCCTGGCGCAGTTCGTCGAAGTAGGGCAGGTGCTCGGCCTTCCCGCCGTGCTGGAAAAGCTCCTTCTCATTCTGGTCGATCTCGTCGAGGCGGACCTTGCTTCCTTCCTTGACGAGATATCGCTCCAATGCACCACGAACCGGCATGGGCACCTAACTAGCACGCTGGAGGGCGGTGACAAGTCCGCAGAAGCCAGCTTCTCCTTGCCGCTCCGGCGCACCTCCCCTTAGATTCAGCCCGCCCGGGGGGGGATCCTGCGGGCCGCAGGCATTTGTTAGACCACGCATGGACGCCGCCCCGACCTCCCCAGACCTCAGCGCCACGATCCACATCGGGGCGAGCTCGGTGTCGATGCTGGTCACCAACGCGGGGAGCGAGGAGTCGGCGCCCCCCCTCGAGTTCCTCGAACAGCCGCTCCCGCTGGCCCGGGACATCTTCCGCCGCGGCAAGGTGCAGCGCTCCACCACGGAGCGCACCGTGCAGATCCTCAACGGCTACCTCGACACCCTGAAGGAGCTGGGCGTCGGGCCGGAGGTGGTGGCGCGCGCCGTCACGACCAACATCCTCTCCGAGGCCAGCAACAGCGAGGTGTTCCTGAACCGGCTCTACATCGCCTGCGGGCTCCGCGCCGAGGTCCTCGACGACGGCGAGATGACCCGCCTCATCTACCTGAAGACGCGCCGGCGGCTCCGGGACACGCCGTCGATGAAGAAGCGCACCACCCTCGTGGTCCACGTGGGCCCGGGGAACACGCGGGCCCTCCTCTTCAAGAAGGGACGCATCGTGCGCTACACCAGCTACCGCCTCGGCACCTACCGGACGGCGGAGGCCCTCGAAACGGCCAGCGCCGAAGGCGCCGTGCTGGTGCGCGTCCTCCGGGAACACATCCGCGGACAAATCAACCAGCTCCAGTACGAGTTCCGCGACGAGACCATCGAGGACCTGGTGGTGATCGGCTACGAGATCCAGCTACTCGCGCCCTTCCTGACGAAGGCCGGCGACACGAAGCTCTCCGCGAAGAGCCTGCGGTCGCTGGCGGCCGAGGCCGCGGCGCTCACCGAGGATGAGCGCGTGCGCCGCTACCAGCTGGATTACCACACCGCGGAGGGCGTCCTGCCGGCGCTCGAGATCAACCTCGCGGTGGCCGAGGCCTTCGCCCTGAAGACCCTCCGGATCCCGGGGAGCGACTACGAGCGCGGCCTCCTGCACGACCTGCCGGTCTCCACCTCGCTGACGGCCCGGTTCCAGGCGGAGGTCGTGCGGTCCGCCAAGATCCTGGCGCGCAAATACCAGGCCGACGACCGGCACGGCCGGCACGTGGCCTTCCTGTCGAAGCGGCTCTTCGACGAAACCCAGGACCTGCACGAGCTGGCGACGCACGACGCCCTCCTGCTGGACGTGGCCGCCACCCTCCACGAGACCGGCGGCTACATCTCGCCGAAGGCGCACCACAAGCACTCCCAGTACATCGTGCAGAACAGCGAGATCTTCGGGCTCGGCCGGCTCGACATCCAGATCGTGGCGCTGGTGGCCCGCTACCACCGCCAGTCGGGACCGCGGACCACGCACCCGGCCTACCGGGCCCTCGACACGGTCGACCGCATCCGGGTCGCGAAGCTCGCCTCGCTTCTGCGGGTCGCGGACGCCCTTGAACGGACCCATTCGCAGCGGGTCCGCGACATCGAGGTGCGCGTCACCGGGGAGCGCATCTACCTGACGCTGGTGGGGGTCTCCGATGCCGCCGTGGAGCGTCTCGCCATGCAGTCGAAGGGCACCACCTTCGAGGAAACCTTTGGCCTCGCCATCATCCTGAAAGATCAGGCCTGAAGATCCCCGGATCAGAAAACCCGCCGGTCACCGCCATCCCGCGCCCATCCCCCGCATCCATGCCCTACATCAACCGAGAACTCTCCTGGCTGGAATTCAACCAACGCGTGTTGGAGGAGGCCCAGCGCGACGACAACCCGCTCCTCGAACGACTCAAGTTCCTCGCGATCACCGGGTCCAACCTCGACGAGTTCTTCCAGGTGCGGGTGGGCGGCCTCGCCATCCTGCGCCACTCCGGCTCGCGCACCCCGGACATCGCGGGTCTCACCCCCACGAAGCAGATCGGGCTCATCCGGGAACGGGCCCTGCGCATGATGACCGATCAATACGCCCTGCTGAACGAGACCCTCCTCCCGGCCCTGCGCGCCAAGGGGGTGCACATCCTGAGCCTCGAGGAACTGACCCCCGACCAGCGGGACCAGGCCGACGCCTACTTCGCCCGCCTCGTCCTTCCGCTCCTGACCCCCTTCGCCCACGACCCGGAGGATCCGGCCCTGCTGCTGCCGGCCCTGGAAATCACCGTGGCGTGCCGCCTCGAGAACCCGGCGGAAGGGACGACCCGTTACGCCTTCGTGCCGATTCCCGGCAGCCTTCCGCGGTTCGTTTCGGTGAGCACCGGCGAGGGGGAGAGCTTCGTCTACATCGAGGATCTCGTCCGGGCCCTCGTGGCGGAGATCTTCCCGGGCGAGACCGTGACGGCCTCCTCGTCGTTCCGGATCACCCGCAATTCCGACATCGCGGTCCGGGAGGAGGACGCCATCGACCTCGCGGGGGAGATGGAGGAGGTCCTCGCGGCGCGGCGCTTCTCCGACACGGTCCGGCTCCAAGTGGCGCACGGGACGCCCCGGGACCTCCTCCGGGTCATGCAGGCCGCCACCGGATCGAAGGCCGGGGAACTCTACAATGTGCCGGGGCCGCTGGCGCTGGCGGATTTCATGCAGGTCGCCATGTTGCCGGGGCAGGACCGTCTGCGGGACGCCCCCTGGCCGCCCCAGCCGTCGCCGCTGGTGGAGCCCGGGACGTCCATGTTCGAGCTCATCCGCAACAACGACATCCTCCTGGTGCACCCGTTCGAATCGTTCGAACCGGTGCTGCGGTTCCTCGAGGAGGCCGCCGGCGACCCGGATGTCCTGGCCATCAAGCAGGTTCTTTACCGCACCGCGAGCCGCTCCCGGGTCATCGAGGCGCTCATCAAGGCCGCCGAGAACGGCAAGCAGGTGACCGTCCTGGTGGAGTTGAAGGCCCGCTTCGACGAGGAACGCAACCTCGACCGCGCCGACGCCCTGCAGCGGGCCGGGGCCAACATCATCTACGGGGTCAAGGGGCTCAAGACCCACGCCAAGGTGCTCCTCATCACGCGGCGCGAGGAGAACGGCCTCCGGCGCTACGCCCACCTCGGCACCGGGAACTACAACGAGACCACCGCGCAGTTTTACACCGACATCTCCTACCTGACGGCCCGCCCCGATTACGGCGCGGATCTTTCCCTGATCTTCAACGCGGTCACCGGGCGGTCGAAGCTCCTGCGCCTCCAGAAGCTCTCCCCCGCCCCGACCCACATGAAGCGGCGCCTCCTCGAATTGATCGCCGCGGAAACCGCCCGCGCCCGGCAGGGCGAGCCGGCCCGCATCATCGCCAAGATGAACTCCCTGCAGGACCAGGAGATGATCGATGCCCTCTTTAAGGCGTCGCAGGCGGGCGTCGAGGTCAAGCTCAACATCCGCGGGATCTGCTGCCTCTGTCCCGGGAGCGGCAAGGGGGCCCGCAACATCCGCATCGTCTCGGTCATCGACCGCTTTCTCGAGCACGCGCGCATCTTTTATTTTCATCGCGGCGGCGATGCCGAGATCCTCATCTCGTCGGCCGACTGGATGACACGCAACCTCGAGAAGCGGGTGGAACTCATGGTGCCCATCGAGGACAAGCCCTCGAGGCGGCGGCTGGTGCGGATCCTCGAGACCGCCTTCAAGGACAACACCAACTCCTTCGAGATCCTGAAGGACGGCACCTCCCGGCGCCTCGAACGCCCCAAGGGCCAGAAGCGGCTCCGCATGCAGGAGGTCCTCTACCAGAATGCGGTGGAGGCCGCCAAGGCGCGGGAGAATGAACGGGCCGCCACCTTCGAGCCCCACCGCCCGCCCGAGGATTGAGCGCCGCCCGTCCCCCGGGGCGTCCGGGGTCCGGAAGCGCGGGACGAAGGCCGGGGATCCCGATTCTCGCCTTGCGTCTGGCGGGATTGAGGCCACACTCCCCACCCGCACCGGGGGTCCGGGCCACGGGGTCGATTCACGGCCGCCTCCTGCCCACCGCCCCCCCGCACATGGGCCTATAGTTCAACGGATAGAACGACGGTTTCCGGAACCGTAGATCGGGGTTCGATTCCCTGTGGGCCTACTTCCCCGAGGAGCGGCCGGCCTTCCTGGATTTCAGGGGCTTGCCTTGATGCACTCCGCCCCGCGGCGACGAGGTCCGGCGCTTCCCCATGCGGATGCCGCCCCGGGCGCCGTGGGTGTTGCCCGCGGCGTGAAGGTCGTCAGCCCGCTTCAACCAAGGCCGTCGAGAGTGATACCGGTCCCGTGGCCGCGGGAGTGATTCCACAGGCGGGACGCCAGTAGCGTCCGGCACGACCCGTGCTGTGGGCGACGCCGGAACGCGCAAAGAAGCCTGAAGGGCTTCCGAACCTCAGCCCCGGGTTGGGACAACCCGGGGACCTTGCATCGATGAGAAGACCCAACCGCAATGCGGTTGTGGAGGCCGGATGGTGTAAGAGGGGGGCGGCGGGGAAACCTCCCCAACACCTTTGGCGTTGGATCTCGCCCCGGTCAACGAATCCCAGGGTTGGTTCCAGCCCTGGGCTATTTGACTGAATCCCGTTGGGATTCAGCATTTCACATGCCGAACACTATTGGCGGGACGCCGGTGTCACACTCCTACGTCCCCTACCCGTCCTTCCCGGGCTCGGGCTGGAGGGGGGCGGAGGGGGTCCGGGGGGCGGACACATGGCGGCCGAAGAGCCACGCCACGGCCTTCTTGAAGTCCTCGAGCATGACGTACACCGAGGGCACCAGGATGAGGGTGATGGTGGTGGCGAAGAGGATGCCGAAGCCGAGCGAGATGGCCATCGGGATGAGGAAGCGGGCCTGCATGTCGGTCTCCAGCAACATCGGCATCAGCCCCGCGAAGGTCGTCAGGGACGTCAGGAGAATGGCCCGGAAGCGCACCCCGCCGGCGCGGGTGGCGGCCTCGATGACGCTCTTCGACTCCCCCCGGTGCCGGTTGACGTAGTCGACGAGCACGAGGCTGTCGTTCACCACCACCCCGGCGAGGGCCACGATCCCGCACATCGACATGATGCTGAGTTCGGTCCGCATGAGGACGTGCCCGAGGACGGCCCCGACGATGCCGAAGGGGATGACCGACATGATGATGGCCGGTTGCAGGTAGGATTTCAGCGGAATGGCCATGAGGACGTACATCGCGACGAGCGCGAAGAGAAAGCCGATCCCGATCTCCTTCACGCTGCTGGCCTGGTCCTGCTGCTCGCCTTCGAAGGAGAACTGCACGCCGGGGAACCGGCGTGGCAGTTCCGCGAGGGCCTCGTTCCTGAACCGGCCCATCACGGCGTTGGCGTTGTTCTTGGTCTTGTCGACATCGCCGGTGATGCGGATGGCGCGCTTGCGGTCGACCCGCTGGATGGTGTCCGGCCCGCGGCCTTCCTCGACGACCACGACCTGCGGGAGCGGGACCTCCGCCCCGCCGGGGGTGCGGAGCTTCATCTGCTCGAAGTTCTCGATCGACTGGCGTTCCTCCTCCGGGTAGCGGACCATCACCTTGACCTCGTCGCGGCCGCGCTGGAGGCGCTGGGCCTCGTCCCCGTAAAACGAGCGGCGGACCTGGGAGGCGACGTCGCCGAGGCGCAGGCCCAGCGCGCGGCCGGCGGGGGTGAGTTCCCCGAAGCGCAACTCCCGCTTCCCGGGCCGGTCGCTGTCGGCGAGATCGATGACGCCGGTGTAGGTCTGCAGCTCGCTCTTGAGGAACTCGCCGGCGCCGCGCAACTCCTCGAGGTCCTTCCCGGTGACGAGGAGATCGATGGCGTTTCCGCCGCCGGCGCCCTGGGCCACGAAGGTCAGTTCCACCGCCCCGGGGATCCCGCCCCGGTCGTCGACCGCCTGGCGCCATTCCCGCACGAGGGCTTCCGCGGAGATGTCCCGGTTCGCGGAGGGCCGCAATTCCACCGTCACTTCCCCGATGTTGCTGGCGGTGGGGGGCCCCTCGGGCGCGAAGGCGGTGATCAGGGGTTGGGTCCCGCGGCTCGCCAGCATGTGCACCACCACCGAGTTGCCGTCGACGTCCTCGTGCCTCGCGGCGAGTTTCATGGCCTCCTCTTCGAGCTTGGCCACCGCCCGCTGCGTCGCCTCGAAGGGAACCCCGCGCGGCAATTCGAACTTCGCCACCAGCAGGTCGGCCTCCACCTCCGGGAAGAACTGGCTCTTGATGTACCCCCCGCCGACGATCCCCATGACGATGCAGAGCAGCGCGATGAAGGCGGCCGCCACGAAGTAGCGGAAGCGGAGGCACTTCTGCAGGAAGGGCGCGTAGACCTTCAGGACGAAGCTTTCCAGCCCATACGACACCCACCGCTGGAAGCGGCCGAAGATCCACACCTTGCGGTGCGGGTCGCTGGCCTTCAGGAGGGCGAGGTGGGCCGGCAGGACGAGCTTCGACTGCAGCAGCGAGAAGAACAGCACCGGGATCACGATCAGCGGGATGTTCGGCCAGATCTTGCCGCTGACCCCGCTCAACCCGAGCATGGGGGTGAAGGCCACCATGGTGGTGATGATGCCGAAGATGACCACCACCCCGACCTCGTGGGTGCCCCGCCACGAGGCCTCCTTGGGGTCCTCCCCCATCCGCATGCGCCGGTAGACGTTCTCCCCGACCACGATGGCGTCGTCGACCACGATCCCGAGCACGAGGATGAAGGCGAAGAGCGAGATCATGTTGATCGAGATGCCCATCTGCGGCATGAGCCAGATGCCGCCCGCAAAGGACACCGGGATGCCCAGCGCCACCAGGAAGGCGAGGCTCGGCCGCAGGAAGAGCGCCAGCACCCCGAAGACCAGCAGCAGACCGAGCAAGCCGTTGCGCTTCAGGAGGTCGAGGCGCCCCCGCAGGAAGCTGCTCTGGTCGTTCCAGATTTCGATGCCGATGCCCTCCGGCAACTGGGATCGGGTCTGCTGGAGGTACTCGCGCACCGCATCGGCGATGCGCAGGGTGTCCTGGTTGCCGACGCGATAGACGTTCACGATCATGGCGTTGGCGCCGTCGAAGGTCGTCTCGAGATCGATGTCCTCGAACCCGTCGACAATCGTGGCGATCTCGCCGAGGGTGACGACCGACCCGTCGGGACGGGTCAGGACCACGACGTTCTCGAAGGCCTTCGCATCGTAGCGCTTGCCGACCGCCCGGATGACCACGTCGCCGGCGGCGGTCTTGACGGTGCCGGCCGGCAGGTCCAGCGACGAGCGGCGCACCGCATCCGCGACCTGCGCGAGCGTCAGGCGGTGGCGGCGCAGGGTCTTTTCGGGAATCTCGATGGAAATCTCGTAGGGGCGCACGCCCGCGAGTTGCACCTTGGTGATCTCGGCCTCGCCCTGGATGAAGCGCAGGATCGAGTCGGTCACGAAGCGGAGCGGCCCGAGGAGCCCTCCCTCGTAGTACACCGGGGCGGGCTTGAAGACGAGGAGGCCGTCGCGCACGTCCTCGGCGACCTGCCGCAAAGTGGCCTCGTCGGTGTCGCCGTACACCGCGATGCTGAGGACCTGGCTGGTGATGAGGAGCTCCTCGAGGACCGGGCTCTCGGCGTTCTCGGCGAAGTTGTCGATGGCGTCGACCCGCGTCTTGATGTCGTCCATCAGGTTGCGCAGGTCGTACCCGGTCTCGGCCTCGACGGTGACGACCCCGATGTTCTCGGCGGAGGTCGAGTTGATCTCGGAGATCCCCTCGAGGTCCGCGATGGCCTCCTCGACGGGGATGACGACCCCCTCCTCGACGTCCTCGGGAGTGGCGTTCGGATACGGCACCTTGATGGCGACGGCATCGATCGCGGTTTCCGGAAAGATCTCCTTCCGCAGCTGGAACCACGTGTAGAAGCCGGCGAGGATGACGGCCAGCATCAGGAAATTGGCCGCGACGTGATTGCGGCTGAACCAGCGGATGAGTCCTTCCATGGCGGGCGGCTAGAGGCTGGGTTGCTTGGAGACCGGCGAGGCGTCCCCGGGGGGTTCGCCCTCCCCGGCGCCCCCGACGATCTCGACTTCCATGTTGCTGACCGGGGTGCTCAGGGCGGTCGTCAGGATGAGGTCGCCGGGTGCGAGCCCTTCCGAGACGAGCACGGTCTCCGGTTCGGTGCGGACCACCTTGACCTTGCGGAACGCGATGCGGTTGTCGGCGTTCACGACGAGCACCTCGCCGGGCGACACCATCGCGGCGCGGTCCACGACCACCACGTCGGCGACCTCGCGGCCCGCAATGGCGGCCTCCAGGAAAATGCCCACCGGGGGCGGCGTCTCCCCGCCGGCTCCGAACTGCGCGACCACCGGGATCGACTGGGTGGCGGCGTCCACGATTTCCTCGGAGCGCACGAGGCGCCCGGTCCATTCGAACTCCTCGCCGCCGATGCGGGCGCGGGCCGTGACCGTTCCGGTGACCGTGCCGTCGTCATCGCGCTGGAGGTAACCGTAGTCTTCAAGCGAGAGGGGCAGGCGGACCTCCACGGCCCCCAGCGAAACGACCTCCACGAGCGGCGCCCCGGGGGCGATCACCGCGCCGAGGTCGACCATGGTCCGCTCGATGCGGCACCCGTAGGGTGCCCTGATCTCGGTGCGCTCGAGGTCCCGCAGGGCCTTCTCGACGGCGGCCTCGCTGGCGGTGATCCGCGCCCTGGCGCTCGCGAGCTGGGGCTTGCGCAGGACGAGATCATTGGGCTCGCGGCTCACGCCGAGCTTCCCCCAGTCGCGGCGGGCCTGCTCGGCGCGGGCCAGTTCCACCTCGAGGGCGAGCCTGGCGTCCTCGAGGGCGGCCTGCGCGTTGGCGAGGGCCGCCTGGTAGTCGGCGTCCTCGAGCGCGAGAAGCAGATCCCCCTCCCGGAAGACCTCGCCGGCCTCCAACCGGGACGTCACCGAGACGACCTTTCCGGGGACCTCCGCGGACAGCTGCGTGCGCCGCTGCGCTTCGACTTCCCCCTGCGATTCGATCGAGATCCGGGCGGTGGTCAGCTCGGCCGCGACCACCTCGACCTTTTCGAGGCGCCTTTCGGGGGCGGATTTCGGGGCCTTCGGCCCGAGCATCACCAGGGCCGCACACCCGCCGATGCCGACCGCGAGGATGCCCCCCACGATGAGGAGCCAGACGATGATACGAAGCGGTTTCATGACGGTCTCCTATTTGCCCCGCGGGCGGAAGTCGCCTCCCAGGGCGAGGTGCAGGTTGATGCGGTTGTCGAGTCGCAGGCGCCGCACCGTGACGAGCTGCGAGGCGGCCTGGATGCGGCGGCTCTGGGCGGAGAGGAGCGTGAGGACGTCGCCCGACCCGCCGACGTAATCCTCGCCGGCCGCGAGGGAGGCGTCGGCGGAGAGGCGGGTGGCCTCCTCGAGGGCGTCGATCCGGCGGGCCAGGAACCGGTCCGCGACGAGGGCCTGCTCGACTTCGCCGAAGGCGTCCAGGACCGTCTGCTGGAGGACGGCGAGCGCCTGCCGCTCGTCGCTGCGGGCGATGCGCTCCCCTTCCAGCAGGCGTCGCCCGTCGAGGATGGGCGCCGCCACCCCGGCCCCCATCGACCACACGCCGAAGTCGCTATCGAGGACTTCCCGCAGGCGGTTGGTGGTGGTGCCGAGCGAGCCGGTGAGGGCAAAGCTCGGGAAGCGGGCGAGGTGGGCGGCCCGTTCCCGCCGGCCGGCGGCCGCGAAACGGCGCTCGGCCGCGAGGATGTCCGGACGGCGCAGGAGCAATTCCGACGGGAGGCCCGCCGGCGGTTGGGAGGGAATCCGCGGCAGGGTTCCGGGTCCGGCCTGCGACCCGTCCGGGTAGCGGCCGGCGAGAATATCAAGCTGGCGCCGCACCCGTTCGCGTTCCCCCTCCCAGAACGCGAGGTTGGCCCGTGCCGTGGAGAGCTCGGTTTCCACGAGGCGAAGCTGCGAGGCCGATCCGCCCTCCTCGAACAGCGCCAGCTCGAAGCGACCCCGGACGGCCTCCACGGTGTCCTTGCGGACCTTCAATTCGGTTTCGGCGAGGGCCACCTGCTCGGCGGCCTCGGCCGCCGCGAACCACGCCTTCGCGATCTGGCTCGCGAGAGAGGTGCGGGCCGCGGCGAGGTCCGCGGCCTGGGCCTGGGCGTCGGCGATGGCGGCCGCCTGGCCGGCGCGCAGGCGTCCCCAGACATCCAGTTCCCAGTTCACATCGAGCGAGGCGCCGAAGGAATTCGATATCGACGACGGGATCCCGCCGGCCCCGAAGGGAAAGCCGACGAACTTCTGCTCGGACCGGCTCCCGTGCAGGGAGGCGTCCATCTGCGGCTTGAGCGCCGCCCCGGCCTGCCGGGCCACCGCCGCGGCGCGCCGCAGACGCTCTTCCGCGGCCCGGAGGTTGTAGCTGTTGGTGGTGGCCACCCCGACGAGGCGCGAGAGGCGGCGGTCGCCGAAGCGCTCGATCCAGTCGCGGTCCACGCCGGCGCGGGCTTCGCGGGACGCGGCCCAGGCATCCGGCGCCATGGAGGCCACCGCCGAGACCCGGGACTCCGGCGCGGGGGCCGGCGCGCACCCGGCGAGGACCGCCGCCGTCCATCCTGCCGCCCAGGGTTTCACCCGTCCCCCCTTCCCGGTTCGGCGGGCGCGTGGAAGCCCGCCGTGCAAAAGTCGATGATCCGCTCGAGGAGAACCTCCACGGTGGGATTGCCGGCGCGGCCCGCCGATATTTGCCGCAGGGTTTCGCCGTGCATCAGGGTGTTGGCCATCACCCCGAAGGAAAAGTGCATCCGCCACAGGGCCAGTTCCTCCGACAATTCCGGGACGGCCTTCTGCAGGGCGAGCGAGAAGCGTGCCGCCATGGCCTGGAACATCGGCTCCACGGACTCGGGCAGCCGGTAGCCGCGCTCGCCCATGAGGCGTCCCATGAACTTGCAGAACAACTGCTGCTCGCGCTCGCCGCCGGAGATGTGCTCGATCAGCGGATTCAGGAAGGCTTCCAGGATTTCGCGCACCGGCACGGGCCCGCCGGCGTGCCGCTCCTCGGCCTCGTCGAGCATGGCCATGCGCTTGCGGTTGACGGGCGTGGCGTGGCGCTCGACCACCGCATCGACGAGCTTCTCCTTCGAGCCGAAGTGATAGTTCACGGCGGCGACATTCGCACCGGCGAGACTGGTGATGTCGCGCAGGGAGACGACCTCGAAGCCGCGTTCCGCGAAGAGACCCTCGGCGGCCTCGAGAATGCGCTCCCGGGTCCCGGTCTTTTCCTCTGACGATCCCACAGCCACGAAACGACTGTTTAAAACAGAGGTTTCAACTGTCAACGGCTTTTCCGCCCAAAGTGCGCAGAGATGCCGCAATTCCCTTGTGAAGAGGAGCTTTCAAAGATACATACTTGTTAATAGTCACAATGCCTGATCTCGGCACTTGTCGAGGCGGGAGGCGACAGGCTAAGCCGTGCAGAACGGAGCCCCGGACGGGCGGACCCCCACATGACGATCACCACCGACATCCAGCTGCACCACGGCGATTGCGTCGCGGGGCTTGCGGCCTTGGAGCCCTCCTCGGTGGATCTCGTGGTGACCTCCCCGCCCTACAACCTCGGGATCGGGTACCGGAGCTACGACGACACCGGGGACCGCGCCGCCTACCTCGAGTGGTGCCTCGAGTGGGCCGGGTTGGTCCGGGACGTCCTGGTCGAGAACGGCTCGTTCTTCCTGAACGTCGGGGCGGCCCCGAGCAATCCCCTCTTCCCCCACCAGGTGGTGCTGGCCCTCACCGCCGACGGGCGCTTCCACCTCCAGAACACCTTCCACTGGATCAAGTCCATCACGGTCGCGACCCGCTCGGGGGAATCCGTCTCGGCCGGCCATTTCAAGCCCATCAATTCCAAGCGCTTCGTCAACGACTGCCACGAGTACGTCTTCCACCTCACCCGGACCGGCAAGGTTCCGCTGGACCGGCGCGCCGCCGGGGTGCCCTACGCCGACAAATCCAACATCGCCCGCTGGCAGCACACCGGCGGCGACGACCTCCGCTGCCGGGGCAACAACTGGTTCATCCCGTATGACACCATCAAGTCGCGGGATGCCGACCGCCCCCACCCGGCCACCTTCCCGCCGGCCCTCGTGGCCCAGTGCATCCGCCTGCACGGACTCGCGACCGCCACCCGCCTCCTCGATCCCTTTCTCGGAATCGGCTCATCGGCGGTTGCAGCGGTCGAGATGGGCATCCAGAGTGTCACGGGGTTCGAGATCGACGCAGACTATCTCGACGTGGCCCGCGCCCGGATCCGTGAACTCGAGTCGCGCCCGGTGTAAGCGCCCCCCGCCGTTCCCCGCCCTCCTTACAAGTCATCCCCTCCATGGATCTCGAAGCCTCTGAAGAATTCACCACCGTCGAGTCGGCGTTCATCCGGCAGCGCAACGTCCTGATGCTGCGGGGCCACTTCCCCGCGCTCTACACCGATTACTACCTGCACCTCATGCAGCACGGGTTGCGCTACCCGCAGACCCTCGACCACACCCTGAAGGAGCTGCTCGCCATGCTCACCCTGCACCTCGTGGCCCGCCCGTGGGCCGAGACCATCGCGTGGACGGTCAACCTGCGGGCCCCGCGGGTGAACTTCTTTGCCACCGGGGCCTCGCTGGACGAGCAGGTGACCGGGCGCCTCTTCACCGACGACGTCCGCGAACCGGCGCGGGCCCTCTTCTACCAGCAGATCACGGTGCCGGACCGCGAACCGCGGCTGTCGACGATCGAGATCGACGGCACCGACCCGCTGGTGTGGACCGAGGCCCTCTACCGGCAATCCGAGCAGCGTCCCGGCCGGGCCTTCCGGCTCCCGGACGAGAACTATGTCCTCCTCGCGGCCCAGCCGGACTTCGACCCGGAGTGGCTCGAGTCGCTGGACGAAGGCCAGGTCGCCGAAATCGACCGGCAGGAGGAAATCAAGCTGCTCGAAAAGCGGCGCTTCAAGTGGCATTGCGGGTGCACGCTGGAACGCATCCTCCCGGCCCTCGGGATGTGGCGCGAGAAGCCGGATGAGCTCTTCCAGGGTGAGGACCACATCATCCTGCAATGTCCGCGGTGCGCCGCGAAGTTCGAGGTCACCCGCGACATGATCTAGGTGATGAGCGACTTCGATGCCGTCATCCCGCGCCGCGGCACGGGCTCGCTGAAGTGGGACCGGCGCCCGGACCTCGACCCGTTCTGGGTGGCCGACATGGACTTTGCCTCGCCTCCCGCGGTGGTGGAGGCCCTCCGCGAGCGGGTGGCCCACGGGGTGTTCGGCTATCCCGTCGCCCATCCGGCGCTGGTGGAGGCCCTCGTGGCCTACCTCGCGGAGCGGCACGGGGCGCAGGTTCCGGCGGACCACCTCGCGCACCTCGGCGGACTCGTCCCGGCGCTCTCCCTGGCGGGCCGCGCCTTCGCGCAACCCGGCGAGGCCATGCTGACCGCCACCCCGGTCTACCCGCCGTTTCTCGGCGTGCACCGCGACCACAACCTGCAGCTGCTCACCACCCCCCACGTGCAGGACGGGGGGCGCTGGACCTTCGACTGGGAGCACCTCGAGCGCACCGTGACCGCCGAGACGCGCATCTTCCTTCTCTGCCACCCGCAGAACCCCCTCGGGCGCGTCTTCCCGAAAGAGGAGGTCGTCCGCGTCGCGGAGTTTTGCGCGCGGCACGACCTCGTCCTGGTCTCGGACGAGATTCACTGCGACCTCGTCCTCGACGAGGAGGCCACGCCGTTCGTTTCGGCCCTCCACCTCCCCGCCGAGCTGCTGGCCCGCACCGTCGTCCTGATGGCGCCCAGCAAGACCTACAACATCGCGGGCCTCGGGTACTCCTTCGCGGTCATTCCCGACGAGACCCTGCGGCGCAAGTTCACGCAAGCCCGGGGGCACATCCTCCCGGAGATCAACTGCCTCGCGTTCCACGCCGCGGAAGCCGCCTACCGGCACGGCGAAGCGTGGCGGCAGGACCTCCTCGCCTACCTCCGCGGGAACCGCGACCTCCTCACCGATTTCGTCCGGAGCCGGCTCCCCGGGGTGGTCGTCCCCGACATCGAGGCCACCTACCTGGCGTGGCTCGACTTCCGCCCCGCGGGGCTCGAGGAGCCCGCCGCCCATTTCGAAAAGCAGGCCGGCTTGTTCCTGTCGGACGGCCGCTTCTTCGGGTCTCCCGGGCACGCCCGCCTGAACTTCGGCTGTCCGCGGGCCGCCCTGCAGGATGCCCTCGACCGCATCGCCGGGTCCCTCGCCGCGGACTGACGGGAATCCGCCACGATGTCCACAAGCCCCGCCGCGACCCTCGCCCCCCCCGCCTTGCGCCTTGCGCCCTCCCTCGCCGGAGTGCATCTTCCCGCCGTGAGATCGTTGTTGCTTGCCGCCGCCCTGTTTGCGGCTCCGGCCCTCTCTGCCGCCCAGCCCGAACACGTCATCCTCTGCGGCGGCCCCGCCCTGCGCCAGTGGGAGGACTTCCGGGTCAAGAACGAGCAGCACGACCGGTGGTGGGCGAACTTCATCCGCGCCTCCACGCTCCGGATGGCCGAAATCCGGCGCGCCTACGGCAAGGAGGCCAAGCTCACCTGGATCGTCTACCGCCCCGGCTACGTGACCCGCGGCCGCGAGGACGGCAAGCCCTACACCACCTGGATCCGCGAGAACGCCACGAAGCGGAATTGCGAGCTGATCTGGGTCGACACCGGGGCCGAAGCAATCCAGGCGATCAACTCGCGGCCCGCGGGCTCCATCCTGACCTTCGACTTTTTCGGACACTCCAACCGCCATTGTTTCCTGCTCGATTACGGCAACGAGATCATGGCGGCCAGCAAGGCGTGGATCCACGAGGACGACCTCGGCAAGATCCGCCGCAAGAGCTTCGACAAGCGGGCCCTCTGCCAGAGCTACGGTTGCCACACCGGGGAAAGCATGAGCGCCAAGTGGCGGCTGGCACTCGGAATCAAGCTCGTCGGCGCCCATGGAAAGACCGACTATGCGGTGGTGGGGCAAGGACGCCTGCCCACCGTTTCCGGCCGCTGGGTCCGCTGACCCCCGGCCACCCTGCACCTCCCCACCCACCCGTTCATGAACTTCGCCGACCTCGAGACCCTCTACAACCAACCGCTGTTCGATCTCCTCAAGCAAGCCCGGGCGGTCCACGAGGACCACTGGTCGGACAAGTCGGTGCAACTCTGCACCCTCCTCTCGATCAAGACCGGGGGCTGCTCGGAGGACTGCTCCTACTGCGCGCAGTCGGCCCGCTACGACACCCCGGTCGGGGCGGAACGCCTCATGGAGCGCGAGGCCGTCATGGAGCGCGCCACCGCCGCGAAGCGCAGCGGTTCCACCCGGTTCTGCATGGGCGCCGCGTGGCGCGGGGTGCGGGCCGGAACGAGCCGCTTCGAGGATGTCCTCGGCATCGTCCGGGACGTGGCGTCGCTCGACATGGAAGTGTGCGTCACCCTCGGCGAACTGGGGCCCGAGGAGGCCCGCCAGCTGCGCGAGGCCGGCGTGACGGCCTACAACCACAACATCGACACCTCGCCGGAGCACTACCCGGAGATTGTCACGACCCACAGCTTTGACGACCGCCTCCGCACGATCCGCCACGTGCAGGACGCCGGGATGTCGGTGTGCTGCGGCGGCATCCTCGGCCTGGGGGAAACCGTCGCGGACCGCCTGCGCATGCTCGAGGTCATCTCGGAATTCAACCCCGCGCCGGAAAGCATCCCGATCAACTCGCTGATGCCGATGCCCGGCACGCCGCTCGCGGACGCCGATCCGGTGCGCCCGCTCGACCTGGTGCGCATGATCGCGGTGACGCGCCTGGCGGTGCCGAAAGCCCGGGTGCGGCTCTCGGCGGGCCGCACCCTGCTGTCCGACGAGACGCAGGCGCTCTGCTTTTTCGCCGGGGCGAACTCGATCTTCTACGGGGACAAGCTCCTCACCGCCGACAACCCCGCGATTGCCCGGGACCTGTCCCTGCTCGAGGACCTCGGGCTGGAGGCGAAGGCGCCCGACCGCAGCCAGCAGCCGCCGGAACCGGCCGCGGGACGGCCCCGCTCGCCGGCCCCGCAGCATTGATGCAGCTCCACGTCTCGATCGCCCGGCAGGAGCTGGAGGTCCGCGACGGTCCGGAGGTCCTGCGGCGCTATCCGGTGTCCACCTCGCGCTTCGGCCCGGGGTGCGAGGAGAACTCCTTCAAGACCCCGCTGGGCCGGTTCCGCATCGCCGAGAAGCACGGCCACGACGCCCCGCCGTACACCATCTTCCGGGGCCGCCGGCCGGAGGGCACCTGGGCGCCCGGGGAAGGTGACGACGCCGATCTCGTCCTGACGCGCATCCTCTGGCTGGAGGGACTCGAGCCCGCCAACTCGAATACCTACGACCGCTATATCTATATCCACGGCACCAATCACGAGGAGCATATCGGAACCCCGGCGTCCCAAGGGTGCATCCGCATGCGCACCAACGACCTCCTCGAGCTTTTCGATATCGTTCCGGAGGGAACCGCGGTCACCATCTGCGAGGTATAGACGCGGTCCGTCGCCGCCCCGCCCCGCCGGGCCTTCCTTCCCTTCCCACCCGCGGAATCAGGTCTCCCCTGTGAGCAAGCCGCCCGCCAATCCGGCGCCCGCCTCCCGCCAATTCCATTGCAGTT
The DNA here is from genome assembly GCA_013001695.1 of Akkermansiaceae bacterium. GTDB lineage: Bacteria > Verrucomicrobiota > Verrucomicrobiia > Verrucomicrobiales > Akkermansiaceae > Roseibacillus_B. Next base: position 75,433 of record JABDMC010000201.1, read on the forward strand.
CCTTGCATTCCGGAGATCCCGGCATGCAACTGATGGAAAACAACCATGTGAAAAAGTGTTCATTTCCCTTGTCATTAGTGTGTTATGTCGAATGGTGAAGCCCTCCCATGAGTAAAAGTAGCAAATCCAAGGGCAAGCGGTACACCGCGAAGCAGAAGGCGCAGATCTTGGCCTATGTCGACAAGATCAATGCCCAGAAGGGGCGCGGGGGCATCACCGCCGCCGCGAGCCGCTTCGGGGTCACCCCGCTGACCATCAGCAATTGGATCAAGGCTACCGGCATTCCCGCCGTGAGGGGCCGGCCGCGGGGGGGAGGCAATTTCGCCGCCAACCTCCGGCAGCTCGCCGACCTCCACGAGAACATCTCCAAGAAGGAGACCGAACTGGCGAAGCTCCGGCGCGAGTACGCCGCCCTCAAGAAGAAGCTCTGACCGCCCCTCCCCTTCCCCCGGAAAGCAAAACACCCCCCCGGCGAGATGCCGGGCGGGTGTTTTTTGATTTTGAATCGGGAGCCTCGGGCCCCGGAGATCAATCCTCGGCGCCGAGTTCCTCGTCATCGTCGCCGCCCACCGCAACCGCGATGTCGACCCACTCGATGTAGGCCATGGGCGCCGCATCTCCCTGGCGCGGGCCCAGCTTCGTGATGCGGCAGTAGCCTCCCTGCCGCTCGGCACAAGCCGGCGCCACGTCGTTGAAGAGCATCGCCACGGCGGCCTTCTGGCGCAGGTAGCCGAGCGCCTGGCGCCGGGCGTGCAGGTCGCCCCGCTTGCCCAGCGTCACGAGCTTCTCCGCCACCGGACGGAGGGCTTTCGCCTTGGCGAGCGTGGTGCGGATGCGCTTCTCCTTGATCAATGAACACGCAAGACCCGACAACAGCGCGCGGCGCTGGTGGGCCGGGCGTTGGAGTTTCGCGGTTTTTCGTCGGTGTCTCATGATGGTAGTGGGTGATTGTTACTCGTCGATGTTCTGGGCGATCAGGTCGGCCAGGCCCACCGGGGCCTCTTCTTCGGCGCCGAGGCGCGGGGCGGCCACGGAGGCCACCGGCCCCGTCAGGAGCGACGGATCGAAGGTCATGCCGAGACTCAGGCCCAGCTCGGAGAGCTTGTCCTTGATCTCGTTCAGCGACTTCTTGCCGAAGTTGCGGTACTTCAACATCTCGGCCTCGGTCTTCATGGCCAGCTGGCCGACGCTCGTGATGTTGGCGTTGTTGAGACAGTTGGCGGCCCGGACCGAAAGCTCGATCTCGTTGACGCTCATGTTGAGGAGCTTCTTCAGGGCGGCGTTCTCCTCGCTCTGCTCGGCGGGGGCCTCCTCGAACTCGACGGCGTTGTCGTCGTAGTCGACGAAGACGTCGAGGTGGTGGCGCAGGATCGCGGAGGCGTGCAGGAGCGCCTCGTGGGGCTCCAGGCGGCCGTCCGTCCAGATGTCCAGGAGAAGCTTGTCGTAGTCGGTCATCTGGCCGACCCGGGTGGCGTCGACCTCGTATTTCACGCGGGTCACCGGGGAAAAGATGGAGTCCACCGCAATGACGCCGATCGGCATCTCCTTGCGCTTGTTTTCCTCGCCGGTGCGGAACCCGCGGCCGACCTGCACCTCGAACTCGCAGTCGAACTTGACCTTCTTGTCGAGCTTGCAGATCTCCTGGTCCTTGTTGATGACCTCGTAGATGTTGTCATCCTCGATGTCGCCGGCGGTGACGACCCCTTCCTTGTGGACCTTGATGGAAAGCACCCGGGGTTCCTTGTCGTGGTGACGGAACCGGACCTTCTTCAGGTTCAGGATGATGTCGGTGACATCCTCCACGACCCCGGGGAGGGTCGAGAACTCGTGCTGCACCCCGGCGATGCGCACCGAGGTGATGGCGGCGCCCTCCAGCGAGGACAACAGCACCCGCCGCATGGAGTTGCCAAGGGTGTGGCCGTATCCCCGCTCGAACGGCTCCGCCACGAACTGGGCGTAGGTCTCGGTGGCGGTCTCCTCGTTCTTCACCAAGCGGTTTGGAATTTCAAACCGGTCCAGTTTAATGGGCTGCTTGGTGTCCTGCTCTTCTTCGGCTGCCGGGGCAGCAATCGCTTCTTCTGACATGTATTGTTTGGTTGCCGGGTTTCCCTCCGGCGAGTCGGCAGGATCCGCGATTGCGGGCTGCCCGGAGGACCAACGGCGATTTGAGTCTCGCTGGCGGGGGACTTAAGGCGTCCCGGCGGGAAATGCAACCCCAATTTTCGCCCCCTCCCGGGGGCCTAACAGGTCGCCCGGGGCGGCCCGATCTAACACGAATAGACCAAATTCATGCTGGAAAGACCCGGGGTCGGGGCCATAGTTGGCAACGCTGCCATGGCGATGAAATCGAAACGGAACCTGACCCGCTTTACCTACAAAACGACCGCGTTTCAGGGCTGGCGGCTTTGCCTCAGCCGGGCCGGTTCGACCTTCACGAAATACTTCTCGGACAAGAAATACGGAGGGTCCAAGAAATCCCTCGCCGCCGCCGAGAAGGCCCTCGCGGCGCTCCGCAAGCTCGTCGACAACTCCCGCCGGGTGAACGGCAAGCTGAGCCAGGCGACGATCCGCAAGGCGGAGAAGTTGCTGAAGGACGCCTGAGCGGCGCGGATCCGGCCATGTATTCGCGATCCGTGCACTGGTTTCGCCGCGACCTGCGGGTGGCCGACAACATCGGCCTGCGGCAGGCGGCGGACCGCAGCAAGGAGGTCGTTCCGGTCTACGTGCTCAGTGACTGGAAGGGCGGACACCTGTGGACCGGACCGGTGCGGCAGGAATTCCTGTGCGGGTGCCTGGCCTCGCTGGGGCGCAATATCGAGGCCCTCGGCGGCCGCCTCCTCTATCGCCGCGGACGGGCCGACGAGGAGCTGGCGCGCCTCCTGAAGGAATCGAAGGCGGAGGCCCTGTTCTTCAACCGCGATCCGGACCCGTTCGGCATCGCGATGGAGGCGCGGGTCACCGCGGTCTGCGAGGAACTCGGGGTGGCGGTGCACTCGTGCAAGGACGTCGTCCTGCACGAGCGTTCCGAGGTCGTGAAGGGCGACGGGGATCCCTACCGGGTCTACACGCCCTACAGCCGCCGCTGGCTGGAGGCCCCGAAGGACGATCCGGTCGCCAAGCCGCGCCGCCTCCGCACCCCGGCGGGCCTCAAGAGCCTCGATCCGCCGGACCTGTCGGCCTGGAAGCTGGCCTCCAGCGGCGCCGACCTCCCCGCGGCGGGCGAGCGGGCCGCCCGGCAGCGCCTCAAGACGGCCCTCGACAAGCGCCTTGCCACCTACGACGCGCGGCGCGACCTCCCGGCGGAGGATGGCACCTCGCGCCTTTCGCAGGACCTCCGGTTCGGCACGCTGTCCATCCGGACCATCTACGGGAAGGTCGAGGCCGCCCGCCGGGCCAGCCGTTCCGCGACGAAGAAGGACAACCTCGGGAAGTTCATCAAGGAGCTCGCCTGGCGGGAGTTCTACATGCAGATCCTCTTTCACTTCCCGGAAGTCCTCGAACTCGAGTTCAACCAGGACTGGCGCGGCCTCCCGTGGGACGAACCGGGCGAGGCCTTCGCGCGCTGGAAGGCGGGCGAGACCGGGTTCCCGATCGTGGACGCCGGGATGCGGCAGCTGGCCGGCACCGGCTTCATGCACAACCGCGTCCGCATGATCGTGGCCATGTTCCTCACCAAGGACCTCCACATCGACTGGCGCCTCGGGGAACAGTTCTTCATGCAGACGCTGGTCGACGGGGAAATCGCCTCCAACAACGGCGGGTGGCAATGGAGCGCGGGCACCGGGGCGGACGCCGCCCCCTACTTCCGCATCCAGAACCCGTGGTCCCAGACCAAGCGCTACGATCCCGAGGGGACCTACATCCGCCGGTGGGTCCCGGAGCTGGCCGGGGTGGATGCCAGGAAGCTGTTCACCCCCCCTCCGCCCGGGGAGCCGGTCGGTCCGGGCTACCCGGCGCCGGTCGTCGACCACAAGGAGGAGCGGGAACGCACCCTCGCGATCTTCAAGAAGCACCGCGCGCAGAAACCCGCCTGAGGCCGCGCCGCGGGGCGCGGGGGCCGCGCGCCGTCCGTTTCAGCGGGAGTCCTCGAGGAGGCGCTCCAGCACGGCCTGCACCTCGGCCGCCGGGATGGCGAAGGTTTCCGAGCGGTTGGCCCGCGCGATGTTCATGCCGACACAGCGTCCCTCGAGGTCGAGGAGCGGTCCGCCGACGGACCGTTCGGAAAGCATGATGTCGTGCTGGATGACCCGCGGAAAATTCTCCCGCCGCCCGGAGAAGCGGCCGCTCATGGCGTCATTGCGCGATTGCGGGCCGTCAAACACCCGGTGCCGCTCCATGAGCTCCACCTCGAAATCCATCTCTTCCCCGTCGCGATCGACCCTGACCTTCAGGATATCCCCGGGCTCCTTGTCCCCGAGGAGATCGAGAAGGTCCTCGCGCTTCTCCATCTTCTTGCCCTCGGCCTCGACGATCACGTCCCCGGACTGCAGCCCGGCCTCGGCCGCCCCGGTGTCCTCCTTCACGTCTTCCACCACGATCTGGTCCTTCTCGGTCTTGAGGACGATCCCGAGGACGACGTTGGAGCTCCCCTTGATCTCCCGGGCGTTGGCGCTGATGATCCCGACGCGGGCCCGCCGCCGGGACCGGCTCGTGGACCCGTTGGAAACGACCCAGCTGCCGATGGTCACCTCCTCGCCGTCCTTCCAGACGACGGGGGTCAGGTTTTCGGCATCCACCTTGAGGAGGGCCACGTCCCACTCCACATCGGTCGCCAAGACCTCCACGTCCGTGAATTTCGACGCCCCGATGGAGATGGCCATCTCATCCCGATCCGCCAGTTCGCTCGCCTTCGTCAGGACATAGCCGTCGGGACTCACCACGAGGCCGTAGGCGAACGACTTCCAGTCGTCGAGCAGGACCGCGCTGCTCGATTGCAGGACTTCGCGGAGGGGCTCGAATGCCTGCAGGACCGCGGAGCCGTTCAGCCGGTACGGACCTTCCAGTTGCTGGGCCGGGGATACGGACGCCATGGCCCCGAGGGCCGCGGCGGTCAGGAGGCCCCTAGCGCTCGCCCAGCTCGACTTCGATTGTCTTGTCTTCTCCATCTCGTAAAACGGTCAGCTCGATCTTGTCCCCGGGCTCCATGCCCTTGAGGACCTCCAGAAAGTTCTCCATGTCCTCGATTTCCTCGCCGTCGATTTCGAGGATGACGTCCCCGGTCTCCAGCCCCGCTTCGGCGGCGGCGGTATCCTCCAGGACGCGCGTGACTTCCACGCCGCCCTCCTCGCGGGCTTCGGCCGCCACCCCCAGGTAGGCCTTCGCCGGTTCGGGCTTCTTCGCGAACGGTCCTTCCCCGATGAACTCCGAGGCCAGCATCTTGTCCCAGTTCCGGTGAAATTCCCGGATCGGAACGTGCATGTTCTGCTCCAGCGAGGCGCCCACCCGGCTGTGAATCCCGATCAGGCGTCCGTTCATGTCAAACAACGGCCCCCCCGAGTCGCCCCCGATCAGCTTGCAGTCCGACTGGATCGTCACATCGGCGACCCGCACGATGCGCCCGAGGCGCACCACCACCCCGCGGGCGTCGTCGTAGCCCCCGGAGTGTCCCAGCGAAAACACCCAGTCACCGAGGCGCGCGGTGTCGTCCGCATCGATCTCCACGAAGGGGAACGGCCCCCCCTCCTTGATCCTGACCATCGCGGCGTCGGTGCTGGCCACCAACCCCAGCGAGATCGCGTCGTGGCGCTCACCATCCGCGGTGATGATGACCAGATCGTCGCCCACTCCCCCGCTGACGTGCGCGGCGGTGAGGACCAGGCCGTCTTCGCTGACGATGACGCCGCTCCCGGCGCCGCCCTCCCCCAGTTCGATGCCCACCGTCGCCTCGCGGGCCCGGCCGAGGTTGCCCTGGAGCGCCTCCTCGATCTTCCGGAGGTCGCGCAAGGACTCGGGGGCCTTCTTGTCGTTCACGTAGAGGCGCCCCGGATTGTCGGCCACGGCTCCCCCCGTCATCAGCGCCGCGGCGAGCAACGCCCTCCAGACCGCCCCGGGCGGACACCTTCGTAAGATCCTTCTCATCAGATAAATCGAAACAGGATACGCCCCGATTGCGGCCGATCCAACGGTGGAGGCCAAAAAAAAGACAACCCAACGGCTGTATGGCGCAGGAAACCCCCTAACCCGCTAACCAAGTGCCAATTGGGCTGTCTTATCCCCCCGCAGGGGAGACTGGCAGCATCCCGATAGAGCCGTGCAAGGCAAGGTAAAAGCACCACCGACATTATACACTTAAAATCAGGGATTTCTAACCATTTCGACGAGCCATTCCCGCCCCATGCGCTCCGAGGCGGAGTTGCGGGGCTGCCGGGCCCCATGGATGCGGAAAAATGGTGCGAATAGGTCCCGGATTTCGGCCCGGCTCGCACGATAGGGCGGTCCTCCGGTGCCATCCTCCCGCGGGGGCGGGTCCAGGAAGAACAGGCCCACGAACCGTCCGCCGCCGGGGAGCCAGCGGGCCGCGGCCGCCACGTAGTCGCCGCGCCGCGCCGGCGGCAGGGCGCAGAAGCAGGTGTGTTCGAAGATGGCGCTGGCGGGCCCGTGGCCGGCGGCGAGATCCGGATCGAGGAAATCCCCGGTCATGAAGGTCAGCCCCCGGGTGGCCCGGTATCGCGCGGCGGCGAGATCGACGGCGGTGGGCGAGAGGTCAAGGGCCAGCACGGAGTGTCCGGCGGCGGCGAGGGCGTGGGCGTCGTGCCCCCGGCCGCAGCCCGGCACGAGCACCGGTCCGGGGCCCCAAATTTCCGGCGGCCGGTTCGCGAGGAGGTCGAGCAGCGGCGGCGCGGGCTCCCCGAGGTCCCACGGCCAGTCCCCGTCGAGGTAACTTGATTCCCAGTCGATCGCGCCGCCTTCGCCGTGGTTCACATCTTCTGCAGGTAGTCTGGCACCTCGTCGCGTTGCTGGGACGGCGAGAGCTGGGAGCTGCTGAAGGAGACCACCGCACCCACGCCCGCGGCGTGCGGCGCGCCCAGCAACGGCCCGCCGTCGAGGTCCGGGAACACGTAGCGCATCCGCCGGTCGGCGATGAGCCGGCCCAGCCAGCCGAGTCCGCCCGCGAGGGCGAGGAAGGAGAGGATCCCGACGCCGCGAAGCAACGGCTTGATCCGCTGCGGCTCGGGTTCCGGCGGCTCGACCCGCGCCGACGGCGCGCCCTCCGACGTGGCCGTGGCGGGCGTCGCCTCCGGGATGGTCATGGCCTTCTCGAACCAGTAGAGCCGGATCGACAGCTCCACCGAGAAGTTGTCGAGTTGGTCCGCGGGATCGCTTTTTTCGAATGCTTCCTGGATCGCCGCCTTCCGGGCGCGTTGCAGTTCCTCGGCGGTGACGCTCGCCCGGATGGCGTCACTCACCACCATCTGGGCCTTCTCCGGCATCCCGAGGAAGTAGAACACCAGCGCCGTCGGCCCCCCGTCCGCAAAATTCTGGCTGAAGACCGATTCGATCGTGACCCCCTCCGGCAACTCCTGCCGGGCGTCGAAGAGGTAGACGTAGAGGTCCACCTCGGAATCCCCCGCGTGGTACTCGAGGAAGCTGACCCGGTCGAGGAACTCCTGGCGCGAAAGAAGCTCCTGGGGGTCGAGGATGAAGCCCGCCGGCCGCCGCGCAAAATACTCGCCGAGGAATTCGCTGTCGATTTCGGACGGGAACTGTTCGAGGGAGGGCACTTCCGGCTCCGGCGGCGGGGACTCCGGTTCCACCTCGGGCGGCAGGGTCGGCGGGACGAGATCCCCGAGGACTTCCCGCAACAATTCCTGCCCGGGAACGATCTCGCCGGTGCGCAGCTTCTCGACATCCTCCTCGTCCCACTTCGGGAGGGGCGGCAGGTCCTGGGAAAACCCGCCCGCCGCCACGATCCCCCATGCCAGGAGGCTGATTGCCGCCTTGCCCATCACAGCTTCGGTTGCCGCGACCGGTGGTTGGCGCGGATGCGTTCGAGGACCTCCCCGGCGCCCTCGCCGTTGTCGCCGGCGCCCGCCTCGAGCCGTTCCGGGTCACGCCGCACCCGCCGCGATTGCCTCTTGAGGATTCTCGTCATGCGCTCCACGACCACCTCGGTGGCCCGGAGGTAGTGCCCCTGCAGGAGAAACGGGTGCGCCGCGGAGAGCGCCGTGAAGGTCAGGTCGTCGTCGAGAAAGGGCTGCAGCAGATAGCCGAAGCTGATCCCCGCCGACTTGCCGCCGACATCGACGCTCAGGAGGATCCCCCCTTCGTTCGGGCGGGAGACGTCGACGTCCTCGAACGCCCCCCGGTTCAGCAGCCAGAAGCCGAATTGCCGGAGGCTCGGCAGCTCCCGGAAGGTGCCGAAATACACCGCGAAAAACAACTGCGGGAACTTCCGCTGGAAGTCGGCCAGGGCGCGCTCCGCGGCCTCGCGCTCCCGCTTCCGCATCACCCCGGCCGCGTCGGTCAGGCATTTCAAGCGGACCTCCTGCTCCCCGAACACCCGGTCGACATCGGCAATGTCGAACCCGCAGTGCGGACACTGCATGGCGGAACGGTGCACGCGCTGCACGCAGCGCGGACACTTCATCACCATGCTGGAGAGCTTGCGGGCCCTCCGGAACTTCCTCAACGATCGGAGGTAGCGGCTCTTCTGGAGAATTTTCGCGCGGTTCCTCACCAATTCTCGCCCAGTCCGTAGCGCTCCGCCAGGGCGAGCAGGTCCGGCCGCATGGGCCATTCGTCCGGCCGGGCGCTGACCTCGTGGCGCCGGCTGGCCCCCTTCAGCGGCATGCAGCCGGTGTTGTCCCCGATGGCCCGGATCTCCTCGACTTCCGCGGCGCTCAGGCGCACGTCCGGCAGGGCCGCATACTCCCGGATCTGGTCCTCGATCGGCCGGGCGTCGTCCCCCGCTTCCTGGATGAAGGTCGGCACCACGCATTCCACGGGGCCGTGGGAGAGATTCCACACGCACGCGAACTGCAGGAGCGTCAGCCCGTGCTTGTCGGCCATCGGTTTCATCTTCCGGATCTTCTCGTAGCCGGCCTCCACCCATCCGTCCGGCCGGTAGGCGCGGTGGTCGCCGTCACGGAAGTGGTGGCCGGGCGTCATCACGCCGTGAAACATGCCGCCGTAGTCGACGACCCGCGTCAGGATCTTCACCCCGTTCTTCTCCGCGGCCGGCAGGACGTGTTGCCCGGGCCACGGCTCCAGCGGATTCAGGATGATCATGGCCCAGTCGATCACTTCCCCGAAGTGCTCGAGGCAGTAGATGAGGTCGAGGGTGAACCCGTTGGCCGGTCCGGGCGCCACCCCGAGGCGCTGGGCCATCCCCTCGGCCTTCAGGGCCCCGAGACCGTCCCAGACTTCCGTCATGGTGTACCCGCGCTCGTCGGGATTGTGGAGCAGGAGGAGGTCGAAGTGGTCCGTCCGGCAATTGGTGAGGGACTTCTCGCACGCCTCGCGCAGGAACTGCCGGTAGTCGAGCGGCGTGCGGAGATCGGGATCGGTGAAGCGCGGATATCCGGCGCTCCCCTGCCGGGTGCCCTTGTAGAAATCGTGGCCGATGGTGCCGACGAGGCAATAGCTGTCGCGGGGGTAGTCGGCGAGGGCCTCGCCGAGGGCGGCGTCCGCCTTGCCCTGGCCGTAGACGTCGGCCGTCACGAAGGTCCGCACCCCGCTTTCATAGGCGAGCCGGATGCAATCCAGGTAGCGCTTCTCCTCGAGCACCTCCCCGAAGTGCATGAAGCGTCCCCCGCTCCATGTTCCGTAGGCTGTCTGCGTCACGTTCATGGTCTCTGCAGTTGGCTAAACCCGCTTGCGGCCCCCGTCAATCCCGACCGGTGCGCCCCCTGCCCCCGCAGGCTAGGGGCCGATCGATTCGCTGCCCAGCCTCACTTGCTCACATTTGCGGCCCCCGGCCGCCCGCGGGCCCCCTCCCCGGACCGCTTCCTTGAGCTCGGCGCGATCCGCGGTATGGATCGGGTCCGCCGCGAGAGCGTGGCGGACTCATGCCGGCCCCCACCCTCCAGAACCCCGCCGCGCGCGTCCGGCCCGTCTTCGACCGGCGGGGGTGGTCCCCCTTTCCCTTCCAGGAGGACGCCTGGCGGGCGTATCTCGCCGGGGAATCGGGTCTCCTCCACGCCCCCACCGGCCTCGGGAAGACCCTCGCGGCCTTCCTCGGACCGGTCGCGGAGGGGATGGACCGCCTCGACCCGGACGATGCGCAGGCCCCGGCGACGGTCCTGTGGATCACCCCCCTGCGGGCCCTCGCGGCGGACACCCTCGGCAACCTGCGGGCCCCGCTCGTCGACCTCGGGCTCCGCTGGGAAGTGGGAGCCCGCACCGGCGACACCTCCTCCTACCGCCGGGCGAAGTTGCGGGAGCGGCTCCCCTTCTGTCTCGTCACCACCCCCGAGAGCCTCTCGCTGATGCTCACCTACCCCGACTTTCGGGAGAAGCTCGCCGGCCTGCGCTGCGTGGTGGCCGACGAATGGCACGAGTTGCTGGGCACCAAGCGGGGGGTCCAGACCGAACTCTGCCTGGCCCGCTTGCGGCGGTGGTTTCCGGAGCTCCGCACCTGGGGGCTCTCCGCCACCATCGGCAACCTGCACGAAGCGGCCCGCGTCCTGTCGCCCGACGCGCCGCTGACCACCATCAGCGGCGATCTCGAGAAGGAGATCCGCATCGACACCCTCCTGCCGAAGGAAATCGGCCGCTTCCCGTGGTCGGGCCACATCGGGACGAGCCTCCTCAAGGAGGTCGCCGCCGAGATCGCCAAGGCGCGCACCACCCTGCTCTTCACCAACACGCGTTCGCAGACCGAGATCTGGCACCGCGAGCTTTCGGAGATCATGGACGACCCCGGCCGCGATCTCGCCGTGCACCACGGGTCGCTCGACCTCGAGGAACGCCGGGCCGTGGAAGCGCGCCTGCGCGAGGGGTCGGTGCGCTGCGTGGTGTGCACCTCCTCGCTCGATCTCGGCGTCGATTTCTCGCCGGTCGACCAGGTCATCCAGCTCGGAAGCCCGAAGGGCGTGGCCCGCCTCCTCCAGCGGGCCGGCCGGTCCGGCCACCAGCCCGGGGCGGTGAGCCGCATCCTGTGCGTCCCGACCCAGGCGCTCGAGCTCGTCGAGTTCGCCGCGACCCGTGACGCCATCGGGGCGCGCCACCTCGAGGCGCGCATCCCCCTGCGCCACCCGCTCGACGTCCTCGTCCAGCACCTCCTGACGGTCGTCATCGGCCAGCCCGACGCGCCCGGCGACCTCCGCCGCGAGGTCGAATCGACCCACGCCTTCCAGGGGCTGGCCGACGATGATTGGGAGTGGGCCCTGGCCTTCATCACCACCGGCGGCCGGGCCCTCGCGGCCTACCCGAACTACCGCAAGGCCCGCCTCGAGGATGGGAAACTCACCGTCCCCGACAAGCGCCACATCCAGTTGCACCGCATGTCGATCGGCACCATCACGAGCGACCTCGCCGTGACGGTGCGCTTCGCCAGGGGGCCGACCCTCGGCACCGTCGAGGAGGGATTCGTGGCGCGCATGAGGCCGGGGACCCACTTCATCTTCGCGGGCCGCCTCCTCGAGCTGGTGCGGTTCCGGAACCAGGTCGCCACGGTGAAGCCGCCCAGCCGCCGGAATCGCGGCGAGGTGCCGATCTGGGGCGGGGCCAAGATGCCGCTCTCCAACGAACTGGCCGCCGCGGTGGCGCAACGCCTGCAACGCCCCCCCGCCGAAACCCCGGAGACCGAGCGGGTGGCGCCGATCCTGGCGATCCAGAGATCGTGGTCGGAGTTGCCGTCGCGCGAGACCCTCCTCGTCGAGCACGCCCGTTCCCGGGAGGGCGAGCACCTCTTTGTCTTCCCCCTCGCGGGCCGCCTCGTGCACGAAGGACTCGGAACCCTCGCCGCGCACCGCCTCACGGAATCATCCGGGGCCACCATCCAGGTCACCATGAACGACTACGGATTCGGCCTGCACTCCAACCGCCCGCTGCCGCTCGACGAGGACACCCTGCGCCGCGCCTTCTCGCCGGAGGACCTGTTGGACGACCTCCTCGCCTGCCTCAACACCGCCGAGCTGGCGCGGCGGCATTTCCGGGAAGTGGCCCGCGTCGCCGGTCTCGTCGTCCAGAATTTCCCGGGCCGCCGGCGCACGACCCGCGACCTCCAGGCCTCGTCGTCGCTGCTCTTCGACGTCTTCCGCAACTACGATCCGCAGAACCTCCTCCTCCAGCAGGCCGAGCGCGAGATTCTCGAACATCAACTGGAACTCACCCGCCTCAAGACCACCATGCGCGAACTCGAGACCCGCCCGCTGCGTCTCGTCGAGACGAAACGCCTCACTCCCCTCGCCTTCCCGCTCTGGGCGGAGCGCCTCTCCGCCAACACCACCGGCAAGGACTACGCCACCCGCCTCGCCGCCATGCTCGAGGAACTCGAACAGGCCGCCGGTTCCGGCCGGGAGTGATCGACCCCGGCGCCGGGACTCAACAGCGACTACCAGCGCTTCCCCACAATGCATCTTACTCTCTGCGGCTCCCCGTGCATCCTCCTTGCGGAGCACGCCCTGCTCGCCGGGGAGGCCCTGATCCTCGCCGACACGCACTTCGGGAAGTCGGCCGCCTTCCGGGCCCGGGGCATCCCGATCCCGGAGGGGGACACCGTCGCCGACACGGCCCGCATCCACGCCCTCGTCGAGCGGCACGCGCCGCGCGAACTGGTCATCGCCGGCGACTTCCTGCACGCCGCGGACGGCAAGACCGAGGAGGTCCTCAGCGTCCTCGGGGCCTTCTTCGCCGCCCTCCCCTGCCCGGTGCGCCTCGTCCTCGGCAACCACGACCGGCGCGCGGGGAACCTGCCGTCCGACTGGTCGGCCGACATCCACGACCGTTACGACCTCGGGGACCTCACCGTCGTCCACGACCCCCGCCACGCCCCGCCGGAGCGCTTCACGATCTGCGGCCACCTGCACCCCGCGGTGCGCATCAGGGACGGCCGGAACACCGGTTTCCGCAGCCCGTGCTTCTGGCTGCGCGAGGCCGAACAGCAACTCATCCTTCCCGCCTTCGGGACCTTCACCGGCGGCCAGGTCATCCGCCCGGCCGATGCGGACCGCCTCTTCGCCCCCCTCCGCGACGGGGTGGTGGAACTCCCCGCCGCGGTGCTCTAAGGCGCGAAGCGTCGTTCGGACTGCGGCAAGCAATTGCCGCTTTGCGGCGGGCGCATGCGAAGGAGCGCCGCGGAATGGAGCCAATCACGACACCCTCGCTGCCATCAACCGCCCCCGGAGGAACACGGTTTCCGCCCCGGCCGGGCTCGTCCCGGTCGAGCGCAAGGTCGTGATTCCGGGCCGCGGCGAGCCGCCGAGACGGGCTGCCACGGGCCGCGGCAGCCACGGGTTCATGATCACTTCAGGAACCGGATCGTCATCGGGTAGCGGTAGAATTCCCCTTCCTTGGCCTTCAGGCCGGCGATGATGGGGAGGATGATCACGAAGACGAGCCAGACAACACCCACCAGGAGCAGGATCGGAATCCCGATCAGGATGGCGAGCAGGAAGGTGCCGATGGCCCCGCCGACCGTCATGTAGATGCTGGCCGAAATCTGGCAGTTGACGGCTTCCTTGCCGTGGCGATCGACTTCCGGCAGCTCGTCCTTCTTGAGGACCCACAGGATCAGCGGCCCGACGAGATTGCCGTAGGGAATGATCAAGCCGGCCAGGGCGGCGAGGTGGGTGAACATCGCCCACTGGTTCTCGGTGACCGACTGCGAAGCGGGCGCCGGAGAGGCGGCTTGCGGAGCGGGCGCTTGGTCCTGTGGCTGTTCTTCACTCATAGCATGCGTTATACGGTTCCCATCGAAGAGAACGAGCGCATTCTCCGGCATTTTTCACCGGCCCGCCGCCGCTTCCCGCCGCGGAGGGCACGACCCCGGACCTTGCGCCCGGCCGGCCCGGCGATCGCCGGCGCCGGTGTAACCTACTCCCACTCAATCGACGCCGGGGGCTTCGTCGAGACGTCGTAGAGGACGCGGTTCACCCCGGGCACCTCGTTCAGGATCCGGTGGCTGGTCTCGCGCAGAATCGCGTAGGGCAGCTCCACCCAGTCGGCGGTCATGGCGTCCTCGCTGACCACCGCGCGCAGGCTCACGGCCCACTCGTAGCTCCGCTCGTCGCCCTTCACCCCCACGGTCTTCACCGGGACGAGGGCCGCGTAGGCCTGCCAGACCTTGTCGTACCAGTTGTGGTCCTTCAGGCGGCTGATGAAGATGGCGTCGCTTTCGCGGATGATCTCGAGCTTCTTCGCCTCGATCGCCCCGGGACACCGCACCGCCAGGCCGGGACCGGGGAACGGGTGCCGGTGCACGATGTCGTGGGGAATTCCCAGCGACATCCCGAGGGCCCGCACCTCGTCCTTGAACAACTCGGAAAGCGGCTCGAGCACCTTCCCCTGCGCCTGCAACTCGAGGATGCGGTCCACGCGGTTGTGGTGGGTCTTGATCTTGGAGGCCTTCGACGAGGCGTTGGAGGCGCTTTCGATGACGTCCGGATACAGCGTCCCCTGGGCGAGCAATTCGGCATCGCCCACCGAATCCCAGAAGACGTCGATGAAGAGGTTCCCGATGATCTCGCGCTTCTTCTCCGGGTCGTCCACCCCGGCGAGCTTGCCGAGAAAGAGGTCCGCGGCCTCCACGGTCTCGATCTCGACGCCCATCCGGTGGAAGTTGTTGCGGACCTCGTCGCCCTCGTCCTTCCGCAGCAATCCGTGATCGACGAAGATGGCCCGCATCTTCACCCCGGCCTCGTGGAGGAGCACCGCCAGGACGGTGCTGTCCACCCCGCCGCTCACCCCGCACACCACCTGCCGGTCCCCGACGTCCCGCCGGATCCCCTCCAGCATCTCGCGCTTGAAATCCTCGATGCGGAACTCCTGCAGGCCGTCGGCCTGCAGCAGGAAGTTGTGCAGGATCCGCAGGCCCTCGTGGCTGTGGGTCACCTCCGGGTGGAACTGGATGCCGAAAAAGCGCTCTCCCCACTTCAAGCTCACCGCCGTCCCGTGCTGGTTGCGGGCGATGACCTCCGCGCCGTCCGGGAGGTCCTGGACGGTGTCGGAATGGCTCATCCACACCTGCGATTCATGCGATATCCCCTCGTAGAGACCGGTGGCCTCCGCCGGGACGAGCATCGCGGGCCCGTACTCCCGCCGGTCGCTGGCCTCCACGCTCCCCCCGAACTTGATGTTCAGCAACTGCATCCCGTAGCACACCCCGAGGACCGGCACGCCGTAGCTTTGCAGGCGCTCGAAATCGATGTCCGGGGCATCCGGCTCGCTGGTGCTCTTCGGCCCGCCGGACAGGATGATGGCCCCCGGCTCCCCCATCGCGGCGAACTCCTCGAGCGGATACAACTTCGCGAAGAACCCCAGCTCCCGCACCCGCCGGACGATCAGCTGGGCGTACTGCGAACCGAAATCCACTACCGCCACGTGCCGCTTTTCCTCCATGTCGCTTGCCTGTCTGGATCGCTCGCCCCGGTGCCGGGGGTCAGGTCGCGATCGGTTGGTAGTTCGTCGGCTCCTGGGTGATGACGACGTCGTGGGCGTGGCTTTCGCGCAATCCGCCCGGGGTGATTCGCACGAACTCGGCCCTGGCGCGCAGCTCGGCGAGGTTCTCCGCGCCGACGTATCCCATCCCGGAGCGCAGCCCGCCCATCAGCTGGTAGACCACCTCCGACAGCGGCCCCTTGTAGGGCACGCGGCCCTCCACGCCCTCCGCCACGAGCTTGCCCGGGGCGCCCTGGCCGTAGCGGTCCCCGGCGCCCTTCATCATGGCGCCCAGCGAGCCCATCCCGCGGTAGGTCTTGAACCGCCGTCCCTGGAAATGGACCGTCTGTCCCGGGCTCTCGCGCGTCCCGGCCAGCAGCGACCCGAGCATCACCATGTCGGCGCCCGCCGCGAGGGCCTTCACGATGTCCCCGGAGTAGCGGATCCCGCCGTCGGCGATCACCTTCACCCCGTTCTCCCGGCACCAGTCGGTGACGTTCCGGATGGCGGTGAACTGCGGCATGCCCACCCCCGCGATGACGCGCGTCGTGCAGATCGACCCGGGGCCGACCCCGACCTTGACGGCGCTCACCCCGGCGGCGGCGAGATCCTTGGCGCCCTGTTCGGTCACGACGTTTCCGGCCACCACCGGCCGGTCCGTCATCCCGCGCAGCTCCTCGAGGACCCCCAGGACCGTGGCGGTGTGCCCGGTGGCCGCATCGATGAACAGCGCGTCGGCCCCGGCTTCCACCAGGGCCGCGGCCCGCTCGCGCCACTCGGCGCCCACCCCGATGGCCGCCCCGCAACGCAGTTGCCCGTTGGGATCCTTGGCGGCGTCCGTGAAGGTGATGCGCTTCTCGATGTCGGCCCCGGTGATCAGGCCCGCCAGGCGTCCCGCCGCATCGACCAGCGGCAGCTTCTCGATGCGGTTGTCATAAAGAACGCGCCGCGCCTCTTCGAGGCTGGTGTCCGGCGGCGCCGTGACGAGACGCTCGAGGGGTGTCATCACGTCCTCCACCCGCGCCGCTTCGTTGTCGTAGTGCCGGATGTCCCTTCCGGTCACCATCCCCTCGAGCCGTCCCTCGCCATTCACCACCGGGAAGCCCGAGAACCCCTGCGCTTCCATGATCCCCTTGACCTCCGCGATGCTCATCTCCTTGCGGACCGTGAGGGGGTCGTGGATCACGGCGCTTTCCGAACGCTTGACGCGCGCCACCATGGCGGCCTGCTCCTCGATGGTGCAGGCCCGGTGGATCACGCCGATCCCGCCTTCCCGCGCCAGGGCGATGGCCAGTTCCGATTCCGAAACGGTGTCCATCGCGGCGGACACCACCGGGATCTTCAGGGCGATTTCCTCCGTCAGGCCGGTGGCAAGGTCGGCCGCGGTCGGCAGGACCTCGCTCTTTCGTGGAACCAGCAGGACGTCGTCAAAGGACAGCCCCAAAGTCAAATCCGCCATGGGCAAGTCAATAGACCGCGCCACCGATACGCAAGCGCAATTGCCCTCGCGGCCCCCGGACTTATTCCCACCCCCCGGCGAGGGTCACACCACGCGGAGGGGAGCGGGAACCATGACGACCTTCATGCCCGCCGCCTGGGCCGCGAGCAACCCGGGTTGGGCGTCCTCGATGGCGAGACATCGGCCCGGCTCGACCCCGATCCGTCGCGCCGCTTCGAGGAAGATGTCGGGCGCCGGCTTGCCGCGCGGCACGTCTTCGGAGGTCACCACTTCGTCGAAGAGATCGCTCAGCCCGACGGCCTGCAGGGTCTTCTCGGCACCGAGGCGGGTCGAGCCGGTGGCCACCCCGAGCGGCACCTTCCCGTACTGCGCGCGGGCAAAGGTCACGACCTCTTCGTGGAGGATGACGCGATCGAGGCTCGCGAGGTAGGCTTCCCGCTTCGCGTAACAGACCGCCTCCGGGTTGAGGTTCAGACCGTGCTCACCATTCAACTCCACCACGATGTCCTTGGTCGGCATGCCCCCCATCGCGTAAAATACGTCCTCCGGAAAGATCCCCCCCGCGCCGTGGGCCTCGAGGGCCCGGCACCAGGCCTCGAAATGCGCCGGCATCGAATCGACCAGCGTTCCGTCGAGATCGAATATCAGTCCATCAAAACCGTTGTCGGGAAAAACAATGCGTTGCTCGGGCTCCATGCGCGGAATGGCATGGTTTTTCCTTGGCTCCATTGCAAGCCCTTAACTTCCCCGAACTTGAAAATTTCCCCGCATTTCAAGCGCCGGATCCGGCCCCGGGCCGCGATGACCCCCTCGGGATCAGGCCACGACCCCGGCGAGGACCTCGCGCTCGCCGTTCGGGTTGCGCCGCTGCACCGCGCCCCGCACCACCGCCCCGGGCGCGAAGGCGAAGAGCCCCTCGAGCTCCAGCGAGTCGGCCTCCACGAGGGAGGGCACGCCGAGGGCCTCGAGACTGTCGACCATCTTGTAGTCGGCGCCGAGCTTGATGACCGGGGGCACCCCCTCGCGCCTGGTCGCCAGCACCACGCACCCGTCGTCGCGCACCTCGTAGGCATCCGAACGCAACGCCAGCAGATCGCCCGTCGTCTTGACGGGCGCGAACCGCGAACGGGGCACCTCCACCGCCGCCGCTCCCTCGAAGCACTCGATGGCCGCCCCCATGGCGGTCTCCAGCTGGATCACCGGGGTCGATTCCTTGTCGCGCGGATCGACGGTCTTGGCGTTGCGGATCACCGGCAAGGGCAGCACCCCGCCCTGCGCCGCCATGACATCCTTCAGGACGTCGAGGCGCAGCCACAGGTTGTTGGTGTTGAAGAACCGGTGGCGATCGATGTCCTGGAAGGATGCCAGGTCGTCCTCCGGGCACTGCGCCACCTCGCGCAGGACGAGGCGCCCGTCGCCCGAGCGCTTGGCGAGATGCCCCCCTTTCTTGTCGCTCTCCGTCCGCCGCGTCACCTCCATGAGGAAGGGCGCGTCACGGTCCGCGAAATACTGCAGCAGCCCGGCATCCAGGACCGCGCCGAGGTTGTCGCTGTTCGAGACGAAGGCGTAGCGCACCCCGGCATCCAGGAGGCGATCCAGCCAGCCGCTCCCGACGAGGGCCGGGTAAAGGTCCCCGTGTCCCGGGGGACACCACTCGAGGTCGGGGTCCGCCGGCCACTCCACCGGCGCCAGCGTGGCGGCATCGACCTTGGGCACCTGGTTCTGCATCAGTTCGCAATCTTCCCCCGCCAGCGGTCCGCCCTCCAGCGCGGCGCGCGTGTCGGCGCTCGTCGCAAAACTGTTCATCAGGAGGAAGCGCACCTTCGCCCCGGTCTCGTCCCGAAGGTGCTTCACCTGCCGCACCATGAGGTCCAGGAAGCTCTTCCCATCCTTCACCTCGAGGAGGCTCTTGGCCTTCTGCAGGCCCATGCTGGTTCCGAGGCCGCCGTTCAACTTGATCACCACCGTCTGCCCGAGCAGCTCCGGCGAGAACTCCGCCCCGCCCTCCCCGCCCGCGGCGGGGATCCCCGAGGATGGCTCGATGGCCTCTTCCGCGAGAAGCCCCGACTCCCCGCTCACCAACCTCCCGTAGGCCCGCTCAAAGGCCAGGATCGCGGCTTCCCGCACCTCCGCCCGCTCCATCTTCTCCCGAAACGCGGTAAAATCTCCCATGCCGCTGCGAAGTAGGCCGTCAGCGCCCAGCGGTCAATGGATTTGGCTCCAGCCCCCTGATTTCAAGGCACTCCCGCCCTGATCCCCGCGACCCCGGCCAACCGGCGCCGCGCTCCGGTCCGCCCGTGGCAAGATTTCTAGCCTCCCACCATAATGCTTGGCACAATTTCTGCTTTATTGCGCTCGCCTTTCCGTCCGGAGGTGACATCCTGCCTGCGCACTCACTTCCGCGCTATGGGCGACGCCTCACTCAATCAATCCCTGTCGCAGCAGCAGACCCTCGCCCCGCAGATGCGGCAGAGCCTGGAGATCCTGCAGGCGGGGACGCTGGAGCTCCAGCAACTCCTGCGGCAGGCGCTCGAGCAGAACCCGGTTCTCGACGACGAGACCGCGACGCTCTCGCTCGACGAGATGGAGGAAGAGGAAGCCGGGCCGGACGAGATTCCGGCGGGCAAGGACGACGAGTTGCGGGAGCAGGCCATCCTCGAGAACCGGGCGGTGTCGTCGTCGCAGGACGACGAGGAGCGCCGCGAGCATCTCTACAACTCGATCGTGGCGCCGGAGACCCTGCAGCAGCACCTCGTCGCGCAACTGGAGCTTTCCGGGGCGGACCCGCAGGTCCGCGAAATCGCCCTCGCGCTCATCGGCAATCTCGATGACCGCGGATTCTTCGACGAACCGCTCCGCGAGCTGTCGGCCCGCATGGGGCTGCCGCTCGAACCGCTGCACGACGCCAAGCGCCTCCTGCAATCATTCGAGCCTCCCGGCATCGCCGCCGACGACCTGCGCGAATCGCTCCTCCTGCAGCTCGAGCGAACCGGCCGGCGTGACACCCTCGAGTACCGCATTGTCGATTCCCAGCTCGACGAGCTGGCGCGCAAGCATTTCCCGCAGATCGCCAAGGCGCTGCACACCACCGTCGACCAGGTGGCGGAGGCCGCGGAACACATCTCCCGGCTGGATCCCGCCCCGGGCACCACCTTCGACGGATCCGGGAACCCCTACATCATCCCGGACGTGGCCTTCGAGAAGGACGAGACCGGGCGGTGGCAGGCGGTCCTCACCAACGAGTACCTCCCGCGGCTCCGCATCTCGGACACCTACAAGGACGTCCTGGCCTCCAGCGTGGACCGCAAGCTGCGCACCTACCTGCGCAACCAGTTGCGCGAGGGGCGCACCCTCATCAAGGCCCTCGACCAGCGCCAGGGCACCATCCTCGCCATCGCGGACCAGATCCTGCAGCACCAGACGGAATTCCTCGAGAAGGGGGCGCGGCACCTCCGGCCCCTCACCATGAACGAGATCGCGGAGGCGATCGACGTGCATCCCACCACCGTTTCGCGCGCCGTGGCCGGGAAGTACATCCGCACCCCGCACGGCGTCATGGACATGCGCCGCTTTTTCGCCACCGGCTACAAGACCTCCGGCGGCGGGGAGGTGTCGAATGCCGGCGTGCGCGAGGCCATCCAGGAAATCATCGCAAAGGAAGACACCGCCAAGCCGCTCTCGGACTCCGCCATCGAGAAGGCCCTCGCGAAGCAGGACCTCACGGTGGCGCGCCGCACCGTCGCGAAATACCGCGAGCAGCTCGGCATCCTCCCGAGCCACCTCCGGAAGAAGTTCCAGTAGGGCGGAATGCCGCCCGGACCCGGCAGGCCGAAAATCCCCCTGTGACCGGCGGCCCGGCTGTGGTTAATTCCCGGCGGCAGCATGACCGAAGAATCCATCCGCAGCGCCCTCGCCGGGGTCAAGTATCCCGGTTTCTCCCGCGACATCGTCTCCTTCGGCCTCGTCAAGAAGGTCGCCATCGAGGACGGAACCGTCGCGATCTCCCTGCAGATCCAGACGCGCGATCCGAAGGTCCCCGAGACGATCAGCCGGGACTGCCACGAGGTCCTCGATCCCCTCGCCGGCGGCCCGGACAAGGTGCGCCTCGACATCGACATCCAGGATCCCCCGGGAGCGCCCAACACCCCCGGCGGGGTCGCCGGAAAGTCGTCCATCCCCGGGGTGAAGAAGATCATCGCGGTGGCGTCCGGCAAGGGCGGGGTCGGGAAATCCACCGTGGCGGCCAACCTCGCCGTGGCCCTCGCCCAGGACGGCCTGCGGGTGGGCCTCTGCGACTGCGACCTCTACGGCCCCAGCATCGCCCACATGTTCGGCGCCTCCGACCATCAGCCCACCGCCGATGCCGCGGAGAACATCATCCCCATCGAGGCCCACGGCATCAAGCTCATGTCGATGGGCTTCCTGCTCGGCGACTCCTCGCCGGTCATCGTGCGCGGGCCGCTCGCCAACCGCTACACCCAGCAGTTCCTTCGGCAGGTGGCGTGGGGGGATCTCGACGTGCTGGTCCTCGACCTCCCGCCCGGCACCGGCGACATCCAGCTGACCATCGTCCAGACGGTCGCCCTCGACGGGGCCGTCATCGTCACCACGCCGCAGGAAGTCGCCCTCATCGACGCCCGCAAGGCCATCACGATGTTCGCCAAGGTGAACGTCCCCATCACCGGCATCATCGAGAACATGTCGTGGTTCGAATGCGAGCACGGCACGCGCTACCACCTCTTCGGTGACGGCGGCGGCAGGCAGGAAGCCGAGCGCCTCCATGTTCCCCTGCTGGCCCAGGTGCCCCTCGACCCCGAAACCCGCGTCCGCGCCGACGAGGGCGCGCCGGTGGCCCTCCTTGACCCCGGGAAATCGGCCATCTCGGCGGCCTTCCGGCAGGCGGCCTCGCGGTTGCCGCTGGAAGCCGGGGTGCATTGAGGCCGCCCCCGCCCCGTTCGGCGCCGCCTCGCGCGGGAGGACCGGCGTTCCTGGCGGGCATGACCCGCCTGCTGCTCGTCGTCCTCCTCCGGCCGCCCCGCGCCTTCCGGGATCTCTGACGGACAACGCTTCGGCCCGGGATTGACGGCTCCGGGCTCCGTGTCCTACTGTCCCGCCTCTTGGCGAAACGCAGAAAAGGCGCTCCCCGCAAATCCCCGGCCCCTCCCGCGACGGCCAAGGGGGAGAACCCCGCCGTGGAGACGGCCCCCGCCGCCAAGCCCGCCGACCCGGCCCCCGCCGCCAAGCCCGTCACCTGGAAGCGGCGTCTCGTTCACGTTCTCCTCCTCATGCTCCTCATCGTCGGCGCCGGGTTCGCCGCCCATGGCCTCTGCCTCAAGAATCCCTTCTACCTCGACGACCAGGCCCACATCCTCAAGAGCGTCCGGGTCCACAACGCCGACTGGTTCGACAAGGCCACCAAGGCCACCGGCCACCGCGTCATCCCCTACACCGTCTGGATCATCCTCCACAAGTCGGTGGGCTTCAAGGCCCCGGCCTTCCATGCCGTCAACCTCACGATCCACATCCTCACCGCCCTCGCAACCTACTTCGCGGCCCGCGAGTTTGCGCGTCTCAACGAGATCAAGGGGCTCCTCGCCAAGACTCCCATCGCCAATTCCTTCGCCTTCTGGTCGGCCGTCATCTTCGTGGTGCACACCCTCAACAGCGAGGTCGTCAACTACGCCTCGCAGGCCACCATCGCCTTCATGAACCTTTTCCTGGTGCTCTCGGTCGGCGCGCTATTCCGCGCCATCAACACCGCCCGCGAGTGGTGGCTGCCGGTCATCGCCTCGGGCGATCCGCCCGGGACCCGCTCGAAACTGCGTCTCTTCGGCAGCCTCTGGTGGCTCCTGGCCACCTTCCTGGCCACCGCCCTCGCGGCCGTTTCCAAGCAACCCGGCATCGCGCACGCCGTGGCCAATCTCGCCATCATCGCGATCGTCCTCTGCCCGTGGAAATCGCTTCCGGCCCTCGCCCGCAGCCTGCGCATGTGGCGCTCCCCCGCCGCCACGGCGGTCACCATTTCGGCGGGCCTCATCCTCACGGCCTCCCTCGGCTTCATCTTCTACTGGATGAGCAACTACGGCCTCTTCTACTTCATCAAGCGCATCTTCAACGACCCCGAGATGGGCTGGCACCTCCTTACCCAGGCCCGCGTCTTCTGGTCCTACCTCTGGCGGATGTTCCTCCCGGTCCGCCTCTGCAGTGACCACTGGATCCCCATCACGCAGTCCACCGGCGACGTGGGGGCGTGGGTCGGCGCCACCGGGATCGTGCTGCTGATCGCCTTCAACGTCTACCTCTTCCGCCGGCACCGCGCCTACTGCATGCTGCTGGCCCTCACCCTGGCCCCCCTCCTCGCGCGCTTCCTCTTCCGCAACCAGGAGCCCTTCGTCGAGTACCGCACCTACCCGGCGATGCCCTGGCTCGCGATGCTGGTGACCTTCTTCGCCGGGGTGACGGTGGTGCCGCGCATCCGCCCCCGCAACTTCGCCATCGGGGCGACGGCCGTGGCGGCCGGCCTCGCGGCCCTCTCCGCGCAGCGCGCCTCGACGTGGAACTCGGCGCGCGACCTCGTCGCCGACATCCGGAAAAAGTATCCCCTCCACGTGCGCTGCCAGTCGTACGTGCAGGCTATCGACTTCTCGCAGCGCAAGTACCATTCCGTCATCGACCGGCAGGTCCAGGTGCGCAAGACCATGGGCAAGATCTTCGCCCACAATCGCGAGAGCAAGCACCGGAAGTACATCGTGGCCCGCAGCCTGAACTCGTTCATGTTCTGCGAGCAGTACAACGCCTACGCCCTCATCGAGCTCAAGAAGCCGCAGAAGGCCATCGACCGCGTCACGGAGGTCATCGACACCCTCAGCCAGGCGATCAACACCGACCAGGGCAAGGCCTTCGCGGTGCTGTTCCGGGTGCGCGGCAAGGCCCATGCCTCCCTGCGGCAGTTCGACAAGGCGGCCGCCGACTACCGGCGCGCCTTGGAGCGCATGCCCACCGACCTCGAGACTCCGCGTCTCATCATGGCGTTGCCCCCGCAGTTCCGGAAGGCGGCCGTGCCCGTGAAGGAATAGCGCCCCGCGGATCACCCCGCGGTGGCGCCGCTCCGGGCCGTCTGCTATCATGTGCCCCGCCATGGCGGCCCCGCTGGAATCCTCCGTCCGCGCCGAGATCCGGCGCACCTTCGAGAACACCGACGACGCCGAGTACGTCCGGTGCACCCTCGAGGCCACGGTCTTCCCGGGGGAGGAATTCGGTCCGCCGCCCCGGGTGCACGTGGCCCTCCTGTGGTTGTCCGGCGGCCACATCAGGCGCTTCGACCACGAGTTCGCCGCGGCCCGCAGCGACTGGCGCGACGCCCTCCTGCGCGCCGGGCTGGCCGGGGCCGACTGGCGCCGGGTTCTGGCGCGCCGCGGGATCGCCTGCGACTCGTGGTAGCCGCACTAGCGGGATTTCGCCACCTTGCGGACGAAGTTCGCCATCTCGCCCTCGCACTGCTCGATGCAGCGGGCCAGCTTCAACTGGGTGCGGGCCCGGTCGAGGTTGTGCCCCGGCCGGTGCACCCGGAAATAGCGGTCCCCGTTCAGGTGGTCGCCGAGAAACCGCATCCCGAGCTCCAGCGCGATGAGGCGGCCCGAAAACGCGAGGTGCGCGACCTCGGCGTCATTCAACACGTCGCCCGCGGACGCAAGGTACCCTTCCACGAGGGCCTCGAAGATGCCGCTCCGCATCTCGACCTTGCCC
>JABDMC010000216.1 GCA_013001695.1 Akkermansiaceae bacterium
GCATCTTCTTCCACTTGCGGGACGGCAGCGATGGCGAGACCTCCTCCTTCCCGCTGCGGGAGGCGCTTGGGCAGGCGCGGGACGGCAAGGTGGGCGTCCTGCATTCCGCGGAGAAATCCGCGCGCGGTGTCCTGGTGGCGCACGCCCCGCTCGAGGAAGCGTCGTGGGGCATCCTGGTCATGATGAACCGGGCCGAGCTCTACGCCAGCACCCGGAAGCGCATATTTCTCGTCGGGGCGCTCATCGGGGGCCTCATCCTGTTGGGCACCTTCGGCATGATGCTCCTTCTGCGCCCCCTGGCGGGGAAAGTCATCATGCACACCGGTGAACTCAACTCGGAGATCACCCGCAAGACCGAGGATTTCATCAACGCCCGGCGCGTCGCGGAGGAAGCCAACCGCGCCAAGAGCGAGTTTCTCGCCAACATGAGTCATGAGATCCGCACCCCCATGAACGGTATCCTGGGCATGACGGACCTGCTGCTCGCCTCGACCCTGACCCGGGAGCAGCGCGAATCCCTCGAGGTCATCAAGGATTCCGGCGATTCCCTCCTCCAGATTCTCAATGACATCCTCGATTTTTCCAAGATCGAGGCCGGGCGCCTCGACCTCGAGGCCGTCGACTTCGATCTCCGGGAGTCGGTGGGCGACACCCTGCACATCCTGTCGCTGCGCGCCTCGCAGAAGGGGCTCGAACTCGCCTACGACGTCGATGCCGAGGTTCCCGCGGTGGTGTGCGGCGATTCCGGGCGCCTCCGGCAGGTCCTCACGAATCTCGTGGGCAACGCCATCAAGTTCACCCACGAGGGCGAGGTGGTGGTCCATATCGAGGTCGAGTCGCGCCACGACGACGAGGTCGCGCTCCAGTTTTCGGTGCGTGACACCGGGATCGGCATTCCGGAAGACCAGCTCGAATCCGTCTTCCGGGAGTTCACCCAGGCCGATTCCTCGACCACCCGGAAATTCGGCGGAACCGGTCTGGGCCTCGCCATTTGCCGGCAGATCGTCGAGCGCATGGGCGGACGCATCTGGGTCGAGAGCGTTCCGGGGTCGGGAAGCACCTTCCACTTCGTGATTCGCCTGCAGGTCACCGACGAGGCGGTTCCGGCACCGGACGAGTTGATCGGTTCGCTCGAGGGCATGCGCGGCCTTGTCATCGACGACAACGATACGAACCGCCGCATCCTCGGGGAGATCCTCGAAGGCTGGCGCCTCGCCCCGGTCTTGTGCCAGGGCGGGCCGGAGGGCCTCGCCGCCTACGAGCGCTCGGTCGCGGACGGCGACCCCTTCCCCCTGGTCTTCCTCGATTTCATGATGCCGGACATGGACGGCATGGAGACGGCCCGGCGGCTGAAGAGGGTATCCGGGGACCCTCCCCCGAAGGTCTTCCTCCTTTCGTCGGCGGCAAATCCCATGACGTCGGGCGAATTGCGCAACCTCGGGATCGAGCGTTCCCTCCCGAAGCCCGTGAGGCCCTCGGACCTCCTCGCCGCCATCATGCAGGCCCTGAAGATCGGCGCCCTCAGCGATCCGAGCGACGAGCCCGACCTCGACACCCGGCCCGCCGGCATCCGGCCGCTCAAGGTGCTGCTCGCGGAAGACGGCCGCGTGAACCAGATCGTGGCGCGGCGCCTCCTGCAACGCCGCGGGCACGAGGTCGTCACCGTGAACAACGGCCGGGAGGCGGTGGAGGCCTCCGCCCGGGAGGAGTTCGACGTGGTGCTGATGGACGTCCAGATGCCGGTGATGAACGGGCTCGATGCCACCATCGCGATCCGGAAGAGGGAGAGCGCGGATGGCGCCCACGTCCCCATCGTCGCCATGACGGCCCACGCCATGAAGGGAGACCGGCAACGCTGCCTCGATTCCGGGATGGACGACTACGTTTCCAAGCCGATCCGCCCGAGCGAGTTGTCCCGGGCCGTCGAGCAGTATGGACAGGAGGCCGCCGGCAGCGAGGACCCGCCCGCGGCCACCGGGCCGGACGCCGCACCCGGCCCCACCGACGTCTTCGACCCCGAACAGTTCCGCGAGTTCGTCACCACCGACAAGTTCACCCGGGAGCTGCTCGCGATCTTCCATGAGGACTGCGACCAGATGCTCGAGGAGGTGGCGGCCGCGGCGGAGGCCGGCGATCCGGATGTCCTGCACACGGCCGCCCATTCCTTCAAGGGCTTCCTGGGAAACTACTGCGGGGCGCGCGCCCTGGCTGCCGCGACCGAGCTTGATGACTTCGCCCGCGACGACCAGCTCGACGCGGCCCGCGCCTGTCTCCCGGCCCTCCGGCAGGAAACCGCCCGCCTCCGGATCGCCCTCGAGTCCTTCGAGCAGTCGCTTCCGCCCGCCACCGGGACCGGCTAGCCCGCGCCCCATGATCCAAAACCTGTTTTACGGGTTCTCCGGCAAAGAGTAGAACCGGCGCCCCGGCTGCCCCGGCCCAGCGCGTTGAATGACCCGGTCTTCCCCGCGCGTAGGCTCTCATGCCCCGCGACCCATGAAATTCCTCGTCCTCGTTTTCCTCGCATCCTGCGTCTGGCATTCCGTGTCGGCCGCGTCCCGGCCGAACGTCCTGCTCATCCTTGCCGATGATCTCGGCTACTCCGACCTCGGCTGTTACGGCGGGGAGGTCGCGACGCCCCATCTCGATCGTCTCGCCGCCAACGGGGTGCGGTTTTCGGCCTTCTACAACTCGGCGCGTTGCTGCCCGTCGCGGGCCTCGCTGATGACCGGCCTGCATCCCCACCAGGCCGGAATCGGATCGTTCGCGAACCGCAACCCGCGCAAGGGATGGGGACCGGCCTACACCGGGCACCTCCTCCCGAGTTGCGTGACCCTTGCGGAACTGCTCGGCGATGCCGGCTACTCGACGTGGATGGTCGGCAAGTGGCACATGGGCACCCCGGGCCCCATCGCCCGGGGGTTCCAGAATTACTTCGGCTACAAGAACTTCCTGGCCCATTCCGAGAACCAGTGGGACCCCGGCCTCTACGTCCGCCTTCCCGAGGGAACCGAACCCGAACTCGCCTACGACGACGGGGAGTTCTACGTCACGGACGTCTTCTCCGACTACGCCCTCGAGTTTCTCCGCCAGGCGCGGCGGCAGGGAGCCGGCAACGGTGACCCGCAAAGCAGGAAGCCGTGGTTCCTCTACCTCGCCCATTCCTCGCCGCACTTTCCGATCCAGGCCCCGGTCGAGTCGATCGACAAGTACGTCCCGGTCTTCCGCAAGGGCTGGGACGTCCTGCGCGAGGAGCGCTTCGCCCGGCAAAAGGAGATGGGCCTCGTCCCGCCCTACGCGCCGCTCCCTCCCCTTTCGGAGGTGCCGGTCGACCGCGACGACATCGCCAACGGCTTTCCCGGCGTCCCGAACCCGCACTGGGACAGCCTCGATGCCAACCGGCGCGAAGACCTCGCGCGGCGCGGCGCGACCTTCG
>JABDMC010000220.1 GCA_013001695.1 Akkermansiaceae bacterium
CGGGGGGACAGACGAGGCCCGGGGGGACAGACGAGGCTCGGGGGGACAGACGAGGCCCGGGGGGACAGACGAGGCTCGGGGGGACAGACGAGGCTCGGGGGGACAGACGAGGCTCCGGGGACAGACGAGATTCGGGGAGACAGACCGAGGCTCGGGGGAAGGACGGAAGTGCGTGGTTGGGCCGGCGCCTCGGTGGGATTGGCGCGAGGGGCGGTGGGGCCCTCCGGATCCCCCCTCGACCGCGATGGGCGGCAGCGTGACGCGATGGGCGTCCTCGGGGCCAAGTGCCCGGCGCCAGGTGCCTTGCGCCCGGTCTAAGATCTGGCGCTCCCGGTTCCCCCTGCTAGCTTTTCTTTTCCTGCGCCCACGATCGTATCGAGGCTCTGTGTCCTCGACGGCAGGTTTTCCTCCAATCGCCACCCTAGTAATCATGAGCAACAAATCGCGCTTTCGCAGCGCCCTCCCCATCCTCGCGACCGTGGGCATGGTCCTCGCGGTGTCCCCCGCATCCCACGCGCAGACGTCCATCGACGCCGTTTATTTCGCGCAGACCCACGTGCAAAAGCCAACCAATCCCTACTTCGGCCTGGTGAGCAATCGGGACGCTCTCATCAAGGCGCATGTGGTGGATCCGGGAACCCCCGCCTCCCCGGCGGTGACCGCCACCCTCGACCTGGGTGGCGCCATTCTCAACGTGCCCCTCACGGGTCCGTCCACCCTGCCCGCCTCCGTTCCCGACGGGCCCGGGGTGGTTCAGCATTCCTTTTCCGACAGCTTCACCGCCATCATCCCGGCGGCATGGGTGCAACCAGGGCTGGAGGTGACCGTGACCGCGGGTGCGGCGAGCGTCGACTTCCCCAACCTGGAGATCGGCGCCCCCACCAAGGTCATCATGACGATGTTTGACGTGCAGTATTTTTCCGACACCAACGGCGACTACCCCGCCGGAACGCTGGACGAGCTGGAGGCCAAGTGGCCCGTGGCGGAGCTGGAGGTCCGGCGCATCCCGCACGTCGTCTTCCCCGAACTGGTCATTCCTCCCCGGGCCGGGGTGCCGGCCGCCCGGGTCACCTCCCGAGCGGACTACCAGTCCCAGACCGGAATCAGTTTCGATGGCGAACAAGCCGCAGCCCTGGCGTGGAACGGGGCGCTCAAGAGGGCCGCGGGCCGGAGCGGGCGGATCAGCCTCTACTACACCAACATCTATGGCGTGGGCGCCGGCGGCCAGGCGGGCGGGTTCGCGGGAGTGGGGAACGGAACCGCGCACGGCATTCTTCATCACGAGCTCGGTCATGCGCTCTCCCTGCCGCACTGGGGCGACAACGGATCCTATCCCTACAAGGGTGACATGCACGGCATCTCGGCGCCGGCCATCTACAACGACACCCACGCGGGACCGACCTGGGCATTCGATCTCCCCAGCCAGACCTTCATCCCGGCCACCGTGCAGCCGGGCAACGCCGGCGGAAAGCCGACCGGCACCTACAAGGCGGACCCGATGCAGGGAGGCGGAACCGGCTTCCAGGAACCGCCGTTCCTCCTGAACCACTTCTCCGACTACTCGATGAACCAGATGCGAAACTACCTCGAGGGCCACGTCCTCGTTTGGGATGACGTCGCCGGGCAGTACGGATCATGGAATCAAGCCGCGGGGGACTACAGCAACTACGTCAGCAACAACGGCGTGCAGTACCCCCTCGAGCGGGACGTGCAGGTGGTCAGTGTCCTGGCCTCGATCTCCGGCGCCAACCCGGACGTGAACATGGTCTACCCGCCCATCGGCCCCTTCAGCGGCGGCCTGATCAGGCTCTTCGATCCGACCAGCGCCAGCGACCGGGCCGACGCGATTTCCACGGGCTTCGCCCCCGGCAACGGATGCGATGTCAGCCTGCGGATCCAGCAGGGCGGGGTGGAAAAGATCTACATGCTCGCGGCCCCCTGGGAACCCGGGCTGGATCCGCTCGCCGGCAGCAGCCTCAAGACGGAGGCGCTCAACCTGCCCGCCGCCGACGGGGAGGTGACGCGGGTCGAGCTCCTGCTCACCCCGGACGCGGAGGTCAACGGGCTCCCCGCCGACCCCGAGGTGCTCTACACGTGGGCGCCCGTGATGCCCGACCCGGCCAGCTTCGCGGCCGCCCCGGCCGCGGGCAGCTTCACCTCCATCGACATGACCGCGACCACGGGCTTCAGCCTGGAAAGCCCGGTGGAGTACCTCTTTACCGAGACGACCGGGAACCCCGGAGGGACGTCCAGCGGCTGGCAGACCAGCCCGAACTACACCGACACCGGCCTCCAGGCCGGAACGCATTACGGCTACACCGTGACGATGCGGGTGGGGAGCTTCACCGGGAGGCCCTCGCCGGAAGCCTGCGCCACGACCGACCCGCTGCCCGGGGACATCATCGCCCCGACGCTCGCGGGCAGCGACATCGTCGATGACAAGGGCGGCGGACCCGTCCCCGACGGCGAACTCGTGACCTTCACCGTGACATTCAGCGAGCCCATGGACCCCTCCACCATCGACGCGAGCGACTTCGGGAATGCCGGCAGCGTGATCGCCACCATCGAGAGCGCCACCCCGGCCTGCGACCTTTCGATCATCGAAGTCGTCGTTTCCACCGTCGGCAGCGGCACGCTCCAGCTGCAGGTCAATGCGGGGGCCGACCTCCGGGACCTCTCAGGCAACGGCCTCGACACCAGCTCCGCCATCACCGACGACACCGTCATCACCATCAACGGGGAGACCGTTCCCCCGACGCTGGTCTCCATCGGCGACGACGTCGGCGGCGGCCCGATCTTTGAGACCGACGCCGTGCTGTATACCGTGACCTTCAGCGAGGGCATGGATGCCGCGACGCTGGACCCCGGGGACTTCGACAACGCGGGATCCCCCGCCGCGACCATCGTCAGCGTGAGCGCCACCGGAGACCCCGCCGTCTTCGAGGTCGAGGCCAACCCGGGGGGCGCCGGCACCCTCCAGTTGCGGATCTCCGCCGGGGCGACCCTCGAGGACCTCGCGGGCAACGCCCTCGATCCCGGGTCCGCCAGCCCCGACGACACCGTCATCGACGTCTTTCCCACCCCGACGCTCAAGGGGGAGCTCGGGGTCTGGAAACCGTATGCCAACGGGGGAATCAATCCCAAGACGGGCGTCGCATGGGCGGCCGGCGACACCTACCGGCTCGCCTTCGTGACGAGCACCACGACCACCGCGGATTCCACCGATATCAACTTCTACAATGATTTCGTGAACCAGGTGGCGGACAGCTCCACCGCCTTCCCTGACCTCGGCACCGCCGAATGGAGGGTGATCGGCTCGACCCAGAGCGTGAACGCGCGGGTGAACACGGGGACCGATGACCTGAGCGCCGGCGCGGGAGTGCCGCTGCTGATCATGGACGGGGAAACGGTTCTCGTTTCCTCGAACGCGGAACTCTGGGACGGGGGGCCCTTCCCGCTGCGGTTCCCGGCGGCGTCGTCTCCCAACGGCCAGAACATGTACTGGTCCCCGACCTTTGACGAGAACGGCGTCGAGAACACCTCCGGCACCTTCGGTCCCAACGTGGCGACGGGAAGCCTCGAGAACGGCACGAGTGAATCGAGCCGCTTCCTGGGCGGTTCGACCGAGAACCCCCCGAAGATCACCCACGGCAACACCCGGGCCAACACCTCCGGGCGAACGATCCGCCGCTTCAATGGATCCGCGTCCGGCCAGTGGAGGTTCTACGCCATGTCGGCGGACCTGACGGTGAGTGCCATTGCCGAGCCGCCCACGGTGTTCGAAACGTGGGCGGAATCGAAGGGCCTCGACGGCACGCCCGGCAAGGAGAACGGCCCGGGCGACGACCCGGACGGCGGCGGCCGGAACAACTTCTACGAGTTCGCCTTCGGCGGGGATCCGCTCAATGGCGGCGACGACGACTCGCTCATGCACGCGTTCAACGCCGACGCCGACGGGGACGCCGATGCGGACGGCGTCCTCACCGTGCTGGTGCGTGCCGGCGGAACCTGGAGCTACTCCGGCCCCCCCGCCACCACCACGGTGGATGGAGTGGCCTACAGCATCGCGGGCAGTGCCACCCTCCCGGTTTCGGGGGCCGTGAACGTCCTCGAAGGCACCACCGTAATCACCACCGGTCTCCCGTCCGCGCCTGCGGGCTACGAATACAAGTCGTTCATCCTGGAAGGCTCCGTGGACGAGGGACTCGCCGAGGGCTACTTCCAGGCGACGGTGACCCCGGCACCGTAGGAAATCCGCACCGGCGGCCGCCCTCTCGCCCGGGGCGGTTCCCCCGTGCGATGCAATCGGGGCCAGGAGCGGCACGGCTTGAAGTGCCGACAGTCCTGCCTTGTCGATCATCCAGAATATAGAGCCGAACGCTTCTCGGCACGGCTTTCCGTGCCGAGATGGAATACCAACCCAAGATAAAACCTGGACCAGACCGAAGGAAGGCGAGAAGGCCGCCGGCACAACCTGCAAGTTGCTAAAAACCTTGACTGACACCTACTGGAATTGCGAGGGTATGATAATCGACAAATGATTCAGCGCGCTGAATGCAGGTTTCCAATCCGGAAACCGTAGAGAGGTCACTCCCGGCGCTACGAGATCGGCTAATTCTGCATGGTCGCATGGTACGCATGGTGTTCTGGCCCCTATGAGAAAAGGGGTGTTGTCTAGGAGCGCCAGACTTGTAGGCGTTGGCATTGTCTGCTTAAGCTCGCCATCAATCTCCCTCCGGCGCTCCACGCATAGGTGTCCATCGGGGAGCGCCGGGACAGAAGGAAGCGCATCGACCGGCTTGTGGCACCCCTGCCGGGGTGCTGAGGATGATGGGTTCACCGATCCGCGGGTTGCACCCGCGGCTAGGATGTTCGGCCCCTCCCGGGGCCAGAAACGCAGTTCATCAAGTCCCGCTCCGACACAGATTTCCCGCAACCATTTCGGCGGGCGCCTAAACAGGGACCGACGCGATTCGCGCGAGGAGCTTGGCGGCGGTCACGTTGCACCCCCACCTCCCCGGCTTGTCCTTCGAAGTCTCGACGAAGAGGGGGCCCCGGAGCCTCCAGGAAACCCGGCCTGAAAAAGCGATTTCTTAGCAATGAGAACCATCAGGCTCATGTCATCTTCGAACTCGCCCACCGTGGCCGCGTCAAAGGTCAGGTCGTACCAGCCTGCCACGGGGGGATCGAAGCCATCGTAGAAATAGGAATACCTGATGCCGATGTTGCTTCGCATCCACGAAAACAGGATGCCCTCCTTGTAGGGGCGATGGTAGATGCGGTAGGTGGTATGGCTCTCCTTGACCTTGCTGGTCACCCAGGTGCGATCAGCCTCGAACCCTTCGGCGGGAAAGGCGTGATCGAGCATTTCATCCGCGACTGCGAAGTAGGATTCGAGAACCTCCCGGCTCAGCTGGATTCTCCGGTTCGAGTCAACGTCGTTGGTCCCCCTGTCCTCGGGAATCTCGGCCGTGAGGTCGAGGTCGGTGCCGAGGAGGTCGTTGACGGCGTGGACGAATTCGTGCCGGCTGATGCGGCGGAAGGATTTCGGGCTGTCGGCCTGCTTCCTCGCGGCCAGCCACTCCAGCACCGTTCGCTTTTCCCCCGCATCCGGCTGCTCCTTCTTTGCCGGGGGCATTCTCCCGGTGAGGAGGTTTTCGAACATGAGGGCTCCGTCGAGTTCTCCCTCCTCGATGAGTTTCTCCATGTTGAAATCGCCCTTCTTGGTGGCGGCGTCGTGGCACTCGAAACAGTAGTATTCGAGAACCTCGATGGCCTGCTCTTCCCGCACGAAGGCCGGATTGCCGGAGGCGGGTGCGCCTGCGGCCAGCAGGAAAAGAAGCGCGAGAGGGATTCGATTCATGGACTCTCCCAATTTCGCGGAAGCGGCTCTTGGGCAGGCGCTTCCCAGGTCCGGTCAACTTTTCAACAGCTCCATCGCCTTCGTGCTGCTGCCGAAGCTGCCCGCATCCACGTTGTGCTGATGCAGGAGGTCGAGGTAGAGGTTGCAGAGCGGGGTGGGCTTCTCGAGGACGGTGTGGGCCTGGTGCTGGTAGCCGCCGCCAGCCACGATGGTGGGCAGGTTGTTGCAGGTGTGGTTGGAGGCGTCCCCAAAATTGCTCCCGATGACCACGGTGGTGTGGTCGAGCAAAGATCCGCCCTCTTCCTCGATGCCGTCGAGCTCGCTCAGGAACTCGTTGAGGTGTTTCATGACGTCGACCTCGATGCGGCTGAGCTTCTCGAGGGCGTCGGCCTTGCCGCCGTGGTGGGAGAGGGTGTGCCAGCCACCGGTGGCGCCGGGTACCGTGATGGCGCCGTAGATCCAGTCGAGTGAGATCGTGATGACGCGGGTCGAGTCGGTCTGGAAGGCGAGCTTGGAGAGCTCGAAGAGGTTCCGGATCTTGGCCGAGAAGGCGAATTCCTGGTCCTCGATGAGGGTGTCGGGCACCTCGGGCTTCTTGGTTTCCAGCCAGAATTCCTCGTGCTTGAGCTGGGCTTCCAGCTCCGCAATGATGGTACGGTAGGACTCGATCTTCGTCTGGTCGCCGCCGTTCTCCTCAAGTTGCGCCATGTCGCGGTAGAGGCACTTCACGACGTGCTGGTCGTTCTCGATCTGCCGGCGCTTGGCGCTCAGGTCCTCCTCGCCGAAGAGCTTGTCGAAGATCTGCCGCTCGTCGTGCATGGGTGGGATGGCCACACCCCGGTCGTTCCAGGAGCAGCCCCAACCGCGGTCGTAGATGCTGAAGGAGAGGAAGGGGAAGCGGGTGTCGCCGCCCATCTCGCGCGCGAGGATCTGGTCGAGCGAAATGGTGTTGGTGAAGTTGGTGGCCTCGGGACTGGGCGCGCCGGTGAGGAAGGACTTTTCCGAGTCATGGTTGCTCGTGTCCATGCCCGGGTGGAAGAGGTTCTGGAAGACCGTCATCTTCTCCCGCACTGCGAGATCCTTGAGATAGGGCGAAGTGTCGATGTCTCCGCGCTTGGCCGGGAAGAAATTCGGTTCGTAGAAGCCGAGCGAGTTGCAGATGAAGATGATGCGCTTGGGCGGTGCCTTGGCAGCCGCGGCGGTGGCGGCGCGCAGGTCGAGCGACTGCAGGGCCAGCGGCAGGGCGGCCCCGAATTTCAGGAATTCTCGTCGGCTGTAGTGGCTCATCGCTCGTCTTCGCTCAGGGTATAGATTAACGTCTCGCTGATCAGATCCTTCAAGCGACTGTTTTCGGGATCCTCCCCGAGGTGATTCCAGAGGTAAAGGCGCTGGGCCAGGTCCGGTTTGTGGCCTTTGGCGTACTCGAAATATTTCTTTGCGAAATTGTAGGCGATCTTGCGCTCCCCGGCGAGGAGGACCTTCTTGAGTCCGAAGATGTCGTCGAACTTGTGCTCGTCGATCTCGCCCGAGGAATCGACGACACCGCCCACCTTGAAGTAGCCCTTGGGGCGGTACTGGAAGGTGCCGCCGTGCCGCTGCTTGACCTTGTAG
Organism: Akkermansiaceae bacterium; assembly: GCA_013001695.1. Lineage (GTDB taxonomy): Bacteria > Verrucomicrobiota > Verrucomicrobiia > Verrucomicrobiales > Akkermansiaceae > Roseibacillus_B. The sequence continues at coordinate 7,475 of JABDMC010000220.1, forward strand.
TTTTCGCGCCACTCGCCGGTGGCGTCGAAGCTCTCCAGGGCATAACCGTAGGGATCGATGCTCTTGTGGCAGGCGTAGCAGGTCTTGTTCTCCTTGTGCTGTTCGATCTGCTCCTTGAGCGTCTTGGCCTCCTTGCCGTGCTCGGGCTCGAGGGCGGGGACGCTTTCAGGGGGAGGGGAGAGGGGAGTGCCCACGATGTTCTTAGAAATCCAGGCGCCCCGCAGGATGGGAGAGGTGTCGAAGCCGTCCGTGGTGACCTTGAGCACGCTGGCCATCGTCAGCAGTCCGCCCCGGGGTGAGTCCGATGGGAAGTTCACCTTGCGCAGATTCTGGCCGGTCACCCCTTTGATTCCGTAGTGCCGGGCGAGGCGCTGGTTGAGGAAGGAGAAGTCGGAGTCGATGAGGGTTGCCGCGGGCAGGTTTTCCTCGATCAAGTGCGCGAGGTAGCTGCGGGTCTCGATCGGAAGGTAGTAGTTCAGGAGGTCGTCGAAGAGCGGGTAGAGCTTGAGCGAGGGGGTCACCTTGTTGAGCCCCCGCAGGTTCAGCCATTGGTCGCTGAAGGAGCGGACCATGCGCTCACTCCGCGGGTCTTCGAGCATGCGGTGGATCTGAGTGCGGAGGGTGTCCCCATGGAGTTCATTCTTTGCCGCGAGGCCGAGGAGTTCCTCGTCGGGCACCGAGAGCCAGAGGGTGCGGGCGAGGTCGGCAGCCTTGGCAAAGGACGGATTGGCGTGCTCGCCCGGTGCCATGAGGAAGCGGGGTGAGCAGAGGATGGCCTTGAGCGCGACCTTGGTGGCTTGAACGAGGTCGCCATCTTCGGCGAGACGCCTCAGCCCGACTTCAAAGTAGGGTTCGAGATCTTCGTCGGTGAGCTTGGAAGAGAAGGCGCGCTCGGCAAAGCGCCGCCCGACCTCCTGCAGGTCCTCGGGAGAGTCGGAGGCGACGTTGACCTGCGAGGTTGTGACAGACTTCTCGAAGGCGGTGATCACGTCGAGCTTGCCGACCGAGGCAATCGACTTCTTGTCCAGTTGCACGGAGTCGGTGGCGAGGAACTTGATGAAGCGGCTCTTCGTCTTCGCGGGAAAGATGATGGGCTGTTCATTGGCCAGGCGCACGTCCAGTCCGCCCGCCATCACCTTCTCGCCCCAAGACTCACCATCCTCCGAGAAGTAGATCTCGTAGCCCTTGACCAGTCCGTTGCCATTGCCGCCCGACCAGGTGGCGAAGGACAGACCTTCGATCTCAGCTCCCGCGGGGTTCTCGAAGATCACATAGTGCGGCGGTTTCGCCACGGTGGGGGTGTATTGCGTGTGCCAGAATGTCAGGTTGGATCCGTCCTGCATCTTCTCCTTCTCCATTCCCTCCTGGAAACTGCTCACGGTGACCTTGCCCCCGATCTTCTGGAGATTGGTTTCGAAACCATCGCCTTTCTGCACCGCTCGCGCACCGGCCTTGACGGGCAGTCCCTCGAAGGTGCGGGCAAAGGAAGCCGGCGGCCACGCCTCGAGTAGAGGGCCCTGCGCCTTGAGCTGCTTGATGTAGATGCCCTCCTTCGGGTTCTTCTGGCGGAAGTTGTGCTGGGAGAAACAGTGGACGGAAACGCTTTCGCCCGGTCGCAGGTAGGCGCGGATGGTGCGGGATTCGAGCTCCTTGTTTGCCAGTGAAATCACCCCGAGCAATCGCTGCGGCTGCGGGCGGTCATCGGCGTAGTAGTACTTCCCGGCATGAACCTGCAGGCTCATGTCGTCCTCGAAGTCGGCCACCTTGGCCGCGTCAAAGGTCAGCTCATACCATCCCGCCACCGGAGGATCGAAGCCCTCGTAGAAGAAGGAATAGCTGTTGCCGTTGTTCGCCCGGGTCCATGAAAACAAGGTCCCCTCTTCATAGGGGCGATGGTAGATCCGGTAGGTCTCGTGACTGTCGCGGACCTTGCTGGTGACCCAGGTTTGTTCCGCGGGGAATCCCTCGGCGGGAAAAGCCTGGTCGAGCATCTCGTCGGCGATGGAAAAGTAGGACCCCAGCATTTCCCGGCTCAACCGGATCTTGCGGTTGGAATCAAAGTAGTTGGTGCCCCGGTCCTCCGGGATCTCATCGGCCAGGTCCAGGTTCGTGCCGAGGAGGTCATTGAGCGAGTGCACGAACTCGTGCCGGCTGATTCGGCGGTAGGATTTCGGAGCCTCGGCCTTCTTCCGCTGGGCCAACCACTCAAGCACGGCCTGTTTCTCCTCGGCATCCGGCTGTTCCTTTTTCGCCGGGGGCATCTTCCCGGTGAGGAGGTTCTCAAACATGAGGGCTCCGTCAAAGTCGCCCTCCTCGAGGAGCTTCTCCATGTTGAACTCCCCCTTCTTGGTGGCGTCGTCGTGGCACTCGAAGCAGTAGTACTCCAGCACCTCGATGGCCTGCTCCTCCCGCACAAAGGCGGGGTTGGCGAAGGCGGTTGCGCCCGCGGTCAGCGAGAAGAGAAGTTTCAGGGGGATTCGATTCATGGACTATCCCAGTTCTGCGAGTTGCCGTGAAACCTGCCCGGCGGCCGCCCTGACCTGGTTTCCAAGCTCCCGGAAGCGGCTCTTGGGGAGCCGCTTGGCCGGGCCCGTGATCCAGAGAGCGGCCACCACGCCCTCGTGTTCGCTCAAGACCGGGGCAGCGACACAGTGCACCCCTTCGTTGGCTTCGGCGTCGTCGATCGAGTAGCCCTGTGAGGTGATGCGCGCACACTCCTTGCGCAGCTCGGACTTGCTCGTGATGGTGTTCGGGGTGCTGGCGGACAGCTGGATCCGCGAGAGAATGCTTTCGCGCACCTCCTCGGGCTGGTTGGCCAGGAGGAGTTTTCCCGGGGCATTGTCGTAGAGGCCGAAGCGAAGTCCCAGGTCCACCACGATCCTCAGGGGTTGCGTTCCCTCGACTTGTTCGATGAGCGTTCCCTCCTCGCCAGTGAGGACACCGAACTGAATCGTTTCGCCCGTGGCATCCCGGAGCGCCGTCATGGCGGGGCGGGCGAGCGCGGCCAGACTCATGCCGCCCACGCGGGGCATGGCCAGCCTCAGCCACTGCCCGGTCAGCCGAAAGGCCATCGTTTCTGCGTCCCGGGAGAGGTAGCGCCGCGCCAGCAGGGTCTGAGTGATCCGAAAAACTGCGTTCTTCGGGATCCCGAGGTGACTGCTCAACTCCGAGAGAGTGAGGCCGTTCGCGGTAGTGCTCAGCGCCTCCAAAATATCAAGGGTCCGATCAAGGGCCGGAACGGAACCGGGTGATTCGGTAGCGGCGGCGATGGCGGTATCGACTTTCATGCAGGCTTCAAGTTCTTCGGTTTTTGGGTGGACACAAGGCCGTGCTAATTGCAGAACGTGTTCTACAAGTAGAATATTTCAGGGATTCGTCCAGTTTGAATATCGCATTTCAGGCTGAAACACCCCCGGGAGCCAATCAGGGAAAAGGGGACGAAAACGGGACAGTCAGAAGGAATTGACATTTGTTGCTGAGCATCCCACGGAGGATCCCTATACCGGCCCGGGCGGCCCCGACATCATCGTGATCATCGCGGACGATCAGCGCTGGGATGCCACCAGCTACATGCAGTCGACGATCGGGGCCAGCGGACGCACCGCCCGCTTTCCGTGGCTGGCCAGCCCGACGGCACAGACTCCCAACATGGACCGGCTGACGAACGAGGGCGTGCATTTCAACAATGCCTTCGTGGTGTTTTCCATCTGCTCACCGTCGCGGGCCACCATGCTGACCGGCCAGTACCCCCACATTCACGGGGTGACGGACAACTTCACCGACTTTCCCGCCTCGGGCGAGACCTATGCCACCCTGCTGCAGGCGGAGGACTACGCGACCGGATACTTCGGCAAATGGCACATGGGCACCCAGCAACAACGGCCCGGGTTCGATGCCGCCGTCACCTTCAACGGGCAGGGCACCTATTTCAGCACGGAGTTCTTCGATGAGCTCGGCGATCTGCTCTTCACCACCTCCGCCACCGACTGGGTCGACGACGTCTCGACGCAGAATGCCATCGACTTCATCACGGCGAAGAATGCCACGGGACGTCCCTTCCTGGCGGTCCTCGGCTTCAAGACCCCGCACCAGCCCTGGCAGCCGCCGGCCCGGACCTCCGGCCTGTTCTCGACGGACACGCCCGCCTCGGTTCCCAATCTCACCGTTCCGCCGCCCTTCGCGCCGGGCGCCAACGGGGGATCGGACCTCGGCGAGCTGCGCGACTACATGCGCACCGTGGTTGGCATCGACCAGAACATCGGCGGCGTGCTCACCCACCTCGACACCCTGGGGATCGCCAATGACACCGCGGTGTTCTACGTCAGTGACAACGGGTTCTTCCGCGGCGAACACGGCCTCGGGGACAAGCGGGCCGCCTACGAGGAGAGCCTCCGGGTTCCGCTCATGATTCGCTACCCCGTGGTTCAGCCCGGTCCCCTTCTCGTGGATCAGATCGCGCTGAACCTGGACCTGGCGCCGACGATCCTGGACATTGCCGGGGTTCCCATCCCGGCGGGCATGCAGGGGCGCAGTCTCCTCCCGTTTCTCACCGGTTCCGTTCCGCCGGACTGGCGGGATTCCTTCATCTTCTCCTACAACATCGATCCGGAATTCCCCGCCGCCAACGTCGTTCCCCACCTCGGGCTGCGGCGATCCGATGGTCTCAAGCTCGTCTACTACGCGGATGACGCCACCTGGCACGAACTCTATGATGCCAGCGACGACGCCGACCCCTACGAGATCTCCAACGAGTTCGCCTCCCCTTCCTACGCGAGTGACCTCGAGTCCCTGGATGCGGAGATGTTCGAGACCGCGGAGGAACTCGGGTTCCTGAAGATCACGGAATCCTCCCCGGGCTCGCAAGGCGGCTCGATGACCGTCCAGTCGGGTGACGCGTCCCTCTTCCAGATCGAGAATTCCCCCGACATGGCGAACTGGCAGGTGTCGGGGACCTTCGAGGGGGGAGGCACACCCACCACTCTCAGTCTCATCAACGCCGGCTTCACCAGCAGCCAGACGGTCAACGGTGACGCCGCCGACTATGTCCTTGCGGAAGGGCCACCGGTGACGGCGGTCCAGGGTATTGACACCTTGCGCGTCGGTTCCATCACGCCGGTCGGCGGCCGCAACGCGGTCCTCGTGTTCGAGCTGCCGGTGGTCGCCGCGCCGCTGCAGGTCGCCCTCGCGGAACTGGAGGTCACCGTGGTGCGCACCTTCGCCCAATGGGACGCGGATCTCTGGGTGCTCGGGATCAGGGACAACACCACTCCCGTCCTGGAATACAGCGAAACGCCCAGCGGCAATCCGGATGTGATCAAGCTCCAGGATGCGATCTGCGATTTCACCACGAGCAACGCCGGGCAAACCGTGACGTCCAGCCCGATCAGCGGGTTGACCCAGTACCTCCAGGCGTTCTACGAGGAAAATCCCTCCTACGCCGGCGGGAAGTACATCTTCCTGCGCGTCAACCCGACCGCCGACATCGGCGTGAACAACCAGCGCTATACGATTTCCGCCGCCGAGAACGCGACGGCGGCCGATCGCCCCAAGCTGAACTTGTACCTCAAGCAGCCGGCGGCCAACCCGCCGAAACAATTCTACCGGCTCCGCTACGGCACGACCGGCACGCCCGCGCCGTGACCCGATGCGCACGGGATCAGGGGGCGGGCAGGAGAACCCTGGATGCGGGCGGCCCGCCGGGAGCAAGCCTCCGTCAAGAACGGGCCTTGGCGATCCCCCTTTGTTGACTCCGCTCCGTCTCCGCGGCTAGCCTGCCCGGGTGAAGGATCGGCGGGCGGAATCCGGCCCCCTTCCGCCCCCGCCAGCCGGTGATACCTCCCATGAAAACGTTCCTGACGCTCGGCGTGATCCTCTGCGCTCCGGTCCTTTCCGCCGCGAAGCCGAACATCGTCCTCTTCCTCGTCGATGACATGGGGTGGATGGACTCCGAGCCCTACGGGTCGCAATACTACGAGACCCCGCACATGTCGCGGTTGGCGAAGCAGTCGATGCGCTTCACGGACGCCTACGCCCTGCCGCTGTGTTCGCCCTGCCGGGCCTCGATCCTGAGCGGTCAGTATTCGTCGCGGCACGGGGTGACCTCGGCCACCGGGCACCGGCCGCCGGCCGAACCGGGGGCCTCGCGCTATCCTGAAAAGGCCGCCGCGAACAAGAAGTTCATCTACCCCGGGGGCAGGAACTACCTCGACCCGGCGCTCGTCACGCTCGCGGAAGTCCTGCGGGAGGCCGGCTACCGCACCGGGCACTTCGGGAAGTGGCACCTCGGGCTGACGGCGCCGCATCGCCCGGACCGCCACGGCTTCGAGACGACCTGGCACTGCGCGCCGGACCCGGGGCCGCCGAGTTACTTCTCGCCCTACGGGGTGCATCCGGACGGCCGGCCGACGGCCCAGCACAAGGTGGGCAACATCACCGACGGTCCGGAGGGCGAGTACATCACGGACCGCCTCACCGACGAGGCCCTGGAATTCATCGAGGCGCACCGCGACGAGCCGTTTTTCCTGAACCTCTGGCAATACGGGGTGCACGGGCCGTGGGGGCACAAGGAGGAATACACCAGGGTGTTCGCCAAGAAGAAGGACCCGCGCGGCGAGCAGCGGAACCCGATCATGGCGTCGATGTTGAAGAGCGTCGACGAGAGCCTCGGGCGCGTCATGGACAAGCTCGACGACCTCGGGATCGCCGGCAAGACGCTCTTCATCTTCTACTCGGACAACGGCGGCAACACGCACAGCAACGTGAAGGGCGACCGCAAGCTGGCGAAGGTGCGGCCGGGGCACCCGAAGTACGGGTTCGTGCAGGATTGGCGGAAGTGGGCCGGTCCCGAGGCGCCGACGAACAACGCCCCCCTCCGCGAGGGGAAGGGGCGCATCTACGAGGGAGGGCAACGCGTGCCGCTCATGGTGCGCTGGCCCGGGCGTATCGAGGCGGGGAGCACCAGCAACGCGGTGGTGGGGCCGATCGACCTTTATCCCACCATCCTCGCGGCGCTCGGGGTCGCGCCTCCGCAGGGCCATGTCATCGACGGGGTGTCCTTTCTCCCGGTGCTGGAGCAGAAGGGCGGCCTCGGGCGGGAGGCGCTCTTCACGTGGTTCCCGCACATCGTTCCGGCGGTCTCGGTGCGGGCCGGCGAGTTCAAGTTGATCCGCCGCTGGGAGCCGCATCCCGGATACCCGGATGTCCGGGAGCTCTACGACCTGCGGAAGGACATCGGCGAGACGACCAACCTCGCGGCGAAGATGCCCGCGAAAGTGAAGGAGCTGGACCGGCTCATCGATCGCTTCATCGCGGAGACCGGGGCCCTCGCGCCGAAACCGAACCCGGCCTACCAGCCGGGCGCGGCGGGGGCGGCCGGGAGCCCCGCCGCCGGACTGGTGCCGAAGATGTGCACCGCGACGGTGGTGGACGGCGCGCTGCGCGTCGAGGCGGACGGCCGCACGCCATTCCTCGGCACGGCGCAGGTGAAAATGACGGGGCCGCTGACCGCGAAACTGCGCCTCCGCGGCATGGGCCCCGGAAGGATCCAGTGGATGACGCGGGACCAGGAGGAATTCCCGAAGGAGGGGCAGTCGGTTCCCTTCACCCTCACGGAACGCGACGCCTGGCAGGAGGTCGAACTGCAGTTGCCGGTCAAGGGGACGACGCGCCTCGTGCGGCTCTACCTGCCGGCGGCCGACGGGCGGGTGGACATCCAGTCGATCGAGTATGCCGACCGGTCGGGCCAATCGCAGACGTGGAACTTCGCGGGCCCCGCCGCGGCGAAGTGAGGCGGCCCGTCACCGGGAGCCGACACGGCGACAAACCGGGCCCGCCTGTCACGGGACCTCGACCGGAGCCACCAGCCAGAAGCGCTTGGTGGTGGTCGAGGACGGCGGGGTGAGGGTCACCTGCACGTCGCCCCCGGTCCCGGGTTCGGTCTGGATCAAGTCGAGGTCGATCAGGTTCTCGCTGTAGAAGATCCCGTAGGTCTCCGATGCGTCGGTCGAGAAGGTCAGCTCGTGGTCGCCATTGGTGAGGAGGTTGTAGGCCACGATCTCGACTTGCGGGAGCGCGAAGAGCTGGCTGCCGTCGGTCGAAAACCCGGGCGGGACCGGCAAGGTGCCGGTGCTGCCGGGGTCGGGGACGTAGGTGCCATCCGGGGCGGGAATTGCGGCGCGCATCCCGGCGATCGGGGCGTAGGTTCCCGCCGGCGCCGAGGTCGCCATGGTGGCGCCGGGGGAATCGACGAAGAACCCCGGCGCGGCCGGCGTCTGCGCGGAGGCCCCGAGCGACGGCACGACAAAACCAAGATCGGCCGGAATCGCGGCCTGCATCCCGGGGATCGGAACATAGCTGCCCGGCGGCGCCGGGGTCGGGAAGGTGGCGCCGGCCACCGGGGAGAACTGCCCGACCGGGGCGGCCAGCTGCGCGCTGGATCCCTCCACGGGCACGTAGTAGCCCGGGCTCGCGGGGATCGGCGCGCTCATCCCCGGAATGGGCGTGTAGAAACCGAGGGGGGCGGGAAGGACCGAGGTCATGTTCGGATCGGGGGTGTAGGATCCGGCCGGGGCCGGCTGGACTGTCGAGGTGCCGGTGTCGATGAAGTAGCCGGGCGGGCAGGTCAGCGCGCTCGACTGGAAGTGGACGTGCTCACTCGTCTGGTCGCCGGCCTGCACGTCGACAGCGAGGCAACCGGTCGCCCCCGCGGGACGGGTGAAGACGATCTCGCTGTCGGTCGAGGACACGATCGTCCCGGCTGCCCCTCCGATCGTGACCGCCGGCGCGGACCCGAAATTCAATCCGTCCAGGGTGATCTCGGTTTCCTCGGTCGACACGCCGCCGGACGGACTGATCGAGTTGATGACGGGTGGATCGTAGGCGAAGTTCACCGGCGTCGATGCCTGCCCGGAGACATCCACGATGAGATCGTTCGTGCTGCCCTCCCCGGCCGGCAGCAGGAAATCGAGCGTGGTGTGCGTCTGGCTCGAAACCGTCGCCGCCGCGCCACCGACCGTCACCGCGGCCAAAGTGCCGAAGTTCGATCCGGTCACGGTGACGGTGACTCCGCCCGCCGTGGGCCGCGACGCCGCCGAGACCGTGTTCACACTCGGCGGGGCGTAGTCGAAGGAGCCCAGGTTGCTCGCCTGCCCCCCGGCAGTGACCTGCACCGGGATGCCCGTCCCCTGGCCTTCGGGAACCGTCGCCGTGATGGACGTGTGCGACCAGCTCCCGACCGTGGCCCCCACCCCGCCGATCGTCACCGATCCGCCGCTCGACAGGCCGAAGTTGCTGCCGCTGATCACGATGGTGGATCCGCCCTGGGTGGCCGGCGCCCCGCTCACGGAGGCGATGGACGGCGCGGTGTAGGAATAGGGCACCGTATCCGACTCGGTTCCGAGGGTGACTTTCAGCGGAAGGTTTTGCCCTTGTCCCTGGGGCAAGATGAACTTCACCTGGTTCGGGACGGCGGTCGTGACGGTAAGCGGCTGGTTGTTGAGGGTCACCACCGGCTCTTCGTCGCCGAACACCGGATCGTTGTCATCGAGCCCGCTCCCGCTGATGGTCACCTGCACCCCGCCGCTGGTGGGCCCGGTGACGGGTGAAACCGAGGTGATGTTGGGAGCCGCGGAGGCAAGGGCCGGCACGAGAAGAACAGCAAGGAAGCGCATGGTGATAATGTAAAGGTTATCAATGCCTTAGCGTATTCCCGGATGGTTGCCAAGGAGGCAGCGGCTTTTTTGCAATCCGCCGCCTCGGCGCAGTGGCACGATCGTCTCGATCATGGCTTGCAATGGCCGCCCCTCGGGCGGTGATCTTCGGCCGCAAGGCGGCCCTGCTGGCGATCATGACCGGGACGGTCATGCCACGGAACGCACAGCGGACCATGTGGCACGATCGTCTCGATCATGGCTCGCAATGACCGGGACGGTCATGCCACTGCAGGGCCGCCGGCAAGGGGGGCGATTTGGGTCGCGCCATCGCGGGAACGGGCCGACAGTGAATCGGACTGACCCCGGAATGAGCCGCTGCCAGCCCATTCACGGGATGAACGAACATATTGACGACTTGCTGAAACGCATGGAGCACCTGGAGAAGGAGGTCCTGCGGGCCTTGAAGGGAAAGGAAGCGGAGTTTTTCTACGAGGTGCGGAAGGGGAAGGTGCGCTTCACGGATGAGGCCCGCGCCGGGCACCGGCGGCTGGTGAAGCGATTCCGCAATTACCTGCGCGACTCGCGCTTCATGATCCTGCTGACCACCCCGGTGATCTGGGCATGCATCCTCCCGATCGCGTTCCTGGACCTCGTGATGAGCATCTACCAGGCGGTGTGTTTCCCTATTTACGGGATCCCGAAGGTGTGTCGCCGTGACTACCTCCTCCTCGACCGGCACCGGCTCGCCTACCTGAACATCGCGGAGAAATTCAACTGCGAATACTGCGCGTATGCCAACGGGGTTCTGGCCTGCGCCACCGAGATCGCGGCGCGCACCGAGCAATACTGGTGCCCGATCAAGCACGCCCTGCGGACGAGATCGATGCACAGCCGCTACCGGATGTTCTTCGATTACGGCGACGCCGATCAATACCGGGCGCAACTCGAGACGACCCGCCGTTCCTTCGAGGATATCGAAGAGGGGAAGAAGGAGGAGGCGCCCAAGGCCTGAATCCTCTCCCCGTTTCCGGATCGAGTGGACAGGCGGGTAGCGGGGCGGCTCGGGTCGTGCGCGGGGCCCTGAGATGCCGATTGCCTTCCGGGACCCACCGTGCTTGGGTGCCGAAATGAAATCTGCCGTTTCCTTTGCCACCATCTGCCTGCTCTTTGCCGCGCATCCTGCATCGGCCGAGGAGGAACACGGCGCCATCAAGGCCTTCAAGCTGGTCGTGGCGGCGGCGAAGGCAAAGGACGGAGGCAAGATCAGGCACTTCATCGCCTCCCACCACTGGCCCGCCCTCGCCAAGAGCGGCAAGAAGGACGAACTGATCGGGAAGATGATCGCCGCCGCGGAGAAGGACGGCGCCACGTTTTCCTACCGGGATACCGAGGGGCCCAGTCACCAGTTGAACGGTGAGATCCTGATCGAGCCGGATGGGGTGCGGGTGCCGGTCGCGAAAGCGGGCGATCCCTGGGGCCTTGATGTCAAAAAACTGGTGGGTGAAGTGAAGGTCACTTCCGAAGAGAAGCAGGCCTACGACCTGATGGCCGGGTACGTGTCGAACCTGGGCAGCTACAAGGAATCGATCGGTTCCTACCCGACGACCGCGCAGGGGCTTCAAGCCTTGGCGGTCAAGCCGACCACCGATCCGGTTCCCCGACGCTGGTTTCGCTTGATCCCCGCAATCGCCAAGGATCCCTGGGGCAACGATTTCGTCTATGAGGCGAGCAAGGACGGCATCAAGCTCCGCAGTCTCGGCCCGGACGGCAAGGAAAGCGACGACGATATCGTCAGCCCGTTTTAGGGTTCCCCGGCAACTGCTCCCCGGTCCCGCCCGCGGCCACCCCGCTCCCGCGGGACCAGGCGAAGAACAGGTCGCCGGATGAATCCACATCTCTTGACCGCAGAGACCGCAGAGGCGCGCAGAGATTGGGCTTCCCTACGATCTTCCGCGGGATCCGGGCCTGAAGTGAATTCCGGAGCGCCCGCCCATCGCGGAGGCGTGGAGAAACCGGAAGTGAACCGTGATCAGCACTCCGTGGAGGGGTCGCCAGCGGACAATTCTATTCTGTCCCCGCAAGCCCGGTTTTCTCGTCTTGAGGAGCACTCCATCAGGCGCTGGATTTCGAACTGGCGTCAACAATGAGATTGTGAATTACTGTTTTACCCGACGAACATTTATCGATGAGCACCGACAGTAACCTTGCGCGGACGATCACGCTGACCTTGATGAGAGCCCTGCCGGCCGCGGCGCTGCTTGTGTTGTCGCCGCGCATCGGGAACGCGGAAGAGTTGGAGGTGTCGCCGCTCGTGGAACGTTCCCCGGCGACGGGCGAGAAACTCTTCACCAAGCTCGGCGGGACCGGGACGGGACTGGGATTCGTCAATCCGCTGGAGAAGGACCATCCAAGGGCCCTGCTGTATCATTCGCCGTGGGCCGCGGGCGGCGTGGCGCTCGGGGACCTGGACCGCGACGGGCGCCTCGATGTGTTCCTGGCGGGAGGTCCCGGGAACAACGCCCTCTATATCCAGACGGCCCCGTGGAAGTTCGAGGACGTGGCCGGTGACGCCGGAGTGGCGGGCGGGGATGCCTGGGCGGGGGGCTCCGGGATGGTGGACATCGACGGGGACGGCGACCTCGACATCATGGTCTGCAACTACGATTCGCCCGTGCAGGTCTTCCTCAATGACGGGAGCGGGCGGAAGTTCGTCGATCGCGCCGCGGCGATGGGCCTCGCCGTGACGGATGCCAGCCTCATGCCGTTTTTCGCGGACTACGACCGGGACGGGGACCTCGACCTCTACCTGTTGACGAACCGCCTTGAAGATCCGGACGGGAGGCCGGAGAAGCCGCCGGTGGTGATGGTGGACGGCAAGCCGCGCATCAAGCCCGGGTTCGAGAAGTACTACTTCCTGAAGCAGACCGCGGCGAACAAGTGGGAGGCGGACCTTGGCGGCCGTCCGGATTACCTCTTCCGCAACGACGGCCCGGGGACGGCCGGCGTGCCGCGGTTCACGGACGTCACCGCCGCCGCCGGGATGACGGAGCGGGGGCACGGGTTGTCGGCGATCTGGTGGGACTACGACCGCGATGGCTGGGTCGACCTGTTCGTGGCGAATGACTTCAATGATCCGGACCGCCTCTACCGGAACAACCGGGACGGCACCTTCACGGATGTGGCGGCCGACCACCTCCCCCACACGGCGTGGTTCTCGATGGGCTCGGACCTGGGAGACATGAACGGCGACGGGTTGTTCGACCTCTTCACCACCGACATGGCGGCCACCACCCACTACAAGGCCAAGATCAGCATGGGGAACATGAGCAACTGGCGCTGGGGGCTGGAGAACTTCTGGCCGCGGCAGGCCATGCGGAACAATTTCTTCCTGAACACCGGCACGGGGCGATTCATGGAGATCGCCTACCTGACCGGCCTGGCGAGCACCGACTGGACGTGGGGGGTGCGGTTGGCCGACCTCGACAACGACGGCCGCAACGACCTGTTCTTCACGAACGGGGCGGCCCGCTACTTCAATCATGCCGACCTGCCGGCCACCGCGGCCTCCCTCATCGGGCAGACCAGCTGGGACCCGTTCAAGGACAAGGAGCCGTTGAAGGAGCAGAACCTCGCGTTCCGGAACCTGGGCGATCTGCGGTTCGAGAATACCACCACTTCGTGGGGGCTCGGGCACGTGGGGGTCTCGATGGGCGTCGCCCAGGGGGACCTCGACAACGACGGGGACCTCGATCTTGTCGTCGCCAACCTCGACGAACCGGTGACCGTCTACCGGAACAACTCGGGCGGAGGGAACTCCCTGCGGGTGCGGTTGCAGGGACGGCCGCCGAACACCGGGGCCGTCGGCGCGGTGGTCACGGTCGAGGCGGAGGCGAGCGGGAAGCAGGTCCGCCTCGCCAATCCCTTCACGGGATTCCAGGCGAGCAATGACCCCGCCCTCCATTTCGGCCTGGGGGAGGACACGGTGGTCAACCGTCTCACGGTTCGCTGGCCGGGCGGGGCGGTCGAGACCCACGAGGGCATCGCGGCCAACCAGTTGCTGACCCTCCGGGAATCCCCGGACGGGGTGCCGGCAGAGAAGGGCGAAAACCGCCCCACCCCGCAATTCGAAGAGGTGGCGGCTTCGGTGGGGCTCCGGTTCAAGCACGTCGAGCGGCCCTTCGATGACTACTGGAACCAGCCGCTGCTCCCCGGCAAGCTGTCGCAGCTGGGGGGAGGCCTGGCGTTCGGGGACGCCGACGGGGATGGTGACGACGACCTCTTCGTGGCGGGAGCGGCGGGGCAGTCGGGGGCCCTCTTCGTCTGCGGAGCGGACGGAGCGTTCACGCGGGCGCAGGGCGAGTTCGCCTGGGAAGCGGATGCCGAGAGCGAGGGAATGACCCCGCTCTGGTTCGATGTCGACTCGGACGGGGATCTCGACCTGTTCGTGGCCAACGGGACGAGCGAGTTCCCCGGAAAGTCGCGCAACCAGCAGGACCGCATCTACCTCAACGAGAGCGGGGACGGGGGTTTGCGCTTCGTGGCGACGCCCATCCTGACGATCCCCGTTTACGGTGGTGCCAACGGCCCCGCAGTGACCGCCGACTTCGACGGGGACGGCGACCTGGATCTCTTCATCGGCGGGAGGGTCGTTCCCGGGGAGTACCCGGTGGCACCCGGGAGCCACCTGCTGCGCAACGACTCCCGGCCGGGGGAGGTGCGGTTCACGGATGTCACCGAGGCCGCGGCTCCGGGCCTGCGCCACGCGGGGCTTGTCACCGGGGCCCTCTTTTCCGACGCCACCGGCGACGGCCGGCCCGACCTCCTGCTCACCCTGGAATGGGGCCCGGTGAAGCTGTTCGTGAACGAGGGCGACGGCATGACCGACGCCACCGCCTCGGCCGGGCTGGAGGCGCGCTCGGGATGGTGGAACTCGATCACCGGAACCGACATCGAGGGCGACGGCGACCTCGACTATGTCGTCATGAATGTCGGGTGGAACACGAAGTACGGGCATCCCAAGCCCGGCAAGCCGGCGGTCCTTTTCTACGGCGACATGGAGAAGACCGGGAAGAAGCGCCTCGTCGAGGCGAAGCCCGGCAAGGACCACCGGGAGGATCTGCTCCCGGTGCGGGGACGGAGTTGCAGCTCGCACGCGATGCCGTCGCTTGCCGGGAAGTTTCCGACCTTTGAATCCTTCGCGCGGGCCCACCTGGCGGAGATCTATACCCCGGATTGCCTGGAATCCGCGCAGCGCTTCGCGGCCGACACCTTCGAGAGCGGGGTGCTGGTCAACGACGGGCGCGGCAAGTTCGAGTGGCGCCCGTTCCCGCGCATGGCGCAGGCCTCTCCCGGTTACGGCGTGGTGGCGAGCGACCTCGACATGGACGGTCACCCGGACGTGTGCGCCGTCCAGAACTTCTACACCCGCGAACCGGAGACCGGCCTGTGGCGGGGCGGGATCGGCCTGGTGCTCGCGGGATCCGGATCGGGCACCTTCACCCTGCGGTCACCGGTGGAGTCCGGGTTCGTGGTGGACGGCGATGGCAAGGGCCTGGCCCTCTGCGACCTCGACAACGACGGGTGGCCGGATCTCGTCGCCACGCAGAACAACGAGTCGATCATGGCATTCCGCAACCGCGGCCGGCCCGGCCAGTCCGGTGTGGCGGTGCGGCTGCGCGGGCCGAAGGGCAACCCCCAGGGCATCGGGGCGCGGGTCCGGGTCCACTACAGCGACGGGAGTGGGGCAAGCGGGGAAATTTCGGGAGGCGGAGGGTACTTGTCCCAATCCGCGCCGGTCCTGTTCTTTGCGCGCCGGAATGCGGACGGCGGTGCCGCCGAGAAGGTCACGGTGGGCTGGCCCGGCGGACGCGAGGTGGTCGTGCCGGTCCCTGCCTCGGAACCGGTCCTGGTCATCCCCCACCCGGCCCTTTGACGCCCCTGCGGCGGCGCGCCACGGGGGGACGGCGGGGGCCGGCCCGGGCGGGAATGGAAGACTCCCGGCAGGCGATCCCCGGCGGGAGGCGTTCAGACCCGCGGCGCGCTGCCCTCCATGAGCGCCCGCCGCAGGGATGCTCTCGACACTTTCCCGCTGGCGCCCCGCGGGATCTCGTCGGCGAAAACAATCCGGCGCGGGAGTTTGTAGTCACTGAGCCGCGCCTCGAGGTGGTCCCGGATCGCATCGCCGGTGACGGCCGGGTCTTCCCGAACCACCACCGCCCAGGGCACTTCGGAAACGCTTCCGCCCGCACCGCCCCGGCAGGGCATGCCCAGGACCACGCACCTGGCGATTCCCGGGACACCGAGTAATTCGCGCTCCACCTCGAACGGCGACACGAGGTCCCCCGAAGCCAGTCCGATCACGTCGCTGATTCTCCCCACGTACCAGTAATCGCCATCGCTGTCCCGCCTGACGAGATCGCCGCTCATGATCCAGCCATCCGGCATTCTCCCCGCGACGGGATCCGGGTCGTTGAGGTAACCGAGCATCGCTTTCGGACTGCGCGCCGCGAGTTCCCCGATCTCTCGGTCTTCGACCTCTTCGCCGTCGGTCCCCAGCAGCCGGACTTCCACCCCCGGGGTGGGTCGGCCCAGGGAGGTGCTCTTCCCGGGCTGCCCGGATGTGTTCAGGAGAATCCAGCTCAACTCCGTCATCCCGTAGGACACCGCGAGGGTCCGGCCGGTCCGCGCGAGGAAGTCCTTCTGCAGTTGCCCGGGAACACGGTCCGCGCCCACCGAGGCGAACTCGAGATGGTCCCATCTCCAGCCGCGGAGCGCCGGAAACGCCAGCAGCTTCTCAAACGCGGCCACCACCATGATCAGGTGGGTCGGCCGGCACCGTTGGATCCTCTCCGCCATGACCGGCAGGTCATAGCCCGCCAACAGATCGAAGCCGGCGCCGGCGGCCAGGAACGCGAGCGCTTGGTAAAGACCAACGCTGTGGGCCAGGCTCGAAGCCACCACCGCCACGCTGTCCCGGTGAATCCCCGCGGATTCGATCCGGCCCCGGATGATGTGCTCGAGGGCCGACCGCGAGATCACCACCCCCTTCGGCTGGCAACTCGTTCCCGACGTGTGCAGGACGAGGGCGGCGGCGTCCCCGAAGCGCGATTGCAGATCGGGAAGCTCCCGCGCGCCCGGGTTTCCCGCCACCCGCTCGAGCCGGTCGCGGTCGATCGCCCAGACCCCCCGATCATCAAGCCCCCGAAGATCGGAGGGAGACATGGCGCGATGCCGCCGTGGACTGACGATGAGCTGCCTGCATCCGGACTGCCGCAGGATCCCGGCCACTTCCGGCAGCTTCGCTTCGGAGGGAAGAGGCATCGGCACGATCCCCGCCCGAAATCCCGCCACGCAGGCCATGAGCTGTTCCGGGCAGTTCGGCAACCACACCGCCACGATCTCGCCGGGTGCGAACTCCTCCCGGAACCGGCC
Source organism: Akkermansiaceae bacterium (assembly GCA_013001695.1). Classification (GTDB taxonomy): domain Bacteria; phylum Verrucomicrobiota; class Verrucomicrobiia; order Verrucomicrobiales; family Akkermansiaceae; genus Roseibacillus_B. Next base: position 24,556 of record JABDMC010000220.1, read on the forward strand.
GGCGAGGGCCGTGGTCGCCGCTCCCAACTGCCGGCAGGTGAAGGCCTCATCACCGAAGCGAAAGGCGACCTTCTCCGGATCCTGCTCGTCCAGGATCAGTCCCCAGTCCAATCCGGAACCCGTCTGTTGGGCCATGGGCGATTGTCTCCGCGTTTCACTGACGGAAAAACACCTGCTGCTAGCGCTGCAGCATGAATTCCTCCTTCACGCCTCCCCGCCTGGCGGCCCCCGCCTCGACATTCCCGAAGAAGCACCTCATCGATTCCGAGAGAGGCCGGGAATTCGGGACGGCAAGCCAGGAACGGTACAGTTGGCGGCGGTCTTCCAGCGCTTCCCCGTTGACGAACTCCGTCCTTGAGTGAAGGACGATATGGTTGTTCAGCAACAGGACGTCCCCCGGCTCGAAGTCCCTTCGATACTGCCAGTTCTTCTCGTCAGCAAGGTAGGCATCGAGGAGATCGAGGGCCTCGATCTGCTGCGGCGTCATTTTCGGCACGCCGGGAAATGTCTGGGCGCGGTCGATATAGAACCGCGAGAAGCGCGCGCAGAACCTGCCTTTTTCCGTGCTGAAAATCGGCCCTTCCCAGGTTCTCGGCAAATCGGTGCCCTCCGTGTTCCTGCCATCGGGAAACAAGTAGTCCTGCCAGGCGTGATGGAACGGCTGATAGAGCACCGCGAGTGCTTCCGGGTGGTTCTCCAGCATGTCGTTGTGAACCGCGGCGATGCTGACAAGGATGGTGTGCCCCCCTGAAAGCGGTGTTCGTCGACAGAGAAACCCGACGACGTCGCAGCCGTCGTTGTGGATGGGCAGGCCGAGATTGTGCTTGCTTCCCCGGCGTTCATCCAACTTCGCCTGCCCTTCATCCTGCACCGGCTGGAGAATCTCCCCGAAGATCGTCTGCGGTTGCGCCACGCCGACGTGCGACAGCATCGCCGCGAACATCAGGCAGGAATCAGCCTCGCTGACATCGAGGGGAAAGTCCTTCAGGAGGCAGACTCCGAAGCCTTCCTCCAGTTCCTTCTGGACCGTGGCGAGCAGGGGCCCCAGCACGGGCAGGGAGACTTCTTCCCTCGCGGGCGGAAAGTCGCTCAGTCCATCCGCAAACCGGCCTTCCTTCAGTTGCCGCAAGGCGTCTTTCAGTTCGGCATGGTGCTCGCCCGTCAAGGAACGCGCCCACGAGGGGTCATTCGCAAGTTCGGCTACGGTCCAGGCATCGTTACTGGTCTCCAGGGTCGATGGTGATGAGGATACGGTCATGATTTCGGCAGCGGGATTCCCGGGCCTCCCGGTGACGACCGGAAGAGGCGCGATCATCGTCCCCCAGGAGGGGCCTATCAAGCCGATTAGGCCGGCCCGTGGCGGGCCGATGCGCCGCGCTCGACTCGATGTCGCCTTCGAGGGAGAGGACCTCGCGGGCCTTCTGTCAGGCGGGGGGAGCCGCCGGGGAGGCGCCTTGCCGCGGGAGAACCGAGGCTCGTATCCCGGAAATCCCGCTACCCTTGCCCCCCTCCCCCATCGCGCCACCATGCCCAGCGACGCCCGGTCCACGGTCGCCCGGTGACAGACAATCCAGCGGCTGGTCACCGGCTCCGGGTGCGCTCACTTCCCGAGCCAGGACTTCTCCGCGGCGGCGATCTTCTCCTCGCTGAGGCCGAAGGTTCTCAAGATGCCCTTGGCCATCATGATGTTCCCGCGGGTGTTCATATGGCAACCGTCGGTGGTCAACTCGTTCCTGATGTTCCGCTGGTAGCCCGGATCACCGAACATCCGGGCCTTTCCCGGCTCGTCCGGGATGGCCTCGAGGGCCGCACGCATGTCCCGGTCGAGGTCCGCCAGGGGGAGCCCCTTCTCCTTCGCGATTTCCCGCAGGAACTCGTTGTAGGGAACCAGCTTCTTGTTCGTTTCCTTCCCGGGGTCCTCGCCGATCATCGTGGAGGTCAGGATCATGACCTTGATGTCGGCGGCCTGCGCCTTCGCGATGATCTCCCGGACGTTCTTCTTGTAGTCATCCAGCGGGATTCCCTCGAAGGTCCGTTTGCCGAGGCGCAGCGTGAAATGCCACACGTCGTTGACCCCGCAGCTCAGGACCATCCAGTCCGGGTCCTTGCTGATGACGCTCGCGTCGAGGCGCGCCAGCATGTCCTTCGACCGGTTGCCCGACTTCCCCGCCGCGACGAGCTTGAGGTCGAGGCCTTCGCGGTTGAGGGCGTCCATGACAAAGGTCACGTAGCCGTTCTTCTTGACGCCGCCCTGCGTGATCGAGTCCCCCATGAAGGCGATCGTCTCGCCGGGCTTGACCAGCAGGTTGCGCTGGTCGGCGGACGCGGTGTTCAGGGCCAGGACGGCGAGGGCCGCGGCGCAGGTCGTGCAGAAGGAATTCATTGGTCTCATCGGGGCTGCCCTGGGTTCGAGGGTGCCAGGCGCACCTTCCGCCATGGCGGCGGGAATGGCGACCTGGAAATCGGGCCCTCGGGCGCCGCGAACCCCGCGATTTCCCGAAAATCCCCGGCGCGGAGGAATTTTTCCGTCTTTCTCGGAAATTGCCTCCTGGAGGCGCGGTTGGGACCGGAGTGTTCCCTCCTTTGCTGGTCCTGTTGTGGCTGGGCGTCCGGCCCTGCCCGGGTATCGCGGCACCATCGTGGTGCGGCGCGATGAGGCGGCGGCACGGAACACCCGTGCGGAATCGGGGAGGCGGAAGCCGGCGGTGTCCGGCGCGGTCCACGGGGAATGAACGATTTCGCGACGGAATGGATGCCCAACGGCCTGCCACCCTCCGCAACGAGAAACAAAGCATACACATGAAACCAAAAACAATGCATCGGATGGCCCTGGTGTGCCTCGCGGCAGCGAGCACCGTCATGGGACAGGAAATCAAGTCGATCGAACAGGTCGGTGATCAAG
>JABDMC010000253.1 GCA_013001695.1 Akkermansiaceae bacterium
GCATTACCCGATATCGAAGCAGCTGAACAACTACCTCGGGCACTTCAGCCGGCAGTCGGGGATCCCGCTGGTATACGACGACCTCTCCCGGTTCACGGGCTCGGTGCCCTACGAGAACCCGAAGGGCGAGGAAACGCTCTGGCTGTCGGTCATGTACCCGAACGAGGTCATGGCGGAATTGCGGCCGCGCCTCACCGAGATCTACGCGATGCTGAAAATCGGGGGCGACCTGTCGCTGGCGGAACACCTCACCGTGGAGCGCATCGACTTCGGCGAGTTCGGGAACTCCCGGCCGTTCCGGATCAGGATCACGAACCTCTTCAACGGGAATTCCGACTACTACTACGTGAAGCACGCCGATTCCTCGCGGATCTACGGGCTGGAGCTCGAGCACATCCTCTCGCCGAACCGCATCAATTACCTCGTGAACGGGAACACGCTCATCGAGGAGCACATCGCGGGAGTTCCCGGCGACATCTTCATGCGCGATTACCTGTCGCGGCCGGACCTGAACAGCGTGCGGGTCGCGAAGGAGTTCGTGAAGTTCGGCGAGCGCTGTTTCATCCGCCTGCTCGGCGACATGCGCGGGGTGAACTACGTGGTCGACATCACGCCGGATTTCGAGGAGATCCAGTACCGGGTGCGGCCGATCGACTTCGACCAGCAGAGCTACGAGGGGCACCTCGCGGTCTACCGGGCGCACCATTTCCCGGACAACAAGCCGGTCGAGGAGCTGGTGCGCTCGGGCCTGAACAAGCAGACGATCGTGCAGTATCTCGGCGAGGAGCGGAGCCAGATGGCCCGGCGGGCGCACGTCGAGCGGCACCGGTTGAACGCGCTCCTGAGCACGATGCGCCGGGACGTGCTGGCCCCCGACGAGCACGTCGAGCAACTCCGCGGGGAGCTGGCGCGCCGGTATCACACCCCCGCGTTCGAACCGTGCCGCACCATGGGGGATCTCACCGCGACGCACATCGCGCGCATGTTGCGCGAGCGGGAATGAGGGGGCGGCGGCGGGCGGGGCTCACTGCGCCTCGCGCAGTTTTTGGCGCGGGGCGGGGAAGCGCTTCATCTCCCGCATCTCGGCCGGGGTGAAGCGGTCCCAGCCGCGCTCCTGCATCTGGAACTCGTAGTCGAAATAGAAGAAGACGTTGGCGCCGGCGGGAAAGGGCAGGGCCGCGAGGTCCCGGCCGATCTTCAGGTTCATGCGCTCTTCGCCCGGGAAGGGCACCCTCAGTTCCTTGTAGGTCCAGTCCTTGAGGCGCAACTCGAGGAGGCGGTCATCCACCTTCGAGGGGACGAGGTAGGCGCGGTAGCGGGGCGGGAGGGCCACCACGGCGTCCTGGTCGAGGACGAGCATGAGGCGTTGATTTTGTCCGGAGTAGAGATGGAAGGAGAGGTAACGGTCCCAGTGTTCGGGCGAGAAGGCGGGCATGATTCCGGCGAGGACGACGACGGGAACCGCGGCGAACCGGCTGCCCGCCGCGAACATGGCCCGCCACCCGAAGGCGGGGGCCCGCCAGAAGAGAACCAGCACGAGGGCGGCCATGGCGAGGTTCCACGGCCACACGACCTCGTTCGATCTTGTGCCGGCCGGGCCGATCAGGAGGAGGACCCAAAGGTGGGTGCCGACCGCGAGGATGGCGCCGACGGTGCGGCCGATGGGCACCAGCAGGAGGACGGCGGTGAGCATCTCGATCCACGGCACGGCGGGCTGCACGCTGCCGAGGACTTCCGCCGCCGTCTCGCCCCATGATTCGCGGAGGGGGTTTTCGAATGCCCGCTCGTGCACGCGGGCGAAGCCGGGGCCGAGCTTGTGGAACCCGCTCCAGAAGTACATGGCGGCGAGGAGGAATCGCAGGGTCGCAAGGACGCCCTCCTGGCGCGGGCGCTCCGCATCGGCCCCCGGCACGAGAAAGGGGACGAGGCCGAGGAGGTAGAGATAAAACCACGGCTGCCAGCGGACCTGGTCCTGGAGCGCGATGACGACCGCGAGGGCGAGGCC
>JABDMC010000261.1 GCA_013001695.1 Akkermansiaceae bacterium
AGTTTAAGGCGTGAGGAGGGAGTGAATCGAGATTCACGACCGAAGCACAACGTGGAAATTGCGAAAACAGGCCGCGTCCGATCCGAGTCGGCGAGCGGAGTGAGCGAATTATCAAAAACTCCAAGCCTCCCAGCATGTTGCAGAACTTGCGGGACGCCACACTAGCGGGGCGGTTTCGGGACGACGGCCTGCTCGGTGGCGATGTGCACCTTGGCGGGGTTGCGCGGCCGGGCCCCGTCGGCGCGGAAGATGATGACGCTGGTCCGTTGGTTGCGGCGCTGGACGATGGCGCTGTCGTAGATCTTGCGGCTGTTGCCGTTGGCGTCGGCCACCTCGATGGCAAGCCGCGTCTCCGGAAGCCCGGTGTTGGCCTCTCCCTGCATGGCGACCTTGCCGGCCGCCAGGACGAGCTTCTCGTCGCCGAAGGTGATTCCGGCGGGAAACGGAGAGACGTTGGTGAACCGGATCGTCCCGCCCGGGAAGGCCTCGAGGTCGTCGGCGAGGACGAGACTGCGGGCCCGCGTCCATGAGCGCGCCTGCGGATCGCGCCACAGCACCGCCAGGACCGCGCCGCGGTTCGGCATCCGGAGTTCGTGCCAGCGCCGGGAATCCCCGCTGCCGCCATCCACCACTTCGCGAATCGGCACCGCCCCCGGCGTGGCGAGCACCCGGGCGCTCAGGGTGCGGAGCTTCAACTGCACCGGGGCGGAGGCCTGGCGTCCCTCTTCCGAACCGACGCTGACCATCCGCGGGGGCACGCTTCCGGGCGGGGGCGGCAGGAGATACCGCACCCCGTCGCGCACCTCCTGGCGCACCGGCGGCGATTCGCCGACCGGCAGGAAACGGAGCCAGCCCGGGGGCTGATCCTCGTCGGTCCGCTGCGCCACCGCGGCGGACAGCAGCAGCACGCCCAACGCGCACAGCCCGGCCGGGACGATCATCGCGCGCTTCTTCATCAAACCTCGTCGGGATGCAGCCAGCGGAACGAGACGATCTCGAAGCGCCTGCCGAAATCATCCGGCGCGCCCTGGCGGCGGGAGTCGAGCCCGGTGCTGTCGGGGTGGATCGGGAGAGTGGTGCGCTGCACGACCGCCTCGCACCACGCCCGCGCCCGGACCGCCCCGTCGGCATCGACCGCCTCGCCGTAGCTGCGGACCAGGAAGGTGTCCGAGCGGGCCGAGAGGGCGGGACCGATGACCTGCAGGACGTCGGCCTGCGTCAGGTAGCCGGGCGCCCCCCACGCCTTGCTGGGCGGTTTGAGCATCTGGTCGAGGGTGGTGGCATCGTCGATGTTGTCGGGGTGGCGGTAGTCGCCGACCTCGTCCCGCAGCAACCCGAAGGTGGAGATGCTGCCCTTCGGCAGGTCCTCGGGGCGGTGGAAGGCGTCATTGAGCCCGGCGGCCTCGATGGCGGCCTGCAGCGGACCCATCATGCCCGTCTTGTCGTTCTTGAGACGGCGGTTGACGAAATCGGAGAGCGACAGGAACGGACCGCGCTGCTTCACCTGGATGACGAGCTGCTCCGCAAGGCGCCCGATCTCCTCGTCGGTGAGGGCCCGGAATCCCGACCACGCGTCGCGGTCGGACGGGTCCCCCCCGCCCCACGCTTCGCCGGGCGCATGCCGGAAGCGCGAGAAGCTCGTCAGCGGCGTCCCGGCGGCCGCGTCCAGTCCCCGCGTGGAGGCCAGGAGCGCCTTCCAGGCGTCGACGCTCGTGGAATTGACGTTGAAGGCGCCGTCGACCATCAGGTGGGCGGCGGCGTGATGGAGATCCCCGAGGCGCTCGGGGGTGGCGGAGGAACGGGTCGCCGGGGCGAGGACATGCCGGCCGTTCGGCAGGGGCGCGGCGTCGGGATCCTCGAGGAAGGCCCCCTTCCCGGCCGGGGTGCCGGTGGAGAGGAAGAACTCGTCCCAGAGCGTGTGGTTGAGCTCGAACGACAGGTCGTATACGAGGAGGTCCTCCTCGCTGTAGTCCTGGAGGAGGGCGCGGCCGAAGCGGGCCCATTCCTCGCGGTCCGCGGACCGCTGCGGGTCCGACGACCAGCCGACGCGATCCTTGATCCAGCCGCCGTGGCGCCGTTGCTCGGAGGTCTCGAACCGCGGGTAGGTCCCGGCCCGGCCGACGCGCGGGTCGACCAGCGAGTTGCCCACCGCGAACGACGGATGCCAGACGAACTCCGAGAGCTTGGCGTGCTGGAACTCGGCCAGGGAGAGGAGGTCGGCCTGCTCATCGGGAACGTCGAAGAGAATGTAGCGCTCCTGGAAGGTGCTGAAATCCTGGTTCGGCCCGAAGGGGTTGCCGTGGGCCCGGCCGTTGCGCATCACGGGCTGCTGGCTCGCCCAGTCGACGTCCTCGTCGAAGAGGTCGCGGGTGTAGGCCCCGAAGAACCACGGCCCGCCGACGAACCCGTTGGCGGGCAGCGATCCCGCGATGTTCTCCCACGGGGTGCGCAGGGCGTAGGCGGCCCGCGGGTTCCAGTTGCCGAAGAGGGCGCTCTCGAACACCTCGGGGTCGTCGCGAAGCCCGTCGGCCGAAAGGGTGTTCGAGTCGGGCTCGACGAACCAGCGCATGCGGAACCCGTCGCGGGTCCGCACGTCCGGCGGGTTCCTCTTCACCGGGTTCTCGATGGGGAGCTCCTCCATCTGGACCGGGTTGAGCCGGTCCCAGGCGATGCGGGGTTCCTTGCCGGCTCCATACTGCAGCGAGCACGACACCTGCATGATGAGCGGGAGCTCGTCGAACTCCTCGTGGCTCAGGGTGGTGAGGCTGCCCAGCTCCTTGAGCACCATCTGGTAATCGTCGGCCTGGTTCTTGGCCGTGAAGCCGCTGCGGAAGTGGACCGGGGCTTCCCAGTACTCGACCGGCTGCCCGTCAAAGCCCCCGTTGACGTTGTTGTTCGTCGAGTAACAGTTCCGGTTGGGGTGCGGGAGGACCTCGCAGCTCAGCTCCGTGGCCGCGAGGTTTTCACGATCCCGCTCGTGCGGCGTGGCGCACGTGAAGACGAGACACTCGCCGGGGCCGAAGGTGGTGCGCGGAAGCGAAAAGTAGAGGCTGCCGGCATACGGGTTCTCGTAGTGCTCCCAGAAGTCCGCGGAATTCTCGATGGGGACGGGACGGCCGCGCCACAGCCAGACCATCTGGATCGGGATGCGGGTGCCGGGCCCGAAGGCCACCGGCATGTGGTATTCCTTGCGGCCGTTGACCTGCATCATGACCGCCGCCCGGGGCAGGGTGACTTTCACGCTGTAGGGATTCCACAGGACGACGCGCGGGTAGAGGTGGAGGCGGGTCTGCCAGCGCGGCCCGCCGAGGAAGCTGGTCGTCCCGGGGAGGGTGTGCCCGCTGAGGTCGGTCATGAGGGACCCCTCGACCAGGATCGGGGTGAGATTGGCGCGATCGAAGCTCGCGATGGTGGCCGGCTTGAGGTTGACGTTGGCGCTCCGGTCGAGGTCCGGGAAGCGGATCCTCGGTTCCACCTTGGGCGTCGTGGCGACCACCCCGTCGCGGGCCGACCCGGAGGCCATCTCGAGCCAGCTGCGCAGGACGCCGAACCGCGGCGAGGTGAAGCGGTGCTTGGTCCGGGACCACGCGAGGCCCGCGGCCTGCGCCTCCCCGGCATTGGCCGGACCGACGAGGCGGTCCTGGTCGGTGAGCCCCGGCCGGTCGCCGAGGGGGGCGTGGCGCCCCTCCCCCTGCAGGTAGGCGGTGAGGTCGCGTTTCAGGCCGCCGTCCCGCACGTTCGCGAGGACCCCGAGGGAATCCACCGTGATGTCGTGGAAGTGCTCGCGACGCCACTCCGGTGCGACCGCGGGCGCCAATTCGATTTGGCGGGCGCTGACCACGGCCTCCTTGGCGGCTTCGGTCAATTGCGGGCCGTTCGCCAGGCCGGCGTCGGAGATCATCTCGGCGCGGGCGGTGTGGGCGATGCGCCGGCCCTCGGCGGGGCGGGGATGCTCGCGCGTCCGGACGTTGGCGCGCACCCCGAGGTCTCCCACCCAGTAGGCGTAGCGGCCGTGCTCTTCCGGTCCGAACTCGATGTCGACAAGCTGCGCATCCACCGCCCCGGACTGCACGGCGTCGGCGGATTCGCCGAGCGACCCCGGTCCGACGAGGCGCACCGATGCATCCTCCGGCAGCGGAGTGTCGGGTTCCTGCAAGTTGGCCCCCTGGACTTCGCGGCCGCCTTCGTTGCCGCTGACGAGATAGGACAGGGCGCGGAAGGAACGATTCCACCCTTCCGTGGTCCGGAGGTCGCGCAGGCCGCCGTTGCGGCTGTCGCGTTCCCACATCGGCCGGTCGTCGGAATATTTTGTGCTCCACACGCCTGTCCAGTGCGGATGAATGAGCCCGTCGTGGAGTTCCGTCTGCGGGTTGCCATCGAGAATGGCAGCCGGCGCCGATACCCGCTGGTCCGGCCCCAGCTGCGTCTGCAACTCGCCGAGCGCCAGCGTCAGGGCGAGACGGGCGTTGGCGCGGGCCTGCAAATCGTAGCGCACCGTCTTGGTGCTCCGGATCTGGATCGTCGAGAGGCTCAGGAACCCGATCGCGATGATCCCGAGCAGCGCCAGGAGCGCAATCGAGAGAATGAGGGCGAAGCCTCCCCTCAGGTTACGGCGCCTGGCCAAACCGGTGCGGAAAATTGGGATGATGTGGCGGTCTGCCGCCATGACAGTGCATATACAATGGGTATACGCGGCTGGCGAATCCATTCTTCACCGGGATGGCCGGATCTGCCCCGCGGGCCCCGTATTATGGCACCCGCGACGGCCCGGCCCGGGAAAAACCCCGGCCCGGGCGCCGCCGGGGCGGGAGGATCCCCTCCCCGGCCAAGCCCTCCCCGGCCAAGCCCCCCGGGCCCGGTCACACCAGGAAGCGGTGGAAGATCGGGACGTGCTTCTCGGCGAGCACCTCCAGCGACTCCCGCGGGAATTCGTAGGTGATGACGTGCAAGCCGCGGGCCGCCGCCCACGTGCCGAAGGATCCCGGGGTGGGATAACCGATGTGATCGACGAGCGGCAGCCCCGACAACTCCGCGAGTTCCTTCCCGAGCGGCGAGAGCTCGGGATCGTCGATGCAGGCCAGCGGGGCGTGCAGGGCGATGACCCGTTGCGGGGCGAGACGCTCGATGAGCGCCATGAGGGCGCGCGTCTCGGGTTCGGATCCCGCGCTGTCTCCGGTCGAAAGGCGGACCTCCTGTTCGCTGTCGGCCTGCCACGCATAGGTCACCGGCCCCGGTTGCCAGTCCGCGGTGGGGAAGTTCCGGTTCAAGTCGACGCCCCCGGCATTGCCGCGGGTCCCGCGGGCGAGGCCGTCGGGGTTCGCGCCGAGGATCACCGCGGACCGGGCCGGCGGACCGTCGAGGGCGCGCAGGGCGCGGGACAGCACGAAGGTCGACTCGTGCTCCTCGCCGTGCTGGCCGGCCATGAAGAGCGTCTCCACCGGACCCGGTTCCGGCAGCCAGACTTCCAGCGGGGCGCCGAGCCGCGAGGTCCCGAAGACCTCCGGGGGAAACGGAATCGTGCCTCGTTCGGATCGCGGACGCATCGTCATTGCGGAGTGGCGGGTTGCACCCCGATGCCGGGGGCGGTGGGCGGCACCAGCCGCCCGTCCTCCCCCCCGATCCCGGTGTAGGGGTCGTTGGCGAGGAGGAGGTGGCCGTCGAGGTCGATCCAATCCGCGAGCGAGGCGAGGTGCAGGGCCGCCGCAATGCCCAGCGAACTTTCGATCATGCAGCCGATCATGATGTGCATTCCGGCGGAGCGGGCCGCCCCGGCGAGGGTCCGGGCCTCGCGCACGCCGCCGGCTTTCATGAGCTTGATGTTAATGCCGTGGTAGCAATCGGCAAGGGCGGGAAGGTCGGCCGCGACGCGGACATCCTCGTCGGCCACGAGGGGAAGCGCCGAGCGCGCCTTGAGGCGGGCGGTCTCCTCGAGGCGCCCCATCGGGAGCGGCTGCTCGATGAACTGCACGCCGCGATGCTCCTCCGCGAGCCAGTCGATCATGCGGGCCGCCTCGTCGACCGACTGCCACCCGCCGTTGGCGTCGATCCGGAGCGGGACGTCGGTCACGGCGCGGATGGCATCGACGATGGCGCGGTCGCCGCCGCCGGGCGCCCCGAGCTTGACCTTCAGCACCCCGAAGGGGCGCGCCTCCGCGACCTTCGCCGCCATCACCCCGGGGCGGTCGATCCCCAGCGAGTAACTGGTCACCACCGGCGCGGCGGGCGGCGGGACGCCGAGGAAGATCCCGAGCGGGGCCCCGGCGCGCTTCGCATTCCAGTCGAGGAGGGCCATCTCGAGCGCGGCCCGGGCGGCGCCCCCGATGTCGAGGCCGTCGACCTGCGCCGGGTCGCAACCGTGAAGGCGGCCCGCGGTCCGCTCCAGCGCGGCGCGCACCGACTCGGGGGACTCGCCGAAGGCGGCCTGGCAGGCGGCCTCGCCCTCCCCCGTGATCCCGTCCTCCTCGAGGCGGACGAAGAGATTGCGTTTGGAATCGGCGGCTCCGCGCGAAATCGTCCAGGTCCGCTTGAGGCGCAGTTCCGTTTCGCGAAGATCGATGTGCATGCCGGGGTTGTGATTCTCTACCGGAACCCGCGGCGCTGTAAACGGCGGGCACCGAAAATCGGCCCGGCGTCGTTTTCCCCGCGGGGCCGGGGGATGCTTGACCGCCGCCCGCCGCGCGGCCACGCTTTGCCATGACCACCAGAACGTCGCTTTCCGCCGTCCGGCGCGCCCTCCTTCCCGGCATGGCCGCGGTCGCCGTCCTCGTTGCTCCGGCCGCCTCCGCCGACGAGACGGCCGCCATCGCGCAAATCCGCAGCCTCTACGCGAAGATCACCGAGGGCGAACCGGTGAAGACGCGGAAGATCGAGTTCGAACTCGAGGACGATCCGATGGAGGGCACCATCACCCGCCGCGATTACAAGGACGGCTTGAGCGCCATCACGCTCACCTACGTCGCGGGCGACCACGGGGGCTCCGACGAACACTACTATTTCGACAAGGACGGCGGCCTCTTCTTCGTCTTCGTGAAGGACCACCATTGGCAGTTCGCCCCGGGGAAGACCCCCGACAAGCCGACCACCGTCGACACCCTCACCGAGACGCGCTACTACCTCGCCGGTGACGCGTGCCTCCGCGTCCTGAAGCGGAGCGCCTCGGGGCCGGATGCCGAAAAGCTGCCGGCCGCCGTCGCGAAGGCCGAACACAAGACGGTCGAACCGGGGGAGCGCCTCGGGCGCCTCCGCAAGCGCGCCACCGCCCTGCGCACCATCGCGGACCGCGAGGAGGCCGCCGCCTTCTTCGCCTCCGAGGAGTGAAGCCCGGCCGGGCGCGCCAGGCCCCGCGGCGGCCGCCCCGCCGGGATCCCGCCCTCTGCAGCGGGCTAATTTGCTTGCGACGGCAGCCGTGCAGGCTTTGATGGAGGGGTTGTGAAAGCGCGCGCGTGTTCGATGGCGGCCCTGGCCCTGGGCGCCCTGCTGGGAGTTCCCTCCGTGGCCCCCGCGGGACAGCCGGAGGAATTGCCGGTCCTCAGCATCGAGGCCACCCGCCGGATCGCGGAAGAAACCGCCGCGCCGCTCCGCCGCATCAACTTCGTCGGCGAGTTCACCGTGTCGCGCACCGGGTCGACCGGGTTCGACCAGCCGGCGTGGATCCTGGTGTCCGGCAGCGCCACCCCGGGCGATGACTACGAGGCGATTCCCTGGCAGGTGACCATCCCGGCCGGGGAAGCATCCGTCAGCTTCCCGGTCACGGCCTTCAACGACGACGTGCCGGAGGGCATCGAGACGGTCGTGGCCCGGGTCTCGCCGTGTCCCCCGGACGGGATCCTGGCGCCCTGCTACGGCTTCGCGGTGGATCCGCCGAACGATCGCGCCACGGTCTTCATCCGGGAGGACGGGCTCACCACCGCCACGGTGCACATCACGCGGCCCGACAACGGCGACAGCGTTCCCCTCGGCGCCCCGATCCCGATCGAGGCGGTGGCCATCGACCTCGACGGCTACCTCAGCGAGGTCCAGTTCCGGGCGGGCAACACGCAGATCGGGATGTCCGCCATCTACTTCTTCGTGGCGCCCGAACCCGGCACCCCGATCCATCATTCCTTCGAGTGGGACAACGCCCCGCCGGGGGATCACGTCCTGACGGTGCGCGCCAGTCCGGTCGGCCGGCCGCAGATCGTTTCGTCGCCGGTCCGCATCACGGTCGGCCCCGGGGGGACCAACACCCCGCCGCTGGTCAACATCACCTCCCCGGCGGAGGGGGCGGCCTTTCCGGCCGGGGCGGCGGTCCCCATCACGGTGGAAACGCGCGATCCGGACGGCTACGTGCCCACCGTGGAATTCTTCGCGGATGGCAGCAAGATCGGGGAAGTGAACATGGCCTTTTTGGTGGAACCGCTGCCGAACCAGCTGCAGACCTTCGAGTTCACCTGGGAGGACCCCATGCCCGGCGAGCATGTCCTCCGGGCCCGGGCCACCGACAACGGCGGGGCCGGCCGGCCTTCCGGCCCGGTCCGCATCGTGGTCGCCCCGCAGGAACCGCGGCCCACGGTGCGCGTCGTGGCGCGCGACGCCTTCGCGGTGGAACCCCAGGCGGACGAGCCGCCCGACACCGCCACCTTCCGCCTCCGCCGCTCGGGACCGCCCGACGGCGACCTCACCGTGAACTACAGCATGACGGGGCGGGCGGAGAATGGCGTCGACTACGAGCTCCTTTCCGGGAGCGCCGTGATTTCCGCGGGCAGCTCCTCCGCGGACGTGGTGGTGGTGCCCATCAATGACAAGGCCCTCGAGCGCCTCGAGTCCGTCATCATCCGGCTCGAACCGGACCCGGCCTACCGCCTCCACCACCGGCGGCGCGCCATCGCCGTGATCGCCGACCGCCCGTGGTCGCATCCGCACGGCCCGGTCTGCAAACACATCGGCGACGGCCTCGTGCACTTCTGCTTCCCGGCACCCGGCGGCGAGTTCTGCCGGCTCGAGGAAAGCGGAAACCTCGGACACTGGAGGACGCTTTGCAACCTGGTCGCCGTCGACGGGTCGGTCCACTACGTCGGCGAAGTCCAGCCGGGGGACCTCGCCAAATTCTGCCGTCTCGCGAACGGACCATAGCGGAACCCCCGGAGGAGCCGGCGAATATCACCCGCCGGGGATGCGCCCTTTCCCGGCCGGCACCTCCCCGCTGGGGCCTACGATTCCCCCTCCCGTGATTCGTCCGCGGCTTGGGGATTGATGCCCGGGCCACCCGGTCCCACCATGCCCCGGCATGGATCTCGGAATGGAAGGCAAGACGGTGCTGGTCACCGGGGGCGCCAAGGGCATCGGCGAAGCGATCACCCGCGCCTTCGCCGCGGAGGGGGCGGTCCCCGTCATGCTGGACCGCAACCCGGAGGAGGCCGCCGCCATCGTCGCCGATCTCGAAGCCTCCGGGCAAACGGCCCTCTCGAGGGAGATCGAGTTGACCGACCTCGAGGCCCTCGCGGCCGTGACCGCCGAGATCGTCGAAACGCGCGGCGGCATCGATGTCATCGTGCACAATGCCGCCGGCAACGACGGGGTGGGGCTCGACGCCGGGCCGGCGGCGTTCCGGTCCTCGCTCGAACGCAACCTCGTCCATGTCTACGCCCTCCAGCACTTTTGCCTCTCCGCCCTGAAGGCCTCCCGGGGGGCCGTGGTGAACGTCGGTTCGAAGGTCGCCGATACCGGCCAGGGCGGCACCTCCGGCTACGCCGCCGCCAAGGGCGCCCTGAATGCCCTCACCAGGGAATGGGCCGTCGACCTCGCCCCGGACGGAATCCGCGTCAACGCCGTCATCCCCGCGGAGGTGATGACGCCCATGTACGAGCGCTGGATCCAAACCCAGCCCCGCCCCGAGGAGACCCTCGCGGAGATCACGGGCACCATCCCGCTCGGCCGCCGCTTCACCACCCCCGCCGAGATCGCGGATACGGTCGTCTTCGCGGCGTCCCCCCGCTCCAGCCATACCACCGGCCAGATCCTCTACGTCGACGGCGGATACACCCACTTCGACCGCGCCGCCACGGTGCGCGCCCGCCCGTGACCGGCGGGAAGATCTCCCTCGCCCTGAAGAACTTTCACGCATCGCGCCCCGGGGGATGCGCGCCGCCCGCAGGTGCCTTGACCGGCGCTCTGCAAAAGCGTTCTTGTCAACCCGCGCGATCGCTCAATCATCGCCCCATGCGAACGAGTTCCCTGCTGTTCCGCCTGCCCCTGGTTCCGATGCTGCTGGCCGGCATCGCTCCGCTTTCCGCCGCCCCGCCCGTGATCGAGGATCCCGGCACGGTGCTTTCCAACCTCGTCGACGTCACCACGGGTCTGCCGATCGGCATCCAGATGCAGGCTTCCGAGAACCCCACGTCCTGGTCGGCGACCGGATTGCCCGGCGGGTTCTCCATCGATTCCGAGACCGGCCTCATCCAGGGCATCTCCGCCACCCCGCTTTCCTCGACCATCACGGTCTTCGCCGCCAACAGCGATGGAACCGGCCAGCGGACCATCACCCTGAATGTCACCCAGCGGGACACCGACCTCGAGAGGGGCGTCGATGTGTCCACCAGCCCGGGGGACAACAGGCTCGCGCCCATCATTCAGAACCCCGGCAACGGAATCCCCTTCTGGTTTCGTGCGACCGGCGGCGGAATCAACAACGACGTGGTGCGGACCACCGCCAACCTGCCGAACAATTCCAGCGTCGGCATGCGCGCCTACGTGCAGGGTCCCTGCGAGGTGACCTTTGCCTGGCGGGTATTGTCCGAAGAGAACTACGACTTCCTGAACTTCTACGTCGACGGGTTTCTCGTTGACCGGATTTCGGGAACCACCGTGTTTTCCTATGTCGATGTGAGCGTGGACCTCCCGCAGGGCCTCCACGAACTCGACTGGATCTACACAAAGGACGAGAGCCTCTCTGACGGCCTCGACACCGGCTTCCTCGACAACGTCCGCATCACCGGCTACCCGGTGTGGGCCGCCCAGAAGAACCTCAACCCCTTCAACTCCGACTTCGCCATCGACAAGGACCGGGACCACAACACCCTCATGACGGAGTACGCCCTCGCCCTCAACCCGAACAAGAAGGAGACCGTCGTGCCCGGGCTCAGCTTCGAGCCCGACGGGCGGGCCGTGGTCGAAATCGGCAAGAATCCCTCCGCGGCGGGCGTCACGGTGGAACTCGAGGAGAACCGGCCCTTCATGCCGGCCACGTGGTCGTCGGCCGGCCTCGAAACCCTGGTCGATTCCAACTCCCTGCTGCGCAAGCGGGAGATGCCCGCCAGCCCCGGGAAGAACCTCTTCCGCGTCAACGTCACCTCGCCGTAGGGCCGCCGCCGGGCCCCGCCTGCCCGCTTGCCTGGAGGGCTGATGCTGCTAGGGTGGTATCGTGAAAGCCTGCGCCACCCTTCTTGCGATCGCCCTTGTCCCGGCGCACGCCGCCACGATCCTGGCGCCGGAAGACGCCGCCGTCACCGATGCGGACTACATCGCGGAGGGCGCTCGCTTCGAGGCCGTGGGCGAGTATTCCGGGAGTGGCGGGTTCTTCTCGAACGGGTCGGGCGTGCTCATCGGCGAGCGCTGGGTCCTGACCGCCAGCCACCTCACCAACTTCGCGAGCGGGGCGAACTTCACCGTCGGGGGCACGGCCTACGCCGCGAGCCGCATCATCACCCACCCCAATGCCGGCTCGCCGTTCTCCCCGAACATCGACCTCGGCCTGCTGGAGCTCGCCACCCCGGTCGTCGGGGTGGAGCCGGTGTCCCTGTGGCGTTTCGGCAGCCGCGGCGGAATCCTCGGGGAGGAGGCCACCTGGGTCGGCTTCGGGTTCGGCGGCACCGGTCTCACCGGCAGCCAGGAATTCGCCTCCACCGTTGCCAAGCGGGGCTTCACGAACCTCATCGACGGCTTCGGCGACTCCGCGAACTTCAATCCCGCCACGATCGTCTCCGATTTCGACCGGCCGGGGGAAGGCGAGCCCGTGACCCGCCTCGAGGGCAACGTCGCCCCGGGCGACAGCGGCGGGGGCGTCTTTGTCGAGCGCGGCGGCCGCATGGTCCTGGCCGCCATCACGTCCTACCGCGGCGAAGGCGACGGCACCCAGAACTCCGACTACGGCGACTTCAGCGGGGCCACCGACCTCTTCGATCACCTCGCCTGGATCGAAAGCGAGACCGGCATCGCCGCCATCCCCGAACCGCACGCCGCCCTGCTCGGCGCGGTGACCTTCCTCCTTGCGATCGGCGTCAGGCGGCGCGGCGCCCGCTGATGTTCTCCCCGCCGCGGGCGCGGTCGATGCGCCGCGCTGGTCTTCCCTTCCGGGTGGGGCACGCACCCCGCCACCCGCCGCAGCCACCCGCCGGCATCCGGATCGTCCCGGAATCTTCCGCGTCCTTGAAAACTCAACATGGGAAAAAATAAATCGGGGAATTCCCCGATGCGTTTCGGGTAACCGCCAAAAAAAAAATCGCTTCGTTATACCCCTGCAGCGCAAGGGTTTCGAAACTGCGAGGTCGATTCACGGTCCCGATTGGCGGCTTCCTTTTGCAATCGGATTGACACTATCGATGCATGTGATCAAAAGGTAGCCGATATCATCTGTTGGAGGGCAGATGACTTTCACCGCCAAGATGAGGTTGCTGCCTCTCCGCCAGATTCGCCACGACGGCAAATCAACAAAACGTGTTCTCTGGAGGGCAGCCCATCAATGCAACCATCTCCGCATGCGGTCCGCATCCCGGTCACCGGGATGCATTCTCGACTCCGGTCGACGGATCCGGCCGGGGCAATGGGTGGCCTGTTCGATTCAGCCAGGACGCGGGATTTGCAATCCCAAAACCAACGCCACAAATGAAATCGACAACCACACGCGGATTGAAAATGGCCCTCGCGCTGTTCTCGTCCCTTGCCTGCCTGGTAGCCGCGGCCACCGCCCAGCTCCAGGTCTCGGTCATGCCGAGTTATTCGCAGAATACGGCCTACGCCAACGCTGATATCAACGTCCCGATCCAGGTCTGGGGCCGTGCCTGGGGGGGAACCCCGCCCTACACCGCCACCCTCGACGCCGGGGACGGCAACGGTCCCCAGGCCGTGGGAGCCGCCAACCCCGACGACATCGGCCTCCCCGTCACCTACAACACCGCCGGCATCAAGACCTTCACCCTCACGGTGACCGACTCCGCGGCCGTCTCGGTGAGCCGGAGCGGAACCATCCGGGTCTTCGGGGCCCCCACCAAGGACCAGTTGGTCAACATGGCCATCTCAAAGGGCAAGCGTTACCTTTACCTGTCCCAGATTCCGGTTGGGGCCACCCAGGCCATGTGGAGGGGCCGGACCTTCGATGGGGCCGGAGTACGGACCACTTACAGCAACGCCGCGACGGGCGCAGCCCTCCTGTGCCTGGAAGAAAACGGTCACCTGCCGGGCAATGACCCGGTGGCGGACATCTATGCCGAGACGATCCAGAAGGGACTCGATTGGCTCACTGCTGCCGCGAACAATTTCCCTATCGGCGTCCAGAGTGCCGGCGACCCCGACTCGAATGGCAACGGGGTGGGCAGCTACCTGTATGCCGGTTCCGACGAATCCTACACGAACGGCTGGGCCGCCCTGGCCCTCGTCGCGGCGGAGCAGACCGCGGCGGGCGCCGCGGCGCGCACCGTTGCCAGCGGTCCCCTCGCGGGCAAGTCCTACCTGGACCTTGTCACCGACATCATCGACCTGTTCAGCTACTCGCAGACGGACGCCGGCACGAATGGCGGCTGGCGCTATAATTTGCGCACCTCGAATTCGGCCCCGAACGACGCCTCCGCCATGCAGTGGCCCTCCCTCCTCTTCCTCGCGGCCAGCGACGCCTGGGGCGTGAGCACCCCGCCGTGGGTCCTCGATCGGACCGCTGAAGGATTCAAGGTCCTCCAAGCCCCGAACGGCGGCGTCGGTTACA
>JABDMC010000273.1 GCA_013001695.1 Akkermansiaceae bacterium
TGAAGGCCATCCTCGTCAAGAGCGCCAATGACGCCGCCATGGCGCTCGCCCGCGACGTCGGCGGCAGTGCCGAGGGCTTCGCCTCCATGATGAATCGCCGCGCGCTGCGCCTCGGCATGACCAGCTCGCACTTCAAGAACCCGCACGGACTCACCGAAGCCGGCCAGTTTTCGACGGCGCGGGACATCGCCCTCCTGGCCCGCGCCGCCTACCAGCGCCCCGAGATCCGCCGCTACCTGCGGGTGCGCGAATACCAGTTCGTGCACAGCGACGGACGCACGAAGAAGCTGGAGAACACCAACGAACTCCTCGACCAGCTTTCCTACGCCACCGGCATGAAGACCGGCACGACCCGCGCCTCGGGAAAATGCCTCGTCTCCAGCGCCGAACTCAACGGACGCGTCGTCATCGCGGTGCTGCTCGGGAGCACGTCCAAGACGGTGTGGAACGACTCCGAGGCGCTCCTGCGCTGGGCGCTCGAATTCCCCGCGGCCCTGCCGGTGGCGGCCGAGTAGGTCCCGCCCGCACCCCGCCCGGCATCCGATGCGCGATCCGGAACATGAACTGGCCGAGTTGTCCGAGGCGGGCCTGCGGCGCCACCTCCGGCCGGTCGACGCGGTCGATCCCCCCTTCCTGACGGTGGCGGGACGGCGCCTCCTGAACTTCTCGTCGAACGATTACCTCGGCCTCGCGGCCCATCCGGCGCTGCAGGACGCCGCCGCGGAGGGCCTGCAACGCCATGGCTCCGGGTCGACCGCCTCCCGCCTCGTGTGCGGCTCCCTGCGCATCCATCACGAACTGGAAGAGACCATCGCGCGGCTCAAGGGAAGCGAGGCGGCCCTCGCCTTCTCCTCGGGGTATGCCGCCGCGGTGGGCGCCGTCACGGCCCTCGTCCGCCGCGGGGACACCGTCATCCTCGACAAGCTTTGTCACGCCAGCCTCGTCGACGGCGCCCGGCTGTCGGGGGCCACGGTCCGCGTCTATCCGCACAACAAGCTCGACAAGCTCGAGCGCCTTCTCGCTTCCGCGCGCGCCCGGTCCGGCGGCAGCCAGCGCATCCTCGTGATCACCGAGTCGGTGTTCAGCATGGACGGGGACCGCGCCCCGCTGGAGGAGATCGTGACGCTCAAGGACCGGCACGACGCGCTTCTCCTCGTGGATGAGGCCCATGCCGTCGGCGTCCTCGGCCCCACCGGCCAGGGGCTCGCCGAGGAACTCGGCGTCGCGGACCGCATCGACCTCCAGCTCGGCACCCTCGGCAAGGCGGTGGGATCCGCCGGCGGGTACCTCGCGGCGAAGCGCAGCATCATCGACCTCCTCGTCAACAAGGCGCGGTCCTTCATCTACTCCACCGCGCCGCCGCCCGCGCAGGCCGCCGCGGCCCGGGCCGGCCTGGAACTCATCGCCGGCCCGGAGGGGGCCCGGCTGCGGGAACGGCTCTGGGAACGCCTCCGCGCATTTGCGGCGCGGGCCCGGCTTCCGGCGCCCGAAAGTGCGATCCTCCCCCGCGTCCTCGGGGACAATGATGCCGCCCTCGCCGCGGCGGCGGCCCTCCTCGAGGCCGGCTTCCTGGTTCCCGCCATGCGTTTTCCCACCGTGCCGCGGGGCACCGCCCGGCTGCGGATCACGATCTCGGCGGCGCATGGGCCCGAACACCTCGAGGCCCTTGCCAAAACCCTCGAGAACCTCCAGGAGACGGCATGACCCCAGCTCCCTCTTCGTGGCGATTCCTCCTTCTCATCCCGGGGCGGCTGGTCTTCCTTCTGGGGGTCGTGACGTCTTCCCTCCCGGCTGCCCCCCTCATCGTCGCCCATCGGGGCGCCTCCGCGGACGCCCCGGAGAACACCCTCCCCGCCTTCGAGCTGGCGTGGGAACAGAACGCCGACGCCATCGAAGGCGACTTCCGGCTCACCAGCGACGGCCGGGTCGTCTGCTTCCACGATGCCGACACGAAGAAGATCACCGGCCAGAAGCTGGCGGTGGCGTCGTCCACGCTCGCCGAATTGCAGGGTCTCGACGCCGGGGCGTGGAAGGACGACCGCTTTCGCGGGACCCGCATCCCGACCCTCGCCGCGGTCCTCGCGACGGTGCCGGCCGGCAAGCAGATCTTCATCGAGGTCAAGACCGGCCCGGAGATCGTCCCGGCCCTGCTCGCCGATCTGGATGCCTCCGGCCTCGACGCCGCCCAGGTGGTCATCATCGCCTTCGACGCCGCGGTGGTGAAGGACGTCAAGGCCCGGCGCCCGGAACTCACCGCCAACTGGCTCCGCAGCTTCGACAAGAAGGCCGACTGCGCCGCGGCGCTCCCCGAGATCCTCGCCACCCTGCGGCGGATCAAGGCCGACGGCCTCGGCAGCAACCCCCATCCCACCCTCGGCCGGGCCTTCGTCGAGGCCATCGGGAGCGCCGGCTTCGCGCATCACATCTGGACGGTCGATGACCCCCGCGTGGCCCGGGATCTCCTCGCCATCGGCATCCGCTCCATCACCACCAACACGCCCGGCAAGATGAAGACCGCCCTCTCCGAATAGCGCCCCTTGCGCTTGCCTTTTGCCGCTCCTCCGTTCATGTCCCCCTCGGTCCGTGCCGGTCCCATGGGTCCCATCGGACCCCGCCGCCCAAGTCCACCATCCACCGACATCCAACCACCGTCCACCGTCCATGGCTGGCTTCTTCAAGAACCTCTACAACAAGCTCGCCGACAAGGCCGAGGTCGATTGGGACGAGCTCGAGGCCGACCTCATCTCCGCCGACATCGGCATGCAGATGACCACCGGGATCGTCGACGACCTCCGCAAGCTCGGCCGGAGCGTGACCGCCAAGGAGGTCGTGGAGGCCGCCCGCGAGCGCATCGGGGTCGTCTATCCGCCCGACGACCACGAACTCGGCCTGCACCCCGAGGGACTCCCGGTCGTCATCCTCGTGGTCGGCGTGAACGGCACCGGCAAGACTACCTCCACCGCCAAGCTCGGCCACCTCTTCGCCAAGAACGACTGCAAGGTCGTCATCGCCGCGGCCGACACCTTCCGCGCCGCCGCCGTCGAGCAACTCGAGCGCTGGTGCGATCGCCTCGACCTCCCGCTCGTCACCGGCGCCCCGAATGCCGACCCGGCGTCGGTGTGCTACACCGCCCACAAGAAGGCCCTCGAGGAGGAGGCCGACTTCCTGATCTGCGACACCGCGGGCCGCCTGCACACCCGCCACAACCTCATGGAGGAACTCTCGAAGATTCGCCGCACCCTCGCCAAGCAGGATCCCACCGCGCCGCACCTCACCCTCCTCGTCATCGACGCCACCACCGGCTCGAACGCCCTCGTGCAAGCCCGCGAATTCCACAAGGCCGTCCCCCTCGACGGACTCATCGTCACCAAGCTCGACGGCTCCGGGAAGGGCGGCGTCACCGTCGCCATCCAGCAGGAACTCGGCATCCCCCCGCGCTTCATCGGCACCGGCGAGGAACCCGACGACTTCGACGCCTTCGCCCGCGAGGAGTTCGTCGAGAACATCCTCTGACCGGATGGCGCGGCCTTGACGGGCAGCCATCGTAGCGGAACGCCTGCGCGTTCCGAAGGCCTTACCAAGAAGGCAACCGAATGGATCTGCGGGAAACCTCGTGATCGGCACGGGAAGCCGTGCCGCTACCCAGCAACGCCCACCCGCCTGCGGGAGCGCCATTCCCTCTCGCCCCACGTGGCGGAGCTTTTCAAGCTCCGAGCCCTCTCGCCCGGCTTGCGTTCGGTCTTGGTGGGCGCGATCACGACGCACTCCAGACCCAGGTGGATGAGGCGGCGGGCCGGCACGAAGCCCGTCGGTCCAGCCTCGTAGCAGACCTTCAGGTCCGGAAATGGCACTTCCAGCTTCTTCGCCGGGCGCCACAGGTTCACCTCGGTGTTCGGCATGGAAGCGCCGCAGGCGACGTAGCAGGTGGCCTCCTTTCGGGATCCCTCCGGCGTGCAGGCGATGGCGCTCTTTTCGGAGTGGACGTCGAGGGCCACGTAGTATGTCGTATTCATGGCGTTGTCGTTGTTTCGGTTTTTCAGTTCCGTTCCTGGCGAGGTGCGAGGGACACCACTTCGACAACACCGCCAACTCTTTTCAATCCCTTTGGCTGTGCTCTGCGCATCAGCCATAGGATCCAGCATAAGAAACAATGCCTGACCTGATCGCCACATTCGCACTACTCCTTGCGCTCGAACTAGTGTTGGGCGTCGACAATATCGTGGTGATTTCGATCATCGTCTCGCGCCTCCCTGCCGAAATGCGCAAGAAGGCTCGTATGATCGGCCTAACCCTCGCACTCGTTGCCAGACTCGTGATGGTCGCCGGGGCATCTTTCCTGCTCTCAATGACCGATCCGCTCCTTTTGACGCTTTCTGTCCGCGATTTGATTCTCCTCCTGGGAGGCGGGTTTCTCATTTGGAAGGCAGTGAAAGAGATTCACCACACGGTGGAGCTGATTGAGGATCATAAAGCAACACCCAGCGCGAATCCGCGGAAGGCATTCGCGTCTGCCATTACCGTGATTGTTGCCGTAGATATTGTCTTCGCGCTTGATTCAGTGATCACGGCCGTGGGTATGACCGACGAATTTCTGGTAATCGCGAGTGCCGTGATTCTTTCCTTTGTAGTACTCCTTTTCGCCGCAGAACCCATAGGAGAATTTGTTCTAAAGAATCCAACATTTAAGATCCTCGCGCTCTCCTTCCTGATCACAATTGGGATCGTGTTGATATTGGAGGCATTTCATCATGATGTTCCGAAGGCTTACATCTACCTGCCCATGGGGTTCGCTGCTCTCATTCAGTTGCTCCAATGGCGCTTGTTCCGCAACCAGCAACGAAAAGCGGATGCTAACAAGCGCATGGAGAGCAACGGCTGACCCGCATCGAGCCGGAAGATGAACCGCAATTCCAACCCATGTCCTGCATCGAGCACGCGCTCCCGGTCAGCCGAGCCTCATGATTGGCGTTGGCCAAGAATTGCACGAGTGACCGTGGCACCTTGAAGCAGTCGCGGCAGGATCAAGAAGACTGCATCCCATTGAAGACGACGGCTTACTTTCGCGAAATCCGGAAGCGACCAGATCGCGCCGAGATTCGGGATGAATGGATTGTAAGCACTATCGAGAGCCCAATCGCGGAAAAGGTGCAGGCTGATGGCCGAATCCGGCGCCGGAAGCGCATTCCTGAGATGGACCATCGGGCGTTACGGGTTATCCTGCTAGAGGACGGCGAAACCGTTCACAATGCCTTTTTCGACCGAAGATTTTCTGAAGATGATCGCTAAATACCTTGGAGACACTGACACCCTGTATCTTGAGTTTCGAGACTCCAAGGTCGCAGAGACGCGTGATTTGGATGAGCAAACCTTGCTGGACTACGATGCCGATGGCCGACTGGTTGGCATCACCATCGAGCATGCCAAGAATCGCGTTGGTGGGCCGGAGATCGAACTCCAAAGAATCGAGGCCTAACAAGGCGGCGCAGTAGAGCGGCAAGAAGCGCTCTTCTTTTCGCGCGAGGCCTCTGCTCTTCGCTTGCCCCCGGCCGCCTTTTGGCCTACAACGTTCTGCCAAAGAATTATGAAGCCACTGCTTCCCCTTCTCTTTGCCTCTATTCTCAACTCGCCGCTATTGTTGGCGGAGGAGTCGAAGGGCATCCCCGATCTTGCGAAGGCCTTCCCGACCGAGAAGCTGTTCAATCAGACGAACCTCGAGGGGCTGGAGAGCTATTCCTATGCGACTAACCTTGAATTCGCCGAATTGAAGAAGAAGTTCGGCGAGTATCTCGGCAAGGACTGGAAAGTTGATCCTGAGATCGAGAAAGCCACAAAGGAAGCCATGGAGAAGCGAGATCTGGCGATGGAGGGCAACTCTCTTTTCTCCAATCCTGAGTTTCCCGGCGTTCAGATCGGGCTGACCCAAATCAAGATGGAGCTGGAGGGCAAGAAGTTCGTCGCGAGTGTCACCGTGATCCGGGACAGGGCAGACCAGGGCGGCGCCGACCAACCCGCTGCCGCTCCGGAGTCGAAACCGGAGGGCAATGAGAACCCCAAAACAGAATCGAAGGCGCGCTCCCAGTAGCGGGCGGCAGGCCTTTGACTTTCGCTGAAAAAATGAGCTTTGCCTCGGAACTCGAAAATCTTGCTTCGCTGTGGGATCGCGGCGATCTCTCCCAAGCTGAATTCGAGAAGGCCAAAGAACGGCTTCTCTCCGGGGAAGTCCCTGAAGTATCACCCACCACCGAGAAGAGTCAGCCAA
>JABDMC010000275.1 GCA_013001695.1 Akkermansiaceae bacterium
GTTCACGGGCCTCGCGGCCGGCCGCCGCTACCGGCTCGTGCAGGGAGCGGGTGCGCCGCGGGACCTCACCCGGCCGCCGCGCGAGACGGCGCTTTCTCCCGCGGACCAGGAGCCCGCGCCCCCGTCGCAGGTGGCGCGCGTTCTCATGGCGGAGCCGTCGCGGGTCGCGCCGTCCCCCATCCTCGGCTTCGACGGCGAGGCGGGGGTCCTGCCGATCGGTTCCGGACGTCTCCTCCTTGTCAACCTCTGGGCCCAGTGGTGCGCGCCCTGCCGGGTGGAACTGAACGAATTCGCCCGCCGCCACGACGAGATCCAGGCCGCCGGGATCGACCTCCTCGCCCTTTCGGTGGACGGTCTCGGGCCCAACGCCTCCGAGGAGGGCGTCGCCGAGGCGGCGCGCTTCGCCGCCGAGGCCGGGTGGCCCTTCCCCGCGGCCCGGGCCACCGGGGAACTGGTCACCGACTTCCAGGCCCTGCACGACCTCCACATCCCCCGGCACCGGGAACTCCCCCTCCCGTCGAGCTTCCTCGTCGACCCCGAGGGGCGGCTGGCCGTCATCTACAAGGGCCCGGTTGCGGTCGACCGCTTGCTGGCGGACGCCGCGCTGGGCGAGTCGGAACGCCCGGAGCGCCTCGCCCGGTCCGCCCTCCTCGCCGGGCGGGTCATCGGGCACCCGGTCGTGGCGGGCACCGCGGATCGCCTCGCGGAATTCCTCCACTTCGAGCGCGCCACCCGGCTCAAGGCCTCGGGACACGTGGCGGAGGTGGCCGCGCAGTATGCCGACGTGCTGGCCTTCAAGCCCGACAGCCATGGGGCGCACAATAACCTCGGGAACGCCCTGCGCGCCCTCGGCCGCCCCGAGGAGGCCCTCGACCACTACCGGAAGGCGACCGAACTCGCGCCGGAATCGATCGACGCCTGGTCGAACCACGGCCTCGCCCTGCAGGAGCTCGGGAAATTCGAGGAGGCCGCCGGGAAGCTCCGGGAGGCCATGCGCCTCGATCCCGCCAACGCCGTGGTGAATTACAACCTCGCCAATCTCTCCGTCCGCAGCGGGGACTTGGTGACGGCCAAGGAGCACTATCTGCGCGCCCTCGAGGCCGCTCCCGGCCTCGCCGAGGCCCACAACAACCTCGGCAACATCCTCCATCGGGAGGGCAAGCTCGACGAAGCCCTCGACCATTACCGGCAGGCGGCGCAGAGCCGGCCCGGTTACGCCGACGCCCACAACAACCTCGGCCTCGTCCTCCAGAAGCAGGGGAAGACGGCGGAAGCCGTGGCGCAGTTCACCGAGGCCCTGCGGATCGACCCCGCCCGCGCCGATATCCACGAGAAGCTCGGACACGCCCTCCTCCGCCAGGGCGATGCCTCCCGGGCCGTCCAGCACCTCACGCGCGCCCTGCAACTCCGGCCGGACCTCCCCCAGGCGCTCTTCCACCTCGCCCGCATCCGGGCCAGCCACCCTGATCCCGCCTTCCGCGACGGCTCCCAGGCGGTCGTGTTGGCCCAGCAGTGCGCCACCCTCACCCGGCACCGCGTCGCCGGGGTGCTCGATGTGCTGGCCGCGGCCTGCGCCGAGGCCGGGCGCTTCCCGGATGCCGTCGACTGGCAGACGAAGGCCCTCGAACTCGCGACGGCGGAAGCCCGGGCCGGAATGCAATCCCGCCTCGTCCTTTACCAGGCGGGGCAGCCCTTCCGGGACATCACCCTGAAGTGATGCCCCCTAGGTGGAGGCGGGACAAACCGGGCGGAGCGAGAGGGACGACCGGAGGGAGCCCGCCGGGAGTAAGAACGCCGGTCGTCGCCCGGGTCGTGATTTGACCGCAGAGAGCGCAGAGATTCGCAGAGTGATCGTGGGAATGCCGGCACTCCAACCTTGCGGAGTTCGGCCTGACGGAAGGGACACGAACCAAGGTACAAATAAGTTCCAGGCCCAATCCGCCCGAGGCGGACCATGACCCACACGCCCGCCGGTTTCATGAGCCCCTGGGCATTGGAATTTGGGCGGTGGGGATGATCTGGAAATTGGACCGTGTATCTTTTCGTCCCCTGCGGCCCGTCTCTTCAAATCGCCGCGAATCCGGATCGCCATTTTGACTGCCGGGAGCGCAGAGATTCGCAGAGTGATCACGGAAATGCCAACTCGACAGCCGATCGTATCAGCAAACTCCGATTTTCAAGGCATCGAGACTATCAATGCGCTTTTTCGTGAATGCGCGAATTAAACCCGTATTTACGCGCGCGATTTGCCTCGGCAACCGCGGGGAGGGGGGGTAGTTGTCCTTGGCTCGTCCGCTTGGGCACACCCTTTGTCCAACGAATCTTGCAGCGCTTGCCACAAACACACACCACACCGATGACTACGAAAATCAGAACAAAACTGATGGCCCTGCTGGGCCTGATTCTCGCCACGACCCTTTCCCACGCCCAGGGAACCTTCGATGGCACCACCCTCACCTTCCCGGATATTGTCTTTGACGGGGCGGATGTGGGCTACATCGACGGCACCACCCCCACCACCAACACCAGGCGGGACAAGTGGTTCTACGAATACAACGCAAACGGCGGGGGTGGCGCAGGCGCCTCCAAGGGACAAAGCTGGACGACCACCACGGACGGCCTCCTGAAGGCCGTGACCTTCCGGCTCAATACCACCAACAAGCCCCCGGAAGTCGACTACCTGTTCCGGGTGGGGCCGATCGACCCCGCCACCAACACCTTCTACCCGATCCACGAGGAGACCATCACCCAGACGACTCCCTGGGGGGAACAAGGCGTCACGACCGATTCGTTCGGGAGATGGACCCTCGATGTGCCCGTGGAACTGCCGGCCCTTCCGGCCGGGACCTACTACGGCTTTGACCTCACCATGACGAGCAACACCACCGCATGGCAGCAGGGGATTCCGTATCCCATGTTGTCGGACGGGGACGAATTCCCGGGTGGCAACAAGTTCACCTGCAACAATGTCGGCTCTGCCGGCAACCCCGGCACCCTCGTCTCCAACGACAGCAACCGGGACCGGGAATTCCACCTCGACATGGACGCCACCACCATCAGCGACACCACCGCGCCGACGCTGCTCTCCATCGACGACGGCGTCGACGGCGGCCCGATCTTCGAGGACGTCTCCGGGATCACCTACACCCTCACCTTCGACGATGCCGTCGATGAAGGCACCATCGACCTCGCCGACTTCGAGAACCTCGGCTCCGGGGTGAGCATCGACGGGGTGGCCTCGGTCGTCCTGAACACCCCCTTCCCGGTGGCCTCGGTGGTCGACGTGACCCTCCTCGTTTCGGGAACCGGCACCCTGCAGCTCAACGTCAAGGACCAGTCGATTTCCGACCACGCCGGCAACCTCTTCGTCGGCGACTTCGCCGATACCACCATCATCACGATCAATTCCGGCACCACCACGGATACCGGAATCCGCTACTGGGACGGCGGAACCACCGACGACACGACCCTCGGCAACGGCGCCAGCGAAGGCGGGACCGGGACCTGGATCGACTCCACCATCGCCAACTGGGACCGCGGCGCCGGCTTCGCCCATGTGAAGTGGGACAACGGCAACATCGACGACACGGCCTTCTTCGCCGGCAGCAACGGAACCGTGACCCTTGGCAGCGACATCAGCCTCGGCACCCTCGTCATGGACGACGTGAGCAGCACCCTGATCATCGACGACGGGGCCAACTATTCCCTGAACTTCGCGCCCGGTGGTGGCATCCTGATGAATGATCCCAGCGCCAATCGCGAGATGAGAATCCGCCCCGGCGTCACGGGCAGCCCCACGGTGACCATGAACGCGGGCGAGTACCTGCGGTTGGACTGCCAACCCGGGCTTCTCCAAGACTACGGAGACGTGACATTGCAGCCCAGGGTCAATGGGACCGCCGATAACCTTCTGCGGATCTATACCACCGGCAGCGGAAATTGCGGGTCCTTCGATTCCCTGAACATCGTCACCACGAACAATGGCCAGCGCGCCACTGTCGAGATGCGCAATAACGGTGAATGGACGATCGACGGCGACGTTGATGGGACCTTCAACTCCCGTCTGCGCCTGCACCTCTTCAACAGCGGCCGGCTGATCGTGACGGGGAACATCACCAATACCGAGCTCCGCTGGAGGAGCAACACCTGCACCCTCGAGCTGCAGCAGCCCGGGGATCTCACCACGGTGCAGACGCGGATCGACGAGTTCCGGGGCATCCTCGACAACACCAGCGGGTCCCTGATCACGTTTGCCGGGAATCCGACCCCGATTAACTGCAACGGCCCCTTCACCCTCGACGGGAGCAGCGTGGACGTCGGCACCGGAAGCTTGAGCCTCGGCAACGGGATCCGGAACATGACCGTCGACGACACCACCTCGGTCCTCACCTTCGGCGGTCCGGTCACGAATACCGGTGGCATCACGAAGCAAGGCCCGGGCACCCTGGAGCTCAAGGGCGACAATACCTACACGGGCAACACCATCGCCGAGGCCGGGACCCTCGCCCTCGTGGGCGGCAGCCAGACCTCGGAGATCTTCGTGGAGGCCGGCGCCCTGCTGGGGCTCACGATCGACTCGACCACGGTCTCCACGGCCGGGCTCACCCTCGACCCCGGCCATGCGGTCCGGATCACGGGCACGCCCACCGCCGCGAGCCACGTCCTCATGACGGCCTCCGCGATCACCGGCACCCCGGTTCTCGAGAGCCCCATCGCGGGCTATGAGCTCGTGGTCGACAGTGGCACGACGCTTGTGCTCAACCAGACCGGCGGCGCCAGCGCCTACGACACGTGGGCGGCGGCCAACGGGCTGACCGGAGGCGCCGGTTCCGCCACCGACCCGGCACTCGATGCCGACGGGGACGCGGGCGGCAAGACCAACATCTACGAGTTCGGCTTCAACGGCGACCCAATGGATCCGTCGAACGAGGGCCTGCTGTTCGGGTTCCTCGGCGACAGCGATGTCGATGTCGACACCGACGACGAGTTGCTCTTAACCATTGCGGTGCGCACCGGCACGGTGTTCACGGCGGGCATGCCCGCCACCTCGGCGGCGGTGGACGGCATCGTCTACACGGTGGGCGGCAGCGGCATCCTGCCGATCGACGACAGCGTGACGGTGAACGTGGCCACCACCGCGGTGGTGCCCGCCGGGGCGCCCGACCTCTCCGGCAACCCGGACTACGAGTACGTGACGCTCAGCCTGGACGGCTCGGTGGGAACGCTCTCGCCCGGCTTCCTGCAGGCCGAGGTCGCGGAAGCTCCCTAGAGCGAGACTTTGCGGAGGCCGCCCCGGCGGTCTCCGCGCCTGACACCCTTTCTCGCAGGCAATCCAATCGAGACGGCGGCTTTCTTCGGAAGGCCGCCGTTTCGCGTTTCAGGGGAAAGACGACCGGTGGTCGAAAGACCGCCTCCGGCGGGGAAAGAGAGCCTTCGGCGGGAAGACGCGCGGCGCGCGAAAGAGGCGGGGGAGGCGTTCAGGCGCCCCGGCAGGGGCGACCAGATCCCAGCCGCGGGTGCAAACCCGCGGAAACCGGATGGGCAAGAGGATAGAGCCCCGGGAGGGGCGACACAAAACGGCGGCCTGCGGTGCGCGGGGGATGCGCGCCGGCCCCTGTGACGCCCCTCCCGGGGCTCGGGGTTGATGGGGACGCGAACACCGCGGGTTTTCACCCGCGGCTACGATGTTGCGCCCCTCCCGGGGCTTGCCTGCGGCTAATATGTGACGCCCCTCCCGGGGGGCCCGTTCCCCCACCGGGCGAGCTTGGTAGGGGGGTGTCCCCAACATCTCCCGCGCCTTGGCGGCCGCGACGGTCAAGACGCTGCCGTCCTTTCCCAGCTCGTCGTCGAGGATCTGGAGCGCTACACGGTCCACCGCTCGCCCTCCCGGCGGATCTTTTCCTCGAGGCGGGTCTCATGGAGGAAACACACATCGACTTCCCTTCCACAGGCCGCGCTCAGGAGGCTCTGCAGCGCATAGAGGCTTGCATCGCGAGGAAGGGATTCGAAGGCGACGTCGAGATCCGAATACCGATTGAACCCGCCCGGACTGGTCACCGAGCCATATACCCATGCCACCGCCCCGGGCGCCTCCCGGGCCGGCGCCGCCCGCAAGGCCCCCAGGATTTCCCGGCGGGCCTCCTCGTCGCGTTCCAGCTCCCGACGCTTCTGCTCGAGTAACAGATCCATTACCAATATTTTGAGCAAAACACCGGTGGGTGTCGACTCTTCGATACCGGGGCGGGACCTTCCCGTCCCGCGCGAGCGCAGGGCATCGGGTGCGCTGCCGGGGTTCGCCCGGGTCGCGATATTTGACCGCAGAGAACGCAGAGGTGCCCAGAGTGATCATGGGAGTGCCACCACGAAGAGACGTTTGGAGTCAGCGACCCCGAGCTTGCCAAACGGTCGGTGATCCTGAGCCTGCCGAAGGGTCGGTGATCCTGAGCCTGTCGAAGGATGACGCCATCCCTGGCCCGCCGGTTTCATGAGCCCCTGGACCTTGGAATTTGGACGGTGGGAATGATCTGGAAATTGGACCGTGTAACTTTTCGTTCCCCGCGGCCCGTCTCGTCGCGACGCTACGCCCGCGCAAGCCTCGCACCATTGTGGGAGAGGGCGCCAAGGCGCGCCACAATCCGTGAATTGGACGATCGAATCGCTTGGAAAATCCGGGGTGAGGTTTAGGTTGCACGCGGCGTTCCGATCGCATCCCGGCGCGCACCGCAAAGCAAAGCTCCCTCCGCTCGCGAGATTCGCGGCCCGCGTGGGCCTCCCCGCCGGCACCGGTCCGGCGGCGACTCTCGCCGGCCGGGCGCTGATCGCCAACGGAGGGGTGCAGAGCGGACATCCGGGGCGTTTTCCCTGCACAACCATGAAGACTCCATCCCGCTTCCCGACACCCCTGGCTGCTGCGGCCCTCGCGGTTCTCGCCCTTGCCTGTCCTGCCACGGCCGCCTCGATCGGTGAGCTCGGCATCCTGCAGGGCTCGGCCAACGGCGGAATCAACCCCGCCACCGGCAACCCCTGGCAGGCCGGGGACCACTACCGCCTCGCCTTCGTCACCAGCGGCTCGATCCAGGGCACCTCGACCAACATCGGCACCTACAACACCTTCGTGCAGAATGCCGCCAATGCCTCCTCCCTGGGCCTCGGCGGCGCAACCTGGAATGTCATCGGTTCCACCGCGGCCGTGGCGGCGAGGGACAACACCTCGACCAACCCCGGCGTGGACGGGGCGGGGGTGGCGATCTTCCTCGTGGACGGAATCACCAAGGTCGCCGACAACAACAGCGACCTTTGGAATGGCAACATCGACAGCCTCCTGAACCTCGACGAGAACGGCAACCAGCTGGATACCGCGATCCTCGGCGGAACCGAGAACAGCGGCGTGCAGCGTGGCAACGGCCGCGTCCTCGGCAACTCGAACCCGGCGGATCCCAAGGTGACCATCGGCCGGACCGACATCAACACCGGCCGGTGGATGGTCCAGTTCAACACGAACGCCACCAGCTCGCTGCCGGTCTACGCCCTCTCGGAGCCCCTGACGGTGCAGGTCGGCGGCCCCGACACCGATCCGCCGGTGATCGCGAGCACCAACCCGGCGGACGACTCCGCCGGCTTTCCGACCAGCAACAACCTCGTCGCGACCTTCGACGAATTCATCACGGCAGGCACCGGCAATGTCACCATCAGGAACCTCGACGCCATGACCGACACGGTCATTTCCATCACCGACTCCTCGCAGGTTTCGATTTCGGGAAAGGACCTGGTCGTCGACCCCGCCGCGCTTCTCCTCAACGGCACCGCCTACGCGGTCCGGATCGACGATGGAGCCGTCTTCGATGAGTTCGGCAACGCCTTTCCCGGGATCACGGGCGACACGACCTGGAACTTCACCACCGGGGGCGACCCGCTCCTGCTGACGGCCGCCGAGCTCAAGGACCACATCAACGGCGTCATCACCCTCAGCGCCGCCCAAATCGATGCCCACAAGCAGGTCATCGACGCCGAGAAGGAGCGCTTCGACGAGAATGGCGCCACCATCGCGGCCGTGTTTGATCTTGTAGAGACCTACGACAGTGTCATCGGCCCACTGTGGGTGGCGCGCGGGCAGTTCGACCGCAACAACCAGGGCAACGACCTCGATTGGACAATCTATCACGTCATGCAGTACATCATGGACGAGGTCTACAATGCGTCCACCATCACGGCCCGTGAGGGGCAGCTGAGGGGCTTCAAGTTCGGCAGCGTGGCGAATTTCCCCGGGGACGCCGATCCGCCCGCCGACCCGCGGGCGGTCCACACCGCGACGATTGACGGGAGCTTCCCGGACACCTTCGGGCGCGACACGCAGCACTGGACGTGGCCGGCCCGGAAGCCCACCGGGACCTACCTCGCGCCGGGGACGATCGCCACCGTCACGGTGCCTCCGGCCCTCGTCGGGCAGGGTTACCAGGTGCGGGTCGGGGCGCACTCGTGGGACATGTCGAACCGGCCCTGGGTGCGGCGGCTGGACCGCGCCACGATCCTCTACGACCTCGACGCCCCCAGCATCAAGGTCGCCAGCCCGTATGGCGGCGGGATCTACATCGAGGTGCCCTTCGGGGCGAATGCCGGGGTGGTCGACGTCGATATCACCGGGGCGATACGCTCGCCGTATTTCTCGGCGAAGAGCTTTCACGCCACCACCCTCGCCGAGTGGCTCAGCACCGAGCGCAACCACCCCGCGCCGTGGGCCGACTTCCAGAGCGAGAAGTTCATGATGCAGGTCCCCACGAACTGGATCTATGCCCATCCCGACCCGGTGACGCTCATGGCGGACTGGGACGCGGCGATGGACGCCATGAACGACCTCATGGGCTTCCCGCGCATCCGCGGCAAGGAGACCATGTACCCGCAGGTCGATGTCATCTTCAGGGTCTCGGTCTACGCCCCGGGCTACCCGTCGACCAACATCAATGACAACCCCAACAACGACCGCGGCGGATACCACACCCACCACCTCGTCCGGGGGCCGCAGTTCGCGGGTGACTACGAGTTCCACGAGCAGGGGCACGCCTACTTTTTCCCGAAGTTCGGCGGGGAGACCGAGTCCGCCGTGAACTTCCCGCACGTCGCGGTCCAGAACCGGGTCTTCGGGACGAATCTTGACGAGGCCCTCGCGACCTCGCGCGGGTTCGGGAGCAACCCGCACCGCACCCTCGACAACACCGCGGTGGCGTGGATGACCAGCTTCAACTTTTCGCCCCGGGAATTGCCGATGGACAAGCTCGAGAAGCAGTACCAGATGAAGGGGCACGCCAAGTTCGTCGACATCGTGCGCCTCTTCGGGTGGGAGGGACTCGACGCCTACTGGTATTCCTACAATCTCGACGAGGAGAATGGGGATTCGAATCACGGCAACGACGACGACAAGCTCCTGCGACTCTGCGAGAGTGTCGGTGAGGACCTCCGCCCGCTCTTCCATTTCTGGGGGATCCACCCGAGCCCGTCCCTTCAGAGTTCCATCGACGCCGCGGGCCTCACGCCCTCGCAGGAGATCTATGACCTCCTCCTTCACTACAAGTCGCTGGTGCCCGCCAACAATGTCGAGTTCCGGACCTTCGCCAGCAACTGGTGGGGCGGACCGCCGAGCAGCAGCGGCTTCTGGACCGAGTCGGAGCACGCCCGGCAGTGGGACAGCACCGACTTGTTCCCGCCCGGGGACCAGCAACGGCCCAACGGGGAGATCTACGTTGCGGCCTCCGCGGCCGACATCGAGGGCCGCGTGCAGGAACTCGTCGACCTCTACTTCCCCGACGGACGGCCGCTTGCCGACGACTACGACGTGTGGGAGGCGATGTTCCCGGGGGCCGACCTCGCCGACCCGGACGGCGACCTCGACGGCGACGGGCGGAGCAACAACGAGGAGCGCCTCTTCGGGACCGACCCGACCTCGGCCGCCTCGGCGAACCCGATCACGGCGCCGCTGGATTCCGCCGCGGGGACCTTCAGCTACACGCGGCGCGACGAGGCCCTCACCGGGGCGGGGTTCTCGGTGTGGACCACCACCGACCTCGTGACCTGGACTGAGGACACCGGCGCCGGGCAGGCCGACGGCACGCCCGACGCCGACGGTGTCGAGACAGTGGCGGTGACCCTCAGCGCCGGCCTGCGGACCGAACCCATGCTCTTCGTGCAGGTGCGGGCGGAGTGACCGGCGCCCGCCGGACGCTGGCTGCCCCGGGGCCCCAAGACGTCCGCTGCGGTCCCCCCCTGGTTCCCGGCCACCGGGGGCGCCCCATGGCCTCCCCGCCGCAAAAACGCGCCACAAATACGCAAAATAACGGTCGGATTGCCTTTGCATCCGGAAAATGGAGGGTAGGGTGCCTCTAGTGTTTACTATGTGATGACCGGCAGGGACGTGCATATGGCGGTTACCCGGCGGAGCGGTCGGCCTTTGGCGGGAGGGTTTGCCCTCATCGCGACGGTGTCGATTTTGGTGCTCCTCGCGCTCGTGGCGGTGGGACTGTTGACCTTGTCGACGCTCTCGGTGCGCTCCGCGAACCTTGACGCGGCGCAGTCGGAGGCGCGGGCCAACGCCCGCCTGGCGCTGATCCTGGCGCTGGGCGAGCTGCAGAAGACGATGGGGCCGGACATGCGGGTCAGCGCCCGCGCCGAAACCCTCGCGCAGGATGCGCGCCTGAACGCCACCGTCCCGCCGAACACCGCGAAGGCGTGGTGGGTGGGGGCCTCGCCCAGCGATCCCGCGGAGGGCATCGGCCGGGACCGCCGGCCGGTGGTGTGGCTGGTCTCGGGGCTCGATCCGAAGATCTCGCCGCAGGGGCAAATCTCGGCCCCGCAGCCGTTCGCGGAACCGGTCGACATGTTCGGCGACCAGACGATCGACACCGCGGCGTTGACCGGCGGGGCGCCGATCCAGGCCGGAAGCGTCATGATTGCGAACCACAGCGGGCGCAACGCGGGCGGCTTCGCCTACTTCATCGACGATGACGGCATGAAGGCCCAACTGGCGGCGGCGAACCCGGAGGTGCGCAACAACCGCGGGAACCCGCTGGGCGGCGGGGTTCTCCCCGGGACCTACGACCTCGGCCGCCTCGACGGCATGGAGGCCCTCACCGGCAGGCCCCTCGCCGATTACAACAAGCTGCTCTCCATCCGGGATCTCCCGCTCATCGGGGCGGATACCGGCATCGCCCGCGCCAAGCGGCTCGGGTACACGACCCTCTCGCGCGGGGTCCTCTCCGACGTGCGCCAGGGCGGATTGAAGCGCGACCTCACCATCGCCTTCGAGAGGGAGAACGTCTTCAACACCGTCTTCGCCAAGGATAAGAACGGCTTCGGGTCACGCTACATCGTCATGGACGAGGAAAAGCTTCGCGTCAGCCGGGACCTCCAGGAGAACGGCTACATCCACTGGGAGATGTTCAAGGACTTCTACAACATCAAGAAGCACATCAAGAAGAAGGGCGGGCGCGGCGGCAGCGAGTACCTCGATGCCATCATGATCACCAAGGAAGGGCTCTTCAACCGGGAGGCGAATCGCTTCAAGCAGGGCACCCTGGGACCGCACGCCATCGGGCCCAACTCGGACGTTTCCCCGTTCCACCGGAAGATGCCCTACGGCGACTATTCCGTGATCGCCCCCCCGTCGAAAACGGGCGAGTACAAGCACAGCCCGGTGATCCCGATCCTCTCGCGCATGCAGCAGAACGCCTGGGTGGAGCACCGCCCGCAACCGGGCCGGCAGCCCGACCGGATCCGGACGAACGTGCAGCTCTGGAAGTCCCAGTACAACGCCTACAATATCGGCCTCAACATCGTCGGCGACGACCCCCGCTTCGGTCCCCGCATCATCCACTACCCCCAGGTTTACTTCACCATCGAGGGGATGCGGGTCAAGAACGCCGTCGGCGGGGCCGAGACCAGCATGGCGAACAAGCCGGGATTCTCCGGGAAGCGGCAGTCGAGCGTCCCCCGCGAGATCCTTCTCAGCCCGGGGCGCAGCCGGGTGTTCGCCTTCAAGGATTACGGGACGATCGGGAGGGACAACGACGAATTCCTCTACGACGACAAGGTCAAGGACCTGACCCTGCAGAGCATCTACCGCGAGTACCAGCTTGTCTCGGCGCCGCGCAGCATGACCCTCGAGGTGGACTTCGTCCTGGAGCGGCCGTCCATGCTGCACGGGGCCAACTCCAATGCCTATAACGCCTCCCACGAGGTGTCGCAGACGATGTGGGCCCCGTTCGCGTGGGAGGCGATCGACGGGCGTCACCCGGGCAAGACGATCACCAAGCCGGACGTCAGCCTGCGGGAACTGAACGAGAACACCATGGCCTCGTTCCTCTTCCAGCTGCGGACCACCCGCGAGGGGAGCGGCGCGATCCGCCCGCTCATCGACGGCAACATCCGGGCCCTCATGTGCAACACGAGGTGGGATTCGCCCCTCGGGGTATCGCTTCTCGCGTCCTACTCCGCGGAGAACGAGGGGGAGACCGAAGAGCAGATCTTCCAGATGAACACCCGCGACGCCCCGAAGGGCTACACCTACTGGGGCGCCGGCCACGACCCGGTCGACGGCCACGACCGGGTGATTCTCTTCGACATCCCGCGCGAGGACCTCGTCTCGCTCGGCCAGCTCCAGCATGCCGGGGTGGGGCGCTTCAGCTACGAGCCGACCTACATCGTGGGGAATTCCTACGCCAACCTGCGCATTCCCGCCGACCGGTGGAAGGCGACGATCGGCGACACCTTCAGCACCGCGGAGCGGGGACTTGCGGAGAACCGCATCCCCGGCCGCTTCAACCTCTACGACGCCTCCTACCTCGTGAATGAGGTGCTGTGGGACAGCTACATATTCACCACCATTCCGCAGGTGGCGGACAACTACGGCAACACCGTCGACCCGGTGCCGAACGACGCGCACTTCGAGAAGCTCCGCCTGGGCGAGGCGCTCCTGGCCAACCCGCGATTCCTCCCCTACGAGCCGGAGGGCTCGGTGTTCGACCGCGGCACCCTGCATATGGCGAGCAGCGGGCGGCGGAAGACGGGCGCCTTCTACCACAATGCCGGCCACCTCATGGTCGACGGGTCGTTCAACGTCAATTCGACCTCGGTCGACGCCTGGGAGGCCTTCCTTTCGGGCACCACCGGGCTGCCGTACCAGAAACTGACGGCCTATGGCACGGTGGGGGGATTCTCGCGGCCCGGGGAGTTCGAGGGGGTGCGCTTCCCGCGCGTCAAATCGGTCTTTGGCGGCCCCATGGAAAAGGACGCCCTCGACGAGAATTACTGGATCGGGTTCCGCACGCTCAACCCGGAGGAGGTCCGCGAGCTCGCCGCGGCGATCGTCGAGGAAATCAAGAAGCGTGGTCCGTTCCTGACCCTCGGCGAGTTCGTCAACCGCAAGCTCGAGAGCGGCGAGCTGGGCCAGCGCGGCGCCCTCCAGGCGGCCCTCGATGCCACCGTCAACAAGGACCTCGACGCGGGCTTCGAGTCGAGTGCCACCCACCGGTCGGTGCCGCCCGAAAGCACCCAGGGAGCCGGATTCCCCGGGCAACTCCTGCAGGGCGACATCCTGCAGGCCCTCTCGCCCTACATGAGTGTGCGCTCCGACACCTTCACGATCCGGGCCTACGGCGAGTCGCGCGTTCCGGGGACGAACGAGGTGCGCGCCCGCGCATGGTGCGAGGCCACCGTGCAGCGCTACCCCGACCCGGTTCCGGACGCCGGGAGCACCCGTGACGCCCTTCCGGAGCTCATCGAGCCGTCGAGCAAGTTCGGCCGCACCTTCCGCATCGTGTCCTTCCGCTGGTTGGGCCCGAATGAAATCTGAATCACCGCCCGCCATGACCCCGCCTCCCCGACGCGCCATCAATCGCTGTCTCTGTCTTTTCGCCGCCCTCCTGGCTGTCGCCGGCGGGGAGCGCGCCGCGGCGCAATCGGTCAGCGTCCGCGCCATGGCGCTGCGCTCGGGGGAAATGCCCGAGGTTTACCTGCGGACCAAGGACAACCACGAACTCCTGGCGTGGTCGGATCGGCAGCCGGGCGAGGTGGTGCGGGCCCTGCGGGCCAACCCGCTCCCCTTGTTCAAGGAGGGGGTCGATGCGGAGGGAAAGCCGGCCTTTGTGCCCGACCGCCGGGTTCCGGTCCCGGCCGGAGCGAACGGAATCCTCCTCCTCGGCTGGAACGCGGGCCAGGACATCCGCTACGTCGCCATCGAGGACAACTTCGCGGCGGCCCGGTTCAACCATTGGCTGTTCGTCAACACGTCGAAACGCCCCGTGGCCTTCCAGGTGGGGGACAAGACGAAGCCCCTCCTGCTGGCCCCCGGGGTGTCCACCACCCACCGGATCGGGGCGCCCGCAGGGGAAGGCGTCACGGTGCGCGCCGAGGCGCCCTTCAAGGGCAAAGCCAAGGAGTTCTTTTCCACCTACTGGCCGGTGCAGGCCGACAAGCGGACCGTGGTCCTCCTCGTCGACGAGGGCGCCAAGATCCGCGTGAAGCGCATCAGCGACAAGCTGGCCGCCGCCAAGCCGTAGCGTCATGGGCCGCCGCCGCGTGCCTTTCTGGAAGGGGCTCTTCGTCCCCGGGGAATTCGGGTGGACCTTCCGGATGCGACCGGGCGACGCGGAATCGTTCTTCGCGCCGCAGGATGAAAGCGGGCGCCTCCTCGCCGAAAAGAGAAAGTGGCTGGATGCCGACGGCGGCCTCTACACGGCGGTCACCCCGCCGGGCGAACCCCTCGTCGCGGCGCTCTGGGACCTCGCGCGGGAATGGGGCCACGTGAGCCGGCCGGAGGACGGATCGCGCAGCCTGCTCGAGCTCGCGAGGCGGTGGGAGCCGGACATCCTGCTCGTCGACGCGGAGACCGTGACGGTGGCGGCCGGCTGCGTGTGCTTTCCCTCCTCGTGGAGCCTGCAGAGCGCCGCGGGGAAACGGGTCCACGAGGTCCACGGGCTGGTGCCCCGGCTCAATGCGCAGATCGGCGGGAAGATCGACCGCTTCCTCTCGCGCCTCCAGCCGGGGAAGGCCTATCGCCGCGAGAACTGGGGTGTCACCCGCTCGCCGGAGCGCAATTACCACCCGGACCTCGGGCGCCCCCGCCTCGACGCGACGGTCACGCTCGGGGAGCTGTTTCTCCGGGTCGAGCAGCAGGTGTTCACGTCCCTGCCGGGGGGTGTCCTGATGGGGATCCGGATCGAGACCTGCCCGCTGGCGGATCTTGCCGCCGACCCGGAGGCGTGGAACGCCTTCGCGGAGAAGGTGCGGACCATGCCGGATGACGTGGCGGTCTACAAGGGGATGTTATCCGCGCAGGACGCGATCGTCCGCGAGATGGAGAAGTTCGCCCCGCTGCGGGGGTGATCGCGGCGGGCCCTTACTCGAGGGCCTTCCATTCCGCCGGGGTGGCGGGGCCCTTCTGGTATTCCATCAGGATCTTCCAGCCGTCCGGCTTCTTCACCAGCAAGCCCTCGAAGTGCACGTATTCCTTCTTGAGCGGCTCGCCGGGAGTCTGGAAGGCGTAGAGAAAGATCCCCGATTCGTGCGCCGTGACCTCGTCGCCGAGTCGCTGCGAAAAGCGGAACTCGACGCTGGAGGTGCGCCGGCCCGCCTTGGTGTCGTCGAACTCCTTCTTCCAGCGGGCCAGGGCGGTGGTGAGCGGGTAGCTGGTCTTCTTGGAGCCGCTGACAAGGACCGCTTCCGGGTGGCAGGTCGCGGCGTAGGCGGCAAAGTCGCCTTCCCGCACGGTCCGCGAAATCTCCGCCCAGTAGGCGTCCAGATCCGCCAGCCGCGGGTCCTTCTCGTCCGCGCCGGCGGGCGCCGCGGCGAGAATGACCATGAGCAGAAACGGGCCGGGGTGCAGAATCGCTTTCATCGGGATACGCTGACGGGAATCCGGCGGCGGGAGCAAGGAGAATCACGCTCCCGGCCCCGGCGGGCCGCCGAAACGCGGGGAGGGCCCCGGCGACCGCAAATGCGCGTCAAAAAACCGCAAACAAAAATCAGGAACGGATTGGTTTCGGGCCCCGTTGCCGTCAAGGTGCCGGGGTGCGAGAATTCGACGAGGGAGGCACCAGGCGGGGGAGGGAGCGCGGGCCGCGTCCCGCCGGCCCCGCGCTGATCATCCGCCGCCGCCCCGGCGGCAGGATGCGGAACGGGCGCCCGGAATCGATGTGGAGCGGGGCGGGACCAGCATCGGGAACCACGGCGCTGTCATGAAGATCTGGCCGTTCGTCCTGCCGGTTTTGCTCGGTGCCGCCGTTCCGCTCGCGGGACAGGAGGCAGAGGGCGAAGAACCGCGCAAGCCCCGGGGGCGCCTCGCCTGGTTCGTGGCGACCGCCATCCCCGACGGCCTGGAGAATCCCGTGAGCGTCATGACCGGCCAGAATCTCACCGAGGTCACCCTGTCGCGACGCTCCGCCAGCGAGCCCGTGAAGATCCCCGCGGACGGCATCATCCGGATCGTGCGCAAGGTGGAGAACCCCGAGGATCCGGAGAAACCCGCCTACCGGACCCTCGCGCAGGCCCTCGTTCCCGAAGGGATGAGCAAGGTCCTCCTCATCCTCGTGCCCGCCCCGAAATCGGACTCCGGCCCCATCTACCAGACCAGGGTCCAGGACCTCGCCAAGTTCACCGGCGGCGACTACCTCTACATCAACCTGACCACCGTCAACGTCGCGGTCCAGCTGGGCGAAACCAGGATCGGCCTCAAGCCGGGCAACGTCCGGATCTATGATGCCCCGGCCCTCTCCGGACCGACGAACGTGCCCGTCAGCTACCACTACTACCACCCCGAGGAGAAGGAGTGGAAAATGCTCAGCGCCTCCACGATCGTGCTACGGGCCACCCGGCGGGAAATCTGCATTTTCAGCTGGGACCCCCGGTTCAAGCGCGTCAACTACCATGGGATCACCTTCCCCGTAGAGCCTTAATCCCGGGGCCGGGAGGCCCGCGGGGGTGTCCCGGGGGACCCGGGCGCCCTTCCCGGAGCGGGGGGCGCAAATGCGCGAAAAAAGAACGCAAATTTTGCGAAAGGCTTGCTTTCGGTCGGGGCAATCCTTGGCTAGGTTGACCCACATCCATGAGCCTTCACGCCCAATTGAATCCCGAAGCCGAGGCCCGTCTTCGCGCCCAAAAACGGAACTCCACGATCTCCAGCATCGTGATCAGCATCCTCTTTGTGATTCTCTGCGGCCTCATCCTGGCCTTCATCGCGTTGAAGGGGTTGTTCTTCGAATCGCCCACCATCGTGGCCTACTCGGCGATGATCGAAGAGGACCAGAACCTCGAGGAGAAACGCATCAACGACCAGGTGCAGCGCAAGCCCTCCGCGCCGTCCTCGTCGATGGCGAAAGTGATCGCCTCGACCACCGCCTCTCCCACCGCGGTTCCCGTTCCGGAGATTGCCGTTCCGGAGCCATCGGTCGAATTCGGGAGCGGCGATGATTTCGGAGCAGGCTGGGGATCCGGCGGCGACGGGGGAGGGGGCGGCTTCGGAAACATCCCCGCGTCCATGCGCAAGCGTTGCTCGGCCGCCGACCGCATGGCCCGCCTCAAAGCCAATGGCGGAAACGAGAAATGCGAGGAGGCCGTCATGGCCGCCCTGCGATACTTCCAAAAGACCCAGGGAGAGAACGGCAGTTGGACTCCCCACCCGGTCGCCAACACCGGGCTCGTCCTCCTCGCCTACCTCGGGCACTGCGAGACGCCGCTCTCCGAGGAGTTCGGCCAGACCGTCACGAACGCCATCGTCTACCTGACGGACGTGGCCACCAAGAACAACGGGAAACTCGGCGCCGACTTCAAGAACAAGCACTGGTGTTACGAGCATGCCATCGCGGCCTACGCCATCGCGGAGGCCTACACGTTCTGCAGCCAGCTCAGCATCAACATCCCGAATCTCGAGGAAGCCACCCAGAATTCGATCCAGTGGATCATCAACAACCAGCACCCGTCGGGCGGTTGGGAATACGGCTATTCCGAGGAAGGAGGCCGCGGCGGCGATCTGTCCATCACGGCATGGCAACTCCAGGCGCTCAAGGCCGGGGCGCACACCGGATTGGATTTCAAGAACATGCGGGGCTGCATTTCCAAGGGGCTTTCCTACGTGGCCGACCGCCAGGGGAGCAACGGGGCCTTTGCCTACACCGG
The DNA here is from genome assembly GCA_013001695.1 of Akkermansiaceae bacterium. Lineage (GTDB taxonomy): Bacteria > Verrucomicrobiota > Verrucomicrobiia > Verrucomicrobiales > Akkermansiaceae > Roseibacillus_B. The sequence continues at coordinate 18,157 of JABDMC010000275.1, forward strand.
GAAGAACGGCAAGATCGGGCTGACCGGCGCGGGTGCCCTCTGCCTGCAGCAGCACAAGGGGTCGAGCAACAGCAGCGCCCGCCAGGGAGTCCGCTATATCGACAAGGAGGCCCAGTTCAATTTCAAGGCGGGCCCCGCCAACCTCTACGGCCACTACTACCACAGCCAGGCCATGATCAACCAGGGCGGCAAGGCTTGGAAGACCTACAACGACCTCTTCCGCGACCAGCTCCTGGACAATCAGAACAAGGACGGCTCCTGGCCCGCCCCCGC
>JABDMC010000282.1 GCA_013001695.1 Akkermansiaceae bacterium
ATGGTGGTGGCGCGGGCAGTATACAGGCGCCCGCCGGGGCCGTCAGCGCTTTCGTTGATGCAGGACCCGGAAGGCCTCGCCCGGACCGCGGGGGTCGGCGAGATAGGCCTCCACTCCAGCCTTCGGACTGGCGTGACGCCGGAGAAATTCACCCTGGGAACAAAGCGAGACGGTTTCGAGGCCAAGGCCGTCCCCCCATGCGGCGAGGTCGGAGAAGTTCACGTCGGCGGTGAGGTCCTGCCGGCCGAATCGCGCGTAGAGACCGGCCCCCTCGAACCGCTGGTGGCGGAAGTAGGCCCGCAGGCTGCCGTTCGGGCGCCGGTCGTAGAGGTCCTCGACCGGGCCGCCGTAATCGATGGTGAGGATCGCGCCGGCGCCGAGACGGGGCACCCACGACTGGAGCGAGCGGCGGTAGGAATCGTGGACCTCGAGGCGCTGCCCGGCCGGGAAGCCGGCGGTGAAGGCCGTGGAGTCGGGGACGTCCCGCGCCGGGAGCCAGGCTTCCGACAGCAGGTCGTCGCCGTAGGTGAGATGCAGCTCGTCGGGCGGCGGGGCCGGCCCGCCGGTGCGGGCCGGCCGGAAGACGCGCACCGGGAAGGCGTCCACCAGCTCGTTGGAAACCACCAGCGCGGGTCCCGGGGCGGTGCGGTTGATGTGCTCCATCACCGCGTCCATGCCGCGATGCCATGTGATGCGCTTGCGGTGGCGCGCGAGGGATTCGCGTTGGGCCTCCTCGAGCCGCGGCGAGATCTCCGCGAGGTGCACGCGCAGGCGGCGCCGCAACCGCCCGGGGAGGGCGGTGAGGATCCGCCGCATGAGGTGGCCGTCGCCGGGGCCGGCCTCGACGAGATGCACGGCGGGGGCCTCCGGCAGGGCGGCCCACTCGGCCTCGATCCAGCGAGCCACCGCGGTTCCGAGGACGGGCGCCAGGGAGGCGCTGGTGGCGAAGTCGCCGCGGGGTCCGATCGCGGGGACATGGGCCGCGTAGTAGCCGAATTCCGGGTGGTAGAGCGCCTCGTGCATGAAACGCTCGAAGGGCACCGGCCCTGCGGAGAAGAGCTCGTCCAGGAAGTGGCGCAGGCCGGCCATGGGGTGGGGCGGGCGTCGCGCCGGCGGATCAGGCGCCCTTGGCGAGGGCTTCGCAGGCCTTGATGTCGAGCTTCCCCGACGCCAGCACGGGGATCTCGTCGACCGGGATGATCTCGCGCGGGCACCAGAGCGAGGGGATGCCCGCATCCATCAGCTTGTAGCGCAGGTCGACGACCTCCTGCTGGATGGTGTCGCTGCTGATGCACGAGAGAATGGCGATCGCCTCGCCCTTGCGTTCATCGGCGATTCCCACCACCGCGATCTTGCGTTCGGCCTCGTTGTCGAGCCCGAGCGCCTTGTTGACGGCCGCCTCGACGGTTTCGTGGGGGACCATCTCGCCGGCGATCTTCGAGAAGCGCGAGATGCGGCCCTCGATGTAGAGGAAGCCGTCGTCATCCATGCGGCCGATGTCGCCGGTGTTGAACCAGCCGTCGACGACGACCTCGGCGGTGAGATCCGGCCGGTCGAGGTATCCGGCGAAGACGTTCGGGCCCTTGAGCCAGATGACCCCGGCCTTGTCGAGCGTGGACGGATCGCCGGTCGCCGGGTTGGCGATGCGGATCGCGACGCCGGGGAGAAACGCGCCCACCGAGCCGAAGCGCTGGTTCGGCAGGACCGGCATGCCCTCGTCGGGGGATTCCGGCTCGGGGAGGTTGACGTTGGTGGCCGGGGAGGTCTCGGTGAGCCCGTAGCCTTCCAGCGGCAGCAGCCCGAACTTCTCCTCGAAGGCCCGCGCGAGGCTCTCCGGGAGCTTCTCGGCCCCCGTGACGACGTAGGCCAGCGACTTGAACAACTCCGGGTCGACCCGGCGCATGTAGCCCCGGAGAAAGGTGGGGGTGGCCAGCAGAAGGTGCACCTTGTGCTGCGCGATGAGCTCCGCGAGGCGCTTGGGCTCCAGGGGGCTCGGGTAGGTCACGAGGTTGTAGCCCTCGATGAGCGGATACCAGAGGGTCACGGTGCACCCGAAGGAATGGAAGAGCGGCAGGCAGCCGAGGAGGCGCGCCCCCGGCGGGAGCGCCAGCCTCGTGCCGAACTGGCAGACGTTGGCGAGGAGGTTGCGGTGACTGAGCGGAACCCCCTTCGGCTCCCCCGACGAACCGGAGGTGAAGAGGAGAACCGCCTCGTCGTCGCCGTGGCCGCCGTGCGCGAGGCCGAGGATCTTCCCGATGACGGAGGCCGGCAGAATCCGGGAGAGGATGACCCACCGGATGATGCGCTTCTTGAT
>JABDMC010000298.1 GCA_013001695.1 Akkermansiaceae bacterium
CCTAGCAGGGACATAGCAGACACAGACAAGCCGGCGGGGTCAGGGCCCTTCCGGCTGTTCTGCGTCCGGGGGGAGGCGCCTTCCGCCGCCGAAATGAGGTTGCCCGCACCGAATGTCACTCAGTTAAGCCGGATTCTCGTTGGTAGCGGCATGGTTGCCCGTGCCGACCAGCCAAGCCTTTCAAGTATCCCGGATAGCCTGGTGTTCGGAAAGCGCAAGCCTTCCGCGCAGTTTAAACTAAGTGCCATTCTTGCCCGCACCTTTCTTGCATGATCCCGCGGGCCGCTCGTCATGACAGCGAACAGGACATTCAGCAGCTTCTCCTAGCAGGGACATAGCAGACACAGACAAGCCGGCGGGGTCAGGGCCCTTCCGGCTGTTCTGCGTCCGGGGGGGAACGCCTCCCGCCGCCGAAATGAACGCGCCGGCACGATTCTTTGCATGGCGCCCCGGTTCGCTCGTCACTTCCCCGACAGCAGCAGCAACAGCAGTCAACAACAAACAGGGTATACAGGACATCGGATGGCCGGGGGATTTTCCTCCGGCCTCCGCTCTTTCAGGCCAGCGGGTCGCCTTCCACCAGGGTCCACGGAAGGCCGTCCCGGTTCAGGGCCTCCATGAAGGGATCCGGGTCGAACTGCTCCATGTTCCAGACCCCGGGGCGCCTCCACGTCCCGTCGAGCATGAGGCTCGCCCCGATCATGGCCGGCACCCCCGTCGTGTAGGAAACGGCCTGCGAGCCGACCTCCTCGAAGCAGCGGGCGTGATCGCAGATGTTGTAGATGTAGACCGTCTTCGGCTCGCCGTCCCGGACGCCCCGCACGATGCACCCGATGCAGGTGCGGCCCGTGGTCGTCTTCCCAAGACCCCCGGGGTCGGGAAGAACCGCCTTCAGGAACTGCAGGGGAATGATCGACTTGCCCTCGTACTCGACCGGCTCGATCGAGGTCAGCCCCGTGTTCTGCAACACCTCGAGGTGCTTCAGGTAGTTGTCGGAAAATGACATCCAGAAACTGGCCCGCCGCAGGGTCGGGATGTGCTTCGTGAGGGACTCGAGTTCCTCGTGGTACATCCGGTAGATGCTGTAGGTTCCGACCTCCTCCGGACACGTGAAGCGGCGATGCTCGGAGAGCGCCGCGGTCTCCACGAAGCGGCCGTCCTCCCAGTGGCGGCACGGCGCGGTCACTTCCCGGATGTTGATCTCGGGATTGAAGTTGGTGGCGAAGGCCTGCCCGTGGTCGCCCCCGTTCACGTCCACGATGTCGAGCTCGTGGATCTCGTCGAAGTGGTGCTTCGCCGCGTAGGCGGTGAAGACGTTCGTGACCCCCGGATCGAACCCGGACCCCAGGAGCGCCATGCGCCCGGCCGCCGCGAATCGCTCCTCGTAGCCCCACTGCCACTTGTATTCAAATTTGGCCTCATTCCGCGGCTCGTAGTTGGCGGTGTCGAGGTAATCCACCCCGGCCTCCAGGCAGGCGTCCATCAGCACGAGGTCCTGGTACGGGAGGGCCACGTTCACGAGGACCCCGGGGCGCTCCCGCTCCAGCAATTCCACCGTCCGGGGGACTTCCTCGGCATCCAGCTCCGCCGTCCCGATCTCCACGCCGGTCCGCTCCCGGACCGATTTCGCGATCGCCTCGCACTTCCCCAGCGTCCGCGAGGCGAGGACGATCCGCCCGGAATTCCCCAGTTTTGCCGCGAATTTGTGGGCCACCACGCTTCCCACGCCGCCTGCGCCTACGATCAGGACCGTCTTCATCTCCTTCCCGCCGCGATGTAGGGCCCCGCCCCGGACCGGTCAATCGGCATTTCCGGAACATTTCGGGGACAACTTTTAGGTCGAATCGCGTTTCTATCGCTGTAAGTTGCTCCCGGAACGAATATATAATCAATGAAGGTAAATCATGAAAAGCGGGGCCTGCGGCCGCGCAGCGCGCAGGGTTTCAGTTTGTTGGAAATGGTCATCGTCCTGGGCATCATCGCCCTCATCCTCGGGGCCGCGATCACCTTCTCGGGCGGCATCACCGGGGCGGCCCGCGAGCAGGCCGCCGAAGCGAAGCTCCGCGAATTCGTCGCGAAGATCGAAACCTACCGCATGATGGCGGGAACCTATCCGTCCCAGCAGCAGGGCTTGCAGGCCCTCGTCGAGAAGCCCACGTCCGCCCCGGAACCACGCCGCTGGAAACAGCAGTTCAAGTCCCTCCCGAAGGACCCGTGGGGACAGGATTACGATTACAAGAATCCGGGCTCGCGAGACCCCACCACCTTTGAGGTCCTCTCCAAGGGCGAGGACCAGGAGCTAGGCACCGATGACGATCTCAGCAGCCAGGCGCTTCAGTAGGCACGAGGGACGACGCCCACTTTCCCCGGGCTTCTCGCTTCTCGAGTTGATGATCGCCCTCTCGCTTGTCGTCCTGATCGTTTCGATCGGGGCGATCAGCTATTCGTCCGGGCGGGATGAACGGAGCCTGCGCGAGGCCGCGGTGCGCATCGAGGCGATGTCGTCGCGCGGCCATGCCATGTCGATCCTCCACCAGAAGCCGTTCTGGCTGAGCCTCGGGGAAGAGGGCATCGCCCTCGTCGGCGCCGACGTGCGGCCCAAGCCCGAGGACGAGGAGTCGGACATCGATCGCTGGGAAGAGGAGGAGGTCACCACCGAGGTCATCTACGAGGAGTTCGTCCCCGACGAGGAGATCGTCGTGGCCCTGCGCCGCTGGGGCGCCCGCGAGCAGGACTGGCTCATCCCCGAAAACAACGAGTTCATCAACTGGCAGTTCCAGAACACCGGCCTCTGCGAGCCGGTCGCCATCAGGCTCGAGCGGGGCGAAAGCTACATCACGATGTACATGCACCCGCTCACCGCGCGGGTCGAAGAGGAGGACATGGTCATCAAGTGAAAGCGGCCCCGCCAGATCAGCGTGGGGGATTCGTCCTGATGGAGGCGGTCCTGGCGCTCATGCTGTTCGCGATCGTCAGCGTGGCGCTCATCACCGCCCTGAACGAGACCGGGCGCCTCGCCTATGAAGCGCGCCGCGAGGCGGTCCTGGCCCGCCTTCTCGACAGCGAGCTGCGCCTCGCCATGTCGGTGCCGGTTCTCGAGGAGGGGGAAGTCGACAAGAAGCTCGACGAACTCGGCGGGGTGGAGATCAAGACGATTGTCGAGCCGCTCGAGGAAGTCGAGAACCAGGACGGCCAAATCCTCCAGCAGATGTTCCGTATCGAGGTGCAGGCCGTGTGGTGGGAAAACAACGACTGGGAAGAGATGTCCGTCGAAACCTGGAGGTACGCCCGTCTCTATGTTCCGTAAGCTCCAGCCCGGCTACTTCATGCTGGAGGTGATCCTCGCCCTGGGGGTCGCGAGCCTCGTGATTTACGGGGTCTTCGCCCTCGCGAGCGGCGCCCTCTCGGTGTCCGAGACGATGGCCGAGGAGGGGCGCGGCCAGATCACCCGCGAAACCTTCCTGACCTTTCTCGGGAGGAACCTCGAGATGTTGCCGGGAAATGCCGTGGTCGATTTGCAATCGGAGGACATGGGCTCCCACTACACGTCGGAACTCACCTTCCAGAACGTCCCCACCTCGTTTTCCTGGGCCGGCCAGGCGCTCTCCGCGGAGGCCATCCAGCTCGCCGCGGTGCTGCGGCGCGATGGCGACCTCGATATCGTCCTCCGCTATTACGAGGAACCGATCCTCGACGACGAGGACTCCACCGCGAACGTGCGGGCCGACCCGGTGGCGGAGATCACGCTCCTGCGCGACGTCTGGCGGTTCGAATGGAAGGTGCTCGATGGCCGCACCATGGAGTGGGACTACGTCTGGGACGTGCGCGGCCGCATGCCGCTGCAACTGGAATTGAATGTCGTCTTCAACCGCAACGGGGAGGAGATCATCCACTATTTCTGGATTCCGCCGAAGACCAGCCCGGCGACCCTGATGCGGGCCATGCAGACCAGTGGCGACCGCGCTGGAACCCAGGCCCAACCCGGCCAGCAGCCTCCGAACGACAATCCGCGGGGCGGGGGTGGCACCCGCGGCGACAACCCGAACCCGCCGGTTCCGGGAGGCGGGGCCGGGACGCGTGACAACGGCGGCAACCGCGGCGGCGGCAACGCCCCGCCCATCCCGGGGAGAGGAGGCCGATGACCGTTCCGCACTCCAGCTCTTCCTCCCTGAAGGACGGCAGCGCCCTGGTGGCGGTGTTCTGGATCATGTCGATCCTGAGCCTCGCGGTCTTCACCTCGGTGCGGCTCCTCTACTACGAACTCGACCTCGTCACGGCCCAGGTCCACGGGGCCCGGGCCCGCCACCTCGCCGAAATGGGCATCGCGATTTCGGCCAATCCGGTCGTCGAAGCCGGCGATCCCGTCCTCCATTGGGAGTTCGAGGGCGGCCGCGAGGGCTTCGACGCCCAGATCCGCTCCGAGGCCGGCCGCTTCAATATCAATTATCTCCTCATGAAGGTTCCCGGCGGGGTGGCCCGGGACAAACCCCTCCTGCGCCTCATTTTCGAGGAGTGGGGGGCCGATATCGAGGAGGCCCAGGAGGTCGTCGATGCCCTCGTCGATTGGACCGATGGCGACGATTTCACGGAACTCAATGGCGCGGAATTCGCTCATTATGAGGAACTTGGGTACCTGAACCGCCCCTACAACCGCCCCTTTTATTCCCTCGACGAAATGCGCCTTGTCCGCGGCATGGACTTCATCGAGGCCCTCAACCCCAATTGGCGCGACTGGTTCACCATCTGGAGCACCGGGCCGCTTGATTTGAATGAGGCTGATCCTGAGTTACTTGCGATTGCCGCTGATTCCAGTATTGAGGCTGCCATCGACCTCCAGAATATGGTCTTTGGGCCCGACCTCCTCCGGGATACCGAGGATGACCTCCCATTTCAGGCTGTTCAGCCTGCTCTGGATTTACTAGGAACCCCAAGTATTCAACGTGAGTTAGTGGAACCCCGCCTGACCGTGAATGATCCGACCACCCGCCTCGAGAGCGTGGGGTGGTCCGGAGACATCAAGCGCCGGATCATATTGGTCCTGCGCAACCGCACCGGTCGGCCCGCGATTCTGGAGCGCAAGGAGGAGGTCGTCCCGTGAGCAAGACCGCCAAACGCCCCAAGGCCAAGAAGAACGACCGGGTCCTCCTGCTCCCCGGGTCGAGCGGATGGGAAGCCTGGACCGGCAACGGCAACGGCCTTTCCCTCGGTCTTCGCACCGAGGCCCTGCAGGCCCTCGATGTCGAGAACCTGCCCACCGGGGAACTCACCATGGCGTTCCCGGTGCGCGACGTGTCCTCCCTGCCGTTCCGGACGCCGACCACCGACGAAGGGCTCTTCGCCGACATGGCCGCCATGCACGTCGAACGCTTCGGCATGCGCCCGCCGATCGAGAACGGCATTCTCAGCGACTACTTCAAGGTCGGGTCCTACGGCGAGGAATCGGTCCTCCTGCCCATCGTCCTCGCGCCGCCGCCGGAAGGCGCCCTCCCGAAACGCTCCCCGAAATCCTTCGACATCTCGGCCCGCTGCCTGCCGCTTCCCGCCGAGGCGGTCGTGGTGTGGCGCGAACTCGGCCGCTGGGTCTTCGGCATCTCCGGGGCCGAAGGGCCGCTCCACTTCCAGGCCCTCGCTTCCTCCGAGCTCGATGAGGACGCCGGCCGCGAAATCCGCATCTCCCTCTCCCAGCTCCAGATCCAGGGCATCCTCGAAACCGCCCCCAAGCACTGCTTCGTGTGGCTCGAGGATGACCAGGAGCCCCCGCCGCCGGAGGCCCTCGCCGCCCTCGGCCGGGGATTCGGGGGAAGCGCCCAGGTCGCCGCCAAGCCGGTCCCGGTCCTGCCCGCCCCGCCCAGCAAGCTGCTCCCCGCCGACATCCGGGCCGAGCGCGTCGCGAAACGCAAGCGCCGCCAGTCCGGCCTCCTCTTCACGGCCCTCATCCTCATCTACTGCGGCCTGGCCGCCTGGTTCGGCTGGCGGCTCTTCGACGCCACCTCCAAGGCCCGCGACGCCGAGGCCGAATCCAAGTCCCTCGGCCCCCAGATCGCGGCGCTCCGCGATCACACCGTCAAGTGGGAAGAACTCGAACCGATCGTTTCCACCGACCACTGGCCGGTGGAACTCCTCTTCCGCGTCGCGGAGGCCATCCCCCCGAATTCCGGCCTCCGGCTCAAGCGCGCCGAAATGGTCAACCAGCTCGACGTCGGCAGCTCGGGCGCCGAGGCCGTGATCCGCACCATCAAGCTCCAGGGCGAGGCCGGCGAGCTCCAGGAGGTCAACCAGTTCAACCTGAACCTCAAGCGCAGCGCCAACCTCGCCGCCTACGAATGGATCACGCCCGCCCCCGCAGAGACAAAGACCGGCGGCTGGAGCTTTATCTACGACGGAGTCTATAAAAACTGACCTCATGACCGGCCGCGAAAAACGCCTCCTGATCATCCTGCTCGCCGCCGTGTTCGTCGTGGCCAATTTCGCGGCCTACAAGCTCTTGTTCGTGCCGCGCGAGGCCGCCGCGAAGGCCCGCCTGACCACCGCCGAGGCCCAGCTTGCCGAGGGGCAGCTCCTCCTCGACACCCAGGACCAGTTCGAGGACGAAATCGCCTGGCTCGCCAAACACGAGCCCGAGCCCGCCACCGTCCAGGACACCCAGACCCGGCTCCAGCAGCTCATGCAGCGCGAGGCGCAGCGCAATCAGCTCGAGATCAAGCGGCAGCGGCTGCAGCCGTCCATCGAGGATCCCGGGCTCTACTTCCACCGCGCCCGCCACGAGATGGAGGTCAACGGGCTGGAAGCCGGCCTCTATCGCTGGCTCGACCGCCTCCACGTTCCCAACGAACTGCGCGCCATCACGTTCATGCAAATCAACCCGCAGCGCGACGACGACACCCGCATCGATTGCAAGGTCGTCGTCGAGCAGTGGTTCGTTCCTGAAACTCCGTCCTCCTGAGCCATGAATACCCGGATTGCTTCCTCCCTGTTGCTTCTCGCCATCGCCGCGGCGGCCGCCCTGCCGGCCCACGCCGCCGCGCCGAAGAAGCGCCCGAGCACCATCTACCAACGCCTCTGGAGCGACTCGCCGTTCACGGTGAAGCCCCCGCCGCCGGAGGCCGAGGAGGCCGGTCCGGGGCCCCTTGAGGATTTCACCCTCGCCAGCGTGTCCAAGCTCCAGGAGGGCTGGTTCGTGGTCCTCATGAACAAGAAGAAGCGCGAGGAGCGCATCCGCATCGTGCCCGGGGAAACCTCCGGCGACGGCTTCAAGGTGCTCGAGGTCAAGCAGGAACCCGCATCCTACAAGGACACCAAGGTCCAACTCGCCTACAAGGGCGACACCGGCTGGGTCGGCTACGAGGACAAGTTCCTGGCCCTCAAAACCGCCGCTCCGGCCCGGCAAGCCACCCCGCAGCGGGGGACCCCCGCCCGCGGCGCCCGCCCCGG
>JABDMC010000232.1 GCA_013001695.1 Akkermansiaceae bacterium
GTCGAGGGCCGGCGGCTCGCCAACGCCACCTTCTTCGAGTCCCACGCGGTCGATGCCGCCGGGCAGGTGTGGTTCGCGATGGACCTCACCCCGCTCGTCGAGGACGAGACCCTCGATCCCGCCGACTACGCCGCGGGGTTCATCCGGCGCTTCGAGGAAAGCGTCCGCGCGGCGCTGAAGGGGTACTTTTGACCCGCGGCGGCCCGGCGGCGGGCGTCATCCGAGCCACTTGGCGACGTCCTTCGCGAAGTACGTCAGGATCATGTCGGCCCCGGCCCGCCGGATGCCGGCCAGGCTTTCCATCACGACCGCCCGCTCCTCGAGCCAGCCGGAGGCGGCGGTGCACTTGATCATGAGATACTCGCCGCTCACCTGGTAGGCGGCCACCGGCAGGGCGGTCGACTCGCGCACCGCCGCGATGACATCGAGGTAGGGCCCGGCGGGCTTGACCATGAGGATGTCGGCGCCCTCCCCCTCGTCGAGGAGCGCTTCCCGCACCGCCTCCCGCACGTTGGCGGGGTCCATCTGGTAGGTCTTCTTGTCGCCCTCCTTGGGGGCCGACTCGAGGGCTCCCCGGAACGGCCCGTAGTAGGCCGAGGCGTACTTGGCGGCGTAGCTCAGGATCGAGACCGGTTCGTGGCCCTCCTCATCGAGGGCCCCGCGGATCGCGGCGACGCGGCCGTCCATCATGTCGCTCGGGGCCACCATGTCGGCCCCGGCCTGCGCGTGGCAAAGCGCCTGCCTGCACAGGACCTCCACGGTTTCGTCGTTCAAGACCTCGAGCTCCCCGCCGCTGCGGCGCACGATTCCGTCGTGCCCGTCCGAGTTGTAGGGATCGAGGGCGACGTCCGTGATCACCGCGAGACCAGGGTGGGCCGACTTCAGGGCCCGCACCGCCCGGGGAACGAGCCCGTCGGGATTGTAGCATTCCTCCGCCCCCGGCGACTTGGCGTCCTCCGGCACGACGGGAAACAGGACCACCGCCGGGATGCCGAGGGCGTGCGCCTCGCCGGCCTCCCGGACGAGGCCCTCCACCGACCACCGCCCGCAACCCGGCATGGAATCGATCAACTGGTCGTCGTCCCCCCCGTGCATGAAGAGGGGATAGATGAGATCCCCGGGGGTGAGGACCGTCTCGCGGACCAGGGCGCGGACCGCGGGCGATTTCCGGTTCCGGCGGGGACGTTGCTGCATTCTCATTCTGTTAGGCTTTCTCTAGTTCGTAGCCGTCGCGCGAATCTTTCACCAGCCAGCCCTTCTCCAGCAATTCGTCACGGAGGGCATCGGAGGCGGCCCAGTCCTTGTCGGCCCGGGCCTCCCCGCGCTTCTCGGCGAGGGCGCGGATCTCGTCGGGAACATCGACCTCGAGCGACGGGAGGCGCAGACCGAGGGCCGCCAGGACGGCATGGAACCCGCGCCAGTTCGTGGCGGCATGGTCATCCGCGGCGGTCCGCAGCCCCGTGAAGAGGCGGCCGAGGGCCTCGGCGGTGTTGAGGTCGTCCTGCAGGGCGGCGAGGGCCGGGGCGAAAACCCCAAGGTCGTCGAGCCCGGCCACCTCGCGATAGGCGGGCGGGGCGTCCTCCCCGGCCGCGCGGGCCAGGTCGCGCTCCCCGCGCGCCAGCTTGGCGAGGGCCTCGCGCGCGGCGTGCAGGGAGTCGAAGGTGAAGTTCACCGGCTTGCGGTAGTGGCCGCCGATGAGGACGTAGCGGATCTCCATCGGGGTGAACCCCCGCTCCTCGAGATCGGACACGGTGTAGAGGTTCCCGAGGGACTTCGACATCTTCCCGCCGTCGACGAGGAGGTGGGTGCCGTGGAACCAGTGCCTCGCGAACTCGCCCCCGCAGGCGCACCGCGACTGGGCGATCTCGTTCTCGTGGTGCGGAAAGACCAGGTCCACCCCGCCGCTGTGGAGGTCGAAGGTATCGCCGAGATACTGTTGCGTCATCGCCGAACACTCGAGGTGCCAGCCCGGGCGGCCCTCTCCCCACGGGCTCGACCAGTGGTTCTCCCCGTCCTCCGGGCGCCGTCCCTTCCAGAGCACGAAGTCGCAGATGCTGTCCTTCTCGTATTCGTCCGCATCGGCCCGCTGGTCCTGGGTCTTGCCGAGATCAAGGTCCTGCCGGTCGAGGCGGGCGAGCCGGCCGTACTCGGGGAACGATGAGATGCGGAAATACACGGAACCGTCGCCGGATGCGTAGGCGTTCCCCTTCGCGATGAGGGTCTCGATCATGGCGATCTGCTGCGGAATATGCTCCACGGCGCTGGGCTCCACGTGCGGCGGGAGGCAGTTCAGCTTCTCGCAATCCTCGTGGAAGCGTTTCACCCATCGCGCCGTGAACTCCCGCAAGCCCTCCCCGGCGGCCTGCGAGTCGCGGATCGTCTTGTCATCGACGTCGGTGATGTTGCGGACATGCTTCGTCTTGAGGCCGCCCACCTCGAGGGTGCGCCGCAGGATGTCCTGCAGGACGAAGGTGCGGAAATTCCCGATGTGCGCCGGGCCGTAGACGGTCGGCCCACAGCAGTAGAACCGGAAACACTTCCCGTCCACCGGCTGCAGATCCCGCATTTCGCGGGACATCGTATCGAACAAGCGCACGCGGCGGTCTAACAGCGGCCGGGGGATTGGGCAAGCCCCGGAAGGCGCGTCCTTCCGGCCAACCCGGCCTCCTCACTTCCCCATGGCGTGATCGATCCGGTGGTTGTAATTCAACACGTAGGAGGGGATCAGGAAGAGGTCCACGATCCACCCGACCAGGAAGAGCCCCCCGGTCAGGAGGTAGGCCACGCCCCAGCCGGTGTGGCCGACGTAAAAGCGGTGAACCCCGATGAATCCGAAAAAGAACCAGAGGAGGTAAGCGGCGAGGGTGCTTTTGTGTTCCATGAAGCTTGCGCGATTCTCGCCCCCCAGATCCGCCATTGCAAGGGCCCGGTTTGTCTGGAATCTTTCGCAGCGAGGACAAGTTCATGGCCTTCTCCCCTTCCCAGCGCAAATCCCTCACGGTGGGCCTCGGCCTGATCGTGGCGGCGGCACTGATCGTGACGCTCATCTGGGCCGGCACCTACCTCCCGGGATTCCTCGGGGAGGTCTTCAGCATTGTGGCGGGCATCATGTGGACCCCGGTCCTCCTCGACATCAGCCTCTTCGTCCTGGGGCTGGCCTTCGTCCTGTGGCTGAACCACCACCGCCGGAAGCGCGAGGGGGACGAATACGTCTATCTCGAGCAGATCGAGGGACCGGGGGTTCCGGACGACCTCCCGGCGGAAGCCCGCTCCGCGGTCTTTCGCGAAGCGCCCGAACCCCTCGACGATCGCCCCGACCTGGCCGCCATCGAGGGCGCCCTGGCCCTCGGCGACCTTCCGGCCGCGACCGGCCTCCTGCTGGATCTTCCCCCCGAAGACCTCGAGGACCCGGAGGTCCTCGCCTTGCGGATCGACCTCGCCCGGCGGCAGGAGCACCACGAGGATGCCCGCGATCTCCTCGCGAAGCTGCGCCTCAAATGCCCTCACCATCCCCTGTGTTCCCGGGGGGAATAGTCTCGTCGAGCTTCTCCCCGCAGCGCCGGCAAAACTTGGCGTCCACGAGGTGGCCGTGCACCCCGCACGACGGGCAGGCGTCGGTGGTCTCATCGCGGCGGCGCGAGGCGTCCATGATCCCGCCCACCACGATGCCGGTGGGAACCGCGATGATGCAGTAGCCGGTGAGGACACAGAATGCCGCCAGCATCTTTCCCGGGACCGTGACGGGCGCGATGTCGCCGTAGCCGAGGGTCGTGATGGTCACGATCGCCCAGTAGACGCTTTCGGGAATGCTGTTGAACCCGCTGTTGCTGCCCGATTCGACGATGTAGGCGACGGTCCCGATGATGACCGCGAAGAGCAGCATCGTGAAGAAGAACACCGTGATCTTGGCCCGGCTCTGGATCAAACCGGTGATGATGATGTTCGCCCCGCGCATGTGCCCGACCATCTTCAGGACCCGGAACATCCTCAGGAGACGCAGGATCCGGATCACCAGCACGTAGTGGGTTCCCGACACCGCCAGCGCCACGAACGACGGAATCCACGACAACAGGTCGACGACGCCGAAAAAGCTGAAGATATACCTGGTCGGCCGCCGGACGAGCCAGATTCGCAGGAAATACTCGAGCATGAACAGCGAGGTGAACACCCACTCCGCGATGAACAGCTGCCGGTGCCACCGGGCGGAAACCGACTCCACGCTGTCGAGCATCACCGCGAGGACGCTCAGGCCGATGGCCCACAGCAGGAGCACGTCGAATGCCTTCCCGGCGGGGGTCTCGGCCTCGAACACGATCTCCCAGAGACGCTGGCGCCATCCGGTCCGCTCTTGCTCGGGGGGAGACTGCGTGGCCATCAACTGCGCGGGATGATCCCAGATTCGTCGCGCGGAACCAAGCGCCGAGTGAACCGGGGGGGAATTACCGGCCGAGGATCGAGTTGGTCTGCTCGATGGTCATCTCCTGGTGCTCACGGAGGGAGCGCTTGGGGGGTTCCGGAAACACCTTCCGCCGGAAATCGGTCCTGGTGTCGCTGGGTTTCGCGATGGGGTCCCCTCCCGACTCGGCCGCCGTTGCGGTCCGGTAGCCGGAGGTGGCGAAGCCCTTGCTCCCGTGGGTCGACTCGCCGGCGGCCTCCCGCGCCTTGCGCTTCCCAAACAGCGAAGACCACCGGAAGCGGTCCCCGTCGGTGCGGCCCGCATAGGATTTCGTGGTCGCTTCCTTCGACCCGGTCCAGCCGGCCGCGGCATAGTTCTTCTTCTGGAGAGCGGCCGCGGTGACCTCCCCACCGAAAGCGGTCTGCCGGCGGCCTTCGAACTGGCTCCGCTTTCCGCCGACCAGCTGCCCCTCCTGGGAGCTGCCCGCTTCGCCGTAACGGATGTCCCCGTCCGCCAGCATGTAGCGGTCGATCCCCGACGCCGCGGCGCGGGACGTGCTCGTGACGCTGCGTTCCGAGGCGCACGAGACCAGCCCCGCCGCGACCACCGTCGCCACGATACCGCCCGCCCAACCAGTTGCCTTTCGCGTTGCCACGACCGTCACGTTGCCCGGCCCGGATTGATTGTCAACCTTGCCCTTTGCGCCGGGCGGCGGGCAATGGGGTTGCACCGCCTTTCCGTGCGGCTTGCCAAGGATCGGCGTTCCCCTCAAAGTCCCGCCAATTCCCGCCATCGCCTCCATGAAGCTTGAAGTCCACTCCGCCCGAACCGCCCCCGAGGGATCCCGCTCGGTCCTCGAGGCCACCGAGAAGAAGATCGGCTTTGTTCCGAACCTCCTCGGGGTTCTCGCCGAATCGCCCGCCGCCCTGCAGGCCTACTCGAACCTGTCCAGCGCCCTCCAGCACAATGCCGATCTATCCGCCAGCGAGCAGCAGGTCGTCTTCCTGGCGATCAGTTTCCAGAACAAGTGCGCCTACTGCATGGCGGCCCACAGCACCATCGCCGGCAACGGCATCCTGACCAATTCCCAGATCGAGGCCCTGCGCCGGGGAGCACCCCTCGACGACGAGAAGCTCGAGGCCCTGCGCCGTTTCACCCTGCAGGTGGTGGAGACGCGCGGCTGGCCGCCGGAGGCCGAGCTGGAGCGATTCCTCGACGCCGGATACAAGAAGCGCCACGTCCTCGATCTCCTCGCCGCCATCGCCCTCAAGACGCTCACCAACTACACCAATCACATCAGCGAGACCGAGGTCGATGAGGCCTTTGCCCCGCAGGCGTGGCAGGAATCCTGAATCGCCGGTGGTGAGGAGGCCGCCCGCGGCGGGACGCGCCCGCAGGAATTGGCGTGCAATGGCGGGCGCCAACGGTTGCAATCCGGAATCGCCGAAGCCCTCCAGAGCCTGACGAGGCGCGAGCTCGCCGACCTCTTCGCGGAGTGGGGCGAGCCGGAATACCGCACCGGGCAAGTCCTCGACTGGCTGTGGAAGAAGCGGGTCGCCTCGATCGACGCCATGTCCAACCTGCCGGCACCGCTGCGGGAGCGGCTTGCGAAGCAGTTTCCCCGGGCCGCCCTGCAGCACGCCGAAACGAGCGGGGCGGCGGACACGACCCGCAAGTTTCTCCTTCGCCTCCACGACGGCCGCTACGTGGAGTCGGTCCTCATCCCGGCGTCCCCCGCCCTCTACGGGGAGAAGTCCGACCGGCACACGCTCTGTGTCTCGTCCCAGGTCGGCTGCGCCTACGGGTGCAAGTTCTGCGCATCGGGGCTCGACGGCCTGACGCGCAATCTCGACGCGGGGGAAATTGCCGGCCAGGTGGTTCTCGCGGAGGAAGTCAGCGGCCGGAAGGTCAACAACCTCGTCTTCATGGGCATGGGCGAACCGCTGGCCAACCTGCCGAACCTGCTGGCCGCCATCGAGATCATCACCTCCCCGTGGGGCCTGCACATCGGGGCGCGCCATCTCACCATCTCGACCTCCGGGCTCGTGCCCCAGATCGAGGAACTCGCCGACCACCCGCGGCAGATCCGCCTCGCCATCTCGCTCCACGGCGCCACCGATGAGGTGCGGGGACGCATCATGCCGGTGAATCGCAAGTGGCCCCTCGAGAAGCTCTTCGCCGCGCTCCGCTACTGGAACACCCGCAAGAAGCAGAAGCTCACCTTCGAGTACATTCTCATCGCCGGCGTCAACGACGACCTTCAGCAAGCCCGCCTCCTTGCCCGGAAGGCGGCCGCCCTCGACGCCAAGGTGAACCTCATTCCCTACAACACCGTCGAGGGCCTCGACTGGAGCCGTCCCGACGAGGCCCACTGCCGCGAATTCCGCGATATCCTGCGCAAGGCCCGGGTGCCGACCACCCTGCGCCTTGAGAAAGGCCACGACATCAATGCCGCCTGCGGGCAATTGCGCCTCAAGCGCGAGGCGACCGAAGCCGGGAAGTGATCACGCCGGGTCCTCGCGCCGGATGGTTCGCGGCGTCCGCCGAGGTTGATCCTAGAACGGGATGTCGTCGTCCTCTTCGAAGCCCCCTTGCGGGGCCGCCGAACCGCCCTGGGGCTGGGCCGCAGGTTGGGGCTGGCTTTCGCCGGCGGGCCGGGACTCTCCTCCCCCGCCACCAGCGCCGCCGCCGCCGCCGCCGCCGAGAAACTGCATGTTCTCCCCGACGACCTTGAGCTTGCTGCGCTTCTGCCCGCTGGCCTTGTCTTCCCAGGTTTCCATCTGGAGACGGCCTTCGATGAACACCGGACGGCCCTTGCTCAGGTACTGCTGGGCCAGCTCGGCCTGGCGGGCCCACAGGGTGACGTCCAGGTAGGTCGTTTCCTCCTGCCGCTGTCCCTGCTCATTGCTGCGGATGCGATTCACCGCCAGACGAATGTCGGTGACCGCGGTCCCCTTGGGCGTGTAGCGGAGTTCGGGATCGGCAACGAGGTTGCCGATGATCATTACCTTGTTGAGATTGGCCATGACTGCTCCCGGCAATTTACCGGGGCCCCGGGGACCACCAAGGAAAATCTCGCTTGTGAAGAACTGTGAACAGGGGCGGGCGGGCGCTTTCCCCCGGAACCGCCCGTCAGGCGAGCCGCTCGTAGTGCTGGATATGCACCAGCTTATTGAGCTTCAAACGCTCCTGGATCTTCTCGATCTGCTGAGGCTCGGCCTCGAAAATGTAGTTCACATAATGTCCGCCATCGAGGTGACGCGCATTGTATGCGAAGGTCCGGCGGCCGAGTTGCTTGATCTCATCAAGTTTCGCGCCCTCGGCCTCCATGTCCTTGGCGACGGCGCCGACGAGATCGTCGACGCTGGTTTCATTCCCCTTCGTGTCGAGGACGATCAGGCTCCCGTATTTCCGGGTCTGGCTCTCTGCGGTTTTGCTCATCAGTCTGGCGGATATTGAATTGGTTGGCGGCGGCTTCGACCCCGTGCGAAAGCGCAAGCTGCACAGCCTCCGCAGCCCTTGCAAGCATGTTTTCGGCCTCCTCCCGCTCGTGGTCGCGGAAGCGCCCGAGGACATGGCCCGTCATGGAATCCCCGGGGCCCCCCCCGATCCCCACCTTGAGGCGCGGGAATTCCGGGGTCCCGAGATCGGCGAGGAGCGACTTGATGCCATTGTGGCCCCCCGCCCCGCCGCTCATCCGGAAGCGGAGCTGGCCCAGGGGCAGGGAGACGTCGTCGTAGACCACCAGCGCCTCCCGGGGTTCCAGCTTGTAGAATCGCAGCGCCGCCCCCACCGCGCGCCCGCTGAGGTTCATGAATGTCTGGGGTTTCACGAGCAGCACCCCGCCGGGCAACTTCGCCACCTCCGCGTCCCATTTCCGGTGGCGCGCGAAGCCGGCGCCTTCCCGGGCCGCGACCCGGTCGAGGACGTCAAATCCCACGTTATGCCGGGTGCCGGCATACCGGCTCCCGGGGTTTCCCAAGCCCACCACCATCCGCGGTCCGTCCGGCACGAACGACCAATAAAAAAGGCGCGGGCCTCAAACAAGCCCGCGCCTTCAAAAATCTTCACCGCCCGGCTTCAGAAGTCGTGCTGGTAGTTCAGGTAGAGCCGGCTGCGGTCGAAGTCGTAGCCGCTGCCGGAGAGGTCGGCCTTGCCCCACGTGTAGGAGTAGGTGGCGCTCAGGCGCCCGAAGAGGACCTCCCAGTCGGCGCCGAGGGACGCCTCGTAGCGCTTGATATCCTCGGAGCCTCCGAAAATCTCGCCATCGACGCTGGCGGCCTCGAATCCGCTCCGGAAGTTGACGCTCCCGATATCCCGGTTCGCCACGATCCCGCCCTTGAGGACCTGCGGTTCGAAGAAATGGCTGTCCATGGAGTTGTTGTAGCGATCCTCGATGCCGTTGAAGATCATGCCGCTGACGAAGAAGTTCTGCCCGGCCTCATAGGTTCCCTTGGACATGAAGTAGAACTCGTCGCGGTCCTTGATCATGGAACTCTTGTAATCGCGCGACTGCACGCCGGCCTCGGCATGGTAGGTCAACGCCGATCCCAGCACCCCGTCGACGGTGGCGACGAAATCGAGGGAATCGTTCCGGAGGCCATTCTCGAGCCTGTAATCGGCCCGGCTGAACCGGCCCTCGACGCCCGCCTGCAAGGTCGGGTCCACGATGTAGTAGATCCCCTGCTGGCCTCCCAGCCGGTGGAAGTCGGCGAACTCCTTGGCGGAGGTGTCGCGGCTGTCGAACCCGGTGAGCATGCCCCCGGTGGAGGCCTGCCAGCCGTTGCTGCCGAGCGGCTGGGCGTCCCAGCGGTAATCGGCGCGGGCATTCACGTAGTAGCGCAGGACATCGTCCTCCTGCAGCCCCTCGCGGATCGGTCCGAGGTGATTCGGGAGATGCCGCCCGTAGTCGCCGCGTCCCATGGCGACCAGCCGGAGGGCCTCGCTGAATTCATGGTTGATTCCCCCGCGGAGGTCGAGGTCGAGGGCACTCTGGTCGTCGAACTGGCCCCGCTCGTAGTAGGTGTAGTTTGCCCCGCCGGCAAGGAAGGTGGTGGTGCCCATGTTGCGCACGATGCTGCTCCCCTGGGCGTATGCCGACTTGTAGAACGAATCGACGTCCCAGTCGTCTTCCCGCAGCCACGGGTTGCTGTCATATCCGTAGCCGGCACCGACGCGGAAGTCGGGGCCGAGCGGATTGGCATCCTCCAAACCGGCCTTCGGGCCGAAGTTGGCGGGGTCCACAAAGCTGAAGAACGGTCCGTTCGTGAGGAACTCGTCATCGGTTCGCAGACCGGTGACGGTGGGCTTCCCGAAGTCGTCGACGTAATAGTAGGCGGAGGCGGAGCCGGCACCCGCCGCGACGGCGGCGAGGATGGCGAAGGCGGATGTTCGATGGGTCATGGCTTGTTCAGGTTCGGAAACCCGGGGGGTAGGGATATTCCATCCGCCGGGCAAGGGAAATTAACCCGCGAAGCGAGCAGAACCTCAGGCTTCCTGAACTGTCTTGTAACCGAAAAAACCCGGAGCAGTTTCCTGCCCCGGGTTGCAAAGTGGTTTGGCGGGAATGCTCAGGAGGCTTCGCCGCCTTCTTCCTTCTTCTCGCCCTCGGGGGCGCCTTCCGCGGCGCCCTCGCCCTCGGCGCCGGGTTCGCCGGGCTCGAGCCCTTCGCCTTCGACTTCTTCTTCCTCCTCGACGACGCGGGCCTTGGTCACCTGGGCCACCACGACATCGCTTTCGAGGGTGGGCTCCACACCGGCGGGCCACTCGATCTCGCCGACGTGCAGGGCGTCCCCGATCTCGAATTCCGTGATGTCCGCCTTGATCGTCTCGGGCAGATCCTTGGGAAGACACTTGATCTCGAGGGAGTGCAGCAATTCCTCGAGCAGTCCGCCCATCTTGACCCCCTCGGGCTCACCAATCAGTTCGATCGGTATGTTCGCCGTGATCTCGGTATTCTGGTCAATGGCGAGAAAATCGATGTGCAGGACGTTGCCCGTCAGCGGGTCATGCTGGACGTCCTGCAGGAAGGCCAGCTGGTTGCCACCGTCCTCGATCTGAAGGTCGATCAGGATGTTCGCCGAGGCGCTCTGCGCGAGGATGTCCTGGAACTCCTTGGCGATCACCTTGACATTCCGGTTGTCCACACCACCGCCGTAGACGACGGATGGCACGTAGCCATCGCGGCGCATGCGCTTCAAAACGCCGGTTCCGGTCCGCTGACGCGGCTCCGCTTTGAGGGATTGGGTCTTCGACATGGTGTTGAGCTCGGGTTGTCCGGCGGGCCGATCCGCTCGCGCCGGGGCGGTTTGCTACACGGTCGGGCCGTCGATGTCAAAGAGAGAACTGACCGATTTCCCCTCGGAAATCCGGCGAATGGCCTCCCCGAGGAGGCCTGCCACCGAGACCTGGGTCACCCGTTCGGGGCAGCTCACGGGGGTCGAATTGGTCGTGATGACCTCGTCGATCTCGGACTCCATGATCCGCTTGCAGCCCATTTCGCCGAGGACCGCGTGGGTCACGCCGGCGAAAATGCGTCCCGCCCCGTTCTCCCGGACGATCTTGGCGGCGGCGCAGAGCGTCCCCGCGGTCTCGGTCATGTCGTCGACGATGAAGACATCCCGGCCCTCCACGACCCCGATGAGGCGCATCGGTTCGACCTGGGTGGCACTGACGCGGTTCTTGGCAACGATGGCCAGTTCCGCCCCGAGGGCCGCGGCGTAACTCTTGGCCATCCGCACCCCGCCGACGTCCGGGGAAACGACCGTCAGGTTCGAACCGTCCTGCTGCCCGCGCTGCTCGACGAGGTGACGCAGGAGG
The DNA here is from genome assembly GCA_013001695.1 of Akkermansiaceae bacterium. Classification (GTDB taxonomy): domain Bacteria; phylum Verrucomicrobiota; class Verrucomicrobiia; order Verrucomicrobiales; family Akkermansiaceae; genus Roseibacillus_B. Next base: position 11,216 of record JABDMC010000232.1, read on the forward strand.
ACCGGCTTGGCGTAGAGGTGGTCGACCGGTATGTCGAAGAACCCCTGGATCTGCGCGGCGTGCAGGTCCATGGTCAGGACCCGGTCCACGCCCGCGGCCGAAATCAGGTTCGCCACGAGCTTTGCGGTGATCGGCACCCGGGGCTGGTCCTTCCGGTCCTGCCGGGCGTACCCGTAGAAGGGGATGACGGCCGTGATGCGCTCCGCGCTGGCCCGCTTCGCGGCGTCCACCAGGATCAGCATCTCCATCAGGTTGTGGTTGGTCGGCGGGCACGTCGGCTGGATGATGAAGACGTCCTGGCCGCGGATGTTCTCGTTGATCTTGACGTAGGTCTCGCCGTCGGGAAAGGCGGTGACATTCACATCGGTCAACGGCGTCTCGAGGTACTCCGCGATTCCCTCCGCCAAGGCTGGGTGAGCCGTCCCGCTAATCAGTTTCATCGCGCCCGGGGAGTGTGACGAATCGCATGCTCATGGCAACCCGTTATGACGTCCTTCGGGAAGAAGAAGACGCCCGAGGGGCGAAAGACGGGCCATGGACCCGAAAGACCGCCTGCGGCGGGAAGAGGCGATCGGGTGGTGCGGGTCTTCCGGGGCGGAGGCCCCTTCTTTCGAGCGCCGCTCGTCTTTCGGCCCCCGGCCGTCTCCCCCCGGGGCGGGTCACTTCGCGCCCTTGCCGAAGAGGACCGCCGGCACGGTCTTGGCGAGGAGCTTCACGTCCCGCCAGAGCGACCAATTGTCGATGTACTCGAGGTCCATCCGGACCCAGTCCTCGAAGCTCGTGATCCGGTTGCGGCCGCCGACCTGCCATTCGCAGGTGATCCCCGGCTTGACGCTGAGGCGGCGGCGGTGCTCGGACTTCTCGAACTGCTCCACCTCGTAGAGTGGCAGGGGACGCGGCCCCACGAGGCTCATGTCCCCCTTCAGGACATTCATCAACTGGGGCAATTCGTCGATACTCAGCTTCCGGAGCAGCCTCCCGAACCCGAAGACCCGGGGGTCCTTCTCGAGCTTGAAGACCGGCCCGACCATCTCGTTCCCGGACTCCTGCTTCACGTCGGCAAGCTGCTTCTCGGCCCCCGGATGCATGGTCCGGAATTTCCACATCGTGAACGGCCGCCCGTAGCGCCCGGCCCGCTTCTGCCGGAAGAAGATCGGCCCCCGCGGGCTCGCCAGCTTGATCCCGATCGCCGCCAGGATCCAGAGCGGCAGGGTGACTGCGGTCGCCACGACCGCCCCGAGGCGATCCATGACCTCCTTGCCCCAGAGCGCCCACGACAACTCCGGGGTGGATCTCAGGACCAGCATGGGCGTGCCGCCGAGGCTGTCGAAGTCGGGGCGGGCCACCTGGGTCTGGATGAACTCGGCGGAAATCCAGGCTTCCACCCCCTGCAGCTCGCACGCCTCGACGAGATCCGCGAGCGTCCCGAACTCGGTGTGCTTGGCGGCGAAGATGGCACGGCCCACGGACTCCTCCTTCAGGAGGTCGAGAAAATCGCCGACATCGCCGCTCCGCGGATCGAAGCGGCCGACCACCTTGTAGGCCGAGACGACCTCTTCCGGCAGCCCCTTCTCGAATTCCGCCATGGACTCGTCGGAGCCGACGTAGATCACCGCTTCCTTCGCATCCTCGGCGCGGACCGAGTGCAGCACGAGGGTGCGCACCAGGGCCTCGCGGAGAAGAAGGAAGGCCACCGCCATCGGTATCGCCGATCCGAGAACCCACCGGCTTTCCACGGGCACCCGCAGGAAGATCACGAGCGCGCCCACCACCACGCCCACGATGATGGTGGCCTTGAACATCTGCGCCAGCGAGTCGCGGGTCCGCTTCCGCAGCGGGTGCCGGTAAAAGCCGAAGGACTCCAGCGCGATCGGCGTGAAGGGAATGATCACGAACAGGAGGGGCATGAGGTCCCCCATCCCGCTGACCTCCATGGGGCTCAGCCCGAAGACCTCCCGGACGGGATCGCGCAGGAGCGAACCGACCCAGAAGGCCAGCCACACGAGGATCGCATCCAGGAACTGCAGCGCCTGGACGGAGAGTGCTTCTTTACGGCCTTGGTGCATCCGGTTGGGGAGGAGGGGGAACGTCCGCAGGGGACTCTAGCTCAACCCCCTCGGATTGCAGAGCTTCAATTCGAGCCGCGAGAAGCTTTCGAAAATCCTTGGACTGCCGGGCGCCCCCGGCCCGGAATCCGGTGCGGCGGGAGGCGTCGAGGTATTCGAGGGCCCGCTGGAACAGGCCGAGGGCCTTGGGCCGTTGCAACTTGTAGAGGTGGCGCTCGGCGCGTCGTGCGAGGTTGGCGGAGAGGGCCGCCATGGCGCCGTATTTCCCCTCGCGCCGCCACGAGCGGTCCACCGCCCGGACGTGGAAGGAAGTGCCTTCCTCGAGGCGTCCCTGGAGATCGAGGACGTAAGCGAGATGCGCGAGCGCCTCGGCGTCGTGGGGGTTGCGGTCCGTGGCGAGGCGGAAGCCGGCTTCGGCCTCCGCCAGGCGGGGCGCCTCGCCGAGCGGGTCCCGCTGGTAGGCCGCGAGGCATCTCCGTCCGTATTTCCGCGCGATGGCGAACTCCGGCGCGGCGTTCACGATCCTGCCCATGGCGTCCAGGTCCGCCGCCGCCATGGGTTCGTCCTCCGCGAGGGAGACCATCTTCGCTTCCCACCGGATCCACTGCGGGAAGACCGCGATCTCGCGGCGGCTGGCCGCCAAGGACACCGCCGCCGAGATCACGAGGACCGCGAGGGCCACCTTCACGGGGAGGCCGCCCCGGCTCGCGTCCCGATCGTCCTCCTCGTCCCCCTCATCGCCCTGGTCCTCCTCGTCCTCCTCGTCCTCCTCGTCCTCCTCGTCCGCGGCGTCCGGCCGGACGAGGAACCCCGCCAGCAGGCCGAACAGGATGAGGTTCGGCAGAATGTGCAGGGAGAAATCGAAAATGCCGTGCACCATGGCGGCCACGAGGGCCCCCGTGGCGCCGATCATGAGCCCGCGTTCAAGGCCGTCATCGTCCTTGCCGGCCTTGGTGCGGCGCACCCGCAGGTAGCCGCGCAACAAGAGCGCCGCCGCGAAGCCGCCCACCAGGATGATGCCCGGCAACCCGTACTCCGCGAGGACCTGCATGTAGTCGTTGTGGACCATCCGGGGATCACCCACCCAGGGCGCGGCATTCCAGTGGTCGAGGGCCTTGTAGGAAAAGCTGCGGCTGCCCGTCCCCCAGACCGGCCGCTCCGTCCACTGGTCGAAGGCCATCCCGGCGAAGGCGAGGCGGCCGTTGGCGCTGAGGGCCTCCTCGATGCTCCCGCTCTGCCCCCGTTGTTCCGACACCCTGGAGGTCGTGACCAGCCCCAGCCAGCCGATCCCGACGGCGACCGCGATGACCGCCGCCACCGCCGCGAGGCGCTTGTTTGTCGACCACTTGACGGCCTTGCCGATCATGAAGATGCCCACCACGGTGCCCATCCCGATCACGGCCGACATCAGGCCCGCCCGCGACTGGGTGAAGAAGAGGAGGATGAGGCCGAGGAGCACGGCCATCCCGACCACCGCCCGCCAGTCCGAAAGCCGCGTCGCCAGGAAAACCGCCACGAACACCGGAAGCATCAGTTCCAGCATGCCGGCGAGGTAATTGCGGTGCCAGAAGAGCCCGCTGACGCCGTCCTGGTCGATCCGCGGCAGCCGGAACACGGCGAAGGAGGGATCCACGACCCGCTGGTACAGGCTGACCAGGAAATGCGCCACGAACACCAGGATCAAGACCTTCAGGAGGAGGGTCACCGCGGAACGGGACCGCAGGCAGACCGCGCCGGCGAGGAAACTGATGGCGAACATGGTCACGAGGAGCGCGTCGGCGCGCCCGAAGTCCGCGACCGGCGACAAGATCGCCCGCATCACGAAATACAGGACGCCGGCGGTCAGCCACAGGAGGGCCGGCTTCCAGACCACCGCCCGGCTGCAGAGGATCTCGCCGCAGACCAGGAAGGCTCCGACGATCAGGAAGGGAACTGACAGGACGATGCGGTGCAGTTCCCATCCGTGGCCGAGAACCACCGCGACGACCCAGCCGGCGAGGATGAAGCCGACGGCCCACACCCCCATCGCTCCGCCGCCGGGGTCCTGCACCACCTCCTGCTCGACTGCCTCGGATTCCGTCATCGTTTTTTCGCCACCGGGAATGCCTTTTTGCTCATGAAGTCCGGAAGGACGGTCTGAGCCAACCACACCACCCCGCGGTCCGGCAACAACCCGATCCAGTCGATGTCATTTACGGGGGAAAAGATCACCACCGAGCCGGTGGCCGGATCGCCATCGAAGGTCGTCACGCGGGAGGGGAGGCCGGCGGCGTCGAGGCGGCCCGCGAATTCCGCGGCGGCGGCGGGCTGGTCGGTTACGACCGCGATCCGGTGGCGGGGCCCGCGGTCGAGCTCCGCCGCGGCGGAAGGACGCGCCATCACCACATTGTCCCCCGCGAAGGCCCGCAGGACGAGGAGCCGCGCGATCCACTCCAGCTCGAGGGGCTTCTCCCGGCCCACCGCCCCTTCCGGGCTGGCGAGGTAGATCCGCCGCGCCGGGTCGCCGGGGACGGTTTCCAGCCAGCACTTCGACCAGTCGGGGACCGGGTTGGCCATCTTGATCCCCTGGAAGCCGGCCTCGGTGCGGCCCACGGTGCGGAAGGGAACGAGGATGTAATCCCATGGCTCGTCGTGCGCGGTGGACTCGCGGCCGTGGATGCGCAGCGCCAGGTTGCCCATCATCCGCAGGCCGAGGCTGTGCACCCGGGCCGTCCCCTCCGGCAGGGCCGCGTAGTCGAGCCCCTTCCAGGCGGCCCACACCTCCTGGTTGTGGTCGATCGGCGACTTCCCGGCGTTTGCGAGGGCACCGAGGAATCCGGCGTAGGCCCCGGCCGGCCAGAATCCGTCCGCGGTCGGAAATCGCGTCGGTTCATGGCTGGTCAGCCGGAAGGATGTCAGGGCGTCGAAGCGCAGGCCCACGACCCAGAGGACGGCCGTCATGGCGACCGCCACCGCCACCACCATGCGGTCCAGCCGTCCCCGCCAAAGCATCCGCCACCAGGCCCGCCCGCGCGGCAGCAGCCCGGCGGACAGGAGGGCCAGGGCCGTCAGCGTCAAGTGCCGCGGAGTCGTCATGACGGTCGCATAGAATGCGAAGGGGAGGAGCAGCGAGAGGGCCGCCGCGGCCATCGCGACCTTCCCGCGCCGCAGGGCCGCGGTGGTGACCCGAACCACGAGCCAGGCGATGAGGACGCCGGCTCCCGCCAGCCCGAACACCGGGTAGGCGCCGAGCAGGCGCCAGTCGAAAAAGGAGGACGGCATGTAATGCGGACCGTCGTAGAGGGCGTCCCCGACCACGACGGCCACCACTGCTCCCGCCAGCATGGCCCAGTGCCGCCCTTCCGCGGCGAGGCCGCGGATCGTCAGGCGGTCGGTGCTGAGAAAGCACATCGCCGGGAGAATGAGGGCCGCATCGCGCCGGAATGCCACCGCGGCCCACGCGAGGACTCCGCATGTGATGGCGTTGATCCAGCCCCCCCCGCGCCGCCGCAGGAAGACCGTCAGGACGAGAATTGCCGCCGCGGAAAACATGTTCGACGACAGGAGCGGCGCGCTGAACGCCAGGACCGGCGTGAACAGGGCCGCCGCGGAGGGCAGCAACGCGCTCCAGCGGCAGAGACCGCACGACCCCGCCGCCAGCAGCAGGGCCGCCCCGAACACCATCGCCGTCAGCCAGTTCCCCGCCGCCACGACCCGGTCCGGGCTGGCCCCCGGCTTGTGCAGGCCCAGGGACTTGAGAACGCCCGAGACCAGCCAGTAGCTGGCGTATTGCTTGTCGTAGTTGTAATAGGCCTGCCCGGCGACCGCGCCGTCGCGGGCCAACTGGATCGAGCCGTCCAGCAAGGCGGCCTGGTCGCGCTCCCGCATGATGCCGCCGCATGCCCACAGGATCACGGTCACAAAGGCCAGCGCCGCGACGACCCACACGGCGCGCGCCGACCGCTGCGATAATTCCGCCGCGTTCATGTCGTAAAGAGGGCCACCATCAGCACCCACAGGGCCACCGATCCCGTGAGCACGGGATCACGAAGCAGGAGGAACTCCGGCATTTCCACCAGGGAGGAGCGCCACGCGAGGCGCAGGTACGAGCCCAGCCCCATGATCGCGGGGATGGCGCTCAGCACGAACGGCACCGGTTCCGGGCGCTGCAGGCAGTACATCACGTAGGCGCCCCCCGCGAGGGCGGCGCTGCCCGCCGTCAGGAAATTCAGCAGGCGCGGCCGGTAGCCGCGGAGGGCCTTGCGCGTCGGGCCGAACTCCTGGTGCTCGTGGACCAGGAGGGCCTCTTCCCCCTTGCGCTTCCCGAAACCGATCAGCATCGCCAGGAAGTAGGTGCAGACCAGCAGCCACGGGGTGGGATAGACGTCCTCGTAAATGCTCTGCAGCGCGTAGGACCCCGCCGCCACCCGCGCCGCAAACCCCGCCGCCACCGCCAGGACGTCGACCACCGGGATGCCGCGGAGCCACAGCGAGTAGGCCGCCGTCAGGCCGAGGTAGCCGCCGACGCAGGCCATCGCCTTCCCGGGCCCGTAAAAGGAGAATCCCACCGCCAGGCCGGCCGTGACGAGCAGCGCGATGGCGATCCACGCCTGGCCGCTCCCGATGAGGCCCGCCGCGATCGGGCGGTGACGCTTCCGCGGATGGCGGCGGTCCTCAAGCCGGTTGACGATGTCATTGAGGAGATACCCGGCGCTGGAGACGAGGCTGAAGGCCGCCACCATCGGCAGGACCGCCCGCCACGCCGCGAGGTCAAAGGCATCCCCATGGAAAAAAAGAGCGGCCAAACAAAAGCCGCTCTTGATCCAGTGCCGCACCCGCAGCGCCGTCGCCCATGTCTTGATGTTCACGCTGATGAAAGCGCGCCGTAGGCCCTGCTATCCCGCATCCTGATCCTCCCCCGCACCGAGGGATTTCTGGAACATGGGGGCATACTCGCGGATAAATCGGTAGGCTCGCTCCTGGGCGTCCTTCTCCCCGGCCGCCGGTTCCCGGGCCGGATCAACGAGGACCTGCACGCTCGGATATCCCCAGCGTGAATTCCGGTTCCGGAAGGCGTTGTCCGTGAAGGAATACAGGGACCGCCAGAAGACCCACGGGGTGCTGCGTTCCTTCCCGACCCACCAGTAGACATAGTGGCCGCGGCTCTTCTTCAGCTCCCCGTCCGGCTGCTGGTCGGACCGCACCATGAACAAGTCGAGGACCTCGAGCTGCTCGCCGGCGACCTCCAGCGTCACCGGCACGCGCTTCTCGATCGTCCATCCCTGCGCCTCGAGGCAAACCTCGGGCCGGTGCAGGCTGCGCTGGTCGCTGCCGCTCAGGATGAGGGTGGCCCGTTCGACCCGCAAATGCATCTCCTCCTGCGTGAAGACGTCCGAGGGGACGTAGGCGCGCTTGAGGATCTGGGTGTCCCCGGGGAGCCACTTCTTCTCCTCCTTGCTGACGGGAACCTCGTAGGTCAGGTAGCCGGACCGCCGTTCCGGGAGCTTCAGGATCATCCCGGTTTCGGGGGACGTGGCGGCGTTGGGAAACAGGTGGCACAACCCCACCGCGGTCCCGGCCATGACGGCGAGGGCTCCCGAGCGGATGATGGCGGCGAGGACCGTCATGGGCTCACCTCCGCTCCGCCCTGCACGTGGCGCACCGCGGTGCGCTTCGGCCTCAGGGTCTGCACCCCGTGCTTCAGGATCTGCACGATGACCATCATCCCCGCGAGGGCCACCACGAAGACCACCAGTCCGGCGCCGATGTGGTAGGCCGACGGGTCGTCCTCCCCCTTCCCGATCGCGAACTCACTGCCGAACCAAAGGGTCCCGGCGTAAAGCAGCATCATGCGCACGAAGTTCCCGAGGACCGCGAGGGGAATCGCGGTGACAAACAGCAGGAACCGCTGCCAGCTCTTCTCCAACGACAGGTAGCCGTAGAGCAGGCTGACCATGGCCAGCGCAAAGAGCGACCGCAGGCCGCTGCAGGCCGCCGCGACTTTCAGGCTGAAGCGCTCCCCGGTGGCCAGCTCCTCGGTGGGGGCCGAGAGGATGGTCGTGCCTTCGCGCACCGTCTCTTCGCCGATGAGGGTCAGCACCGCGAAGGTCATCTTCGTCATGATCATCCGCAACGGCACGCTCACCGGCTCGATCAGGAAGATCCACGGCCACGTCAGCCCGAAGAGCACCCATAGCCAGAAGCCGCGCCGGAAGTAATCGAGCCCGAACAGCCAGACCACCCCGCCGGCCGCGAGGATCTGGCCCGCGGCGTAGCCGACATACTTCTGGTTCGCCTTGTATCCGCTGAAGTAGATGAAGAACCCGAAGAGGAGGATGGCGAGGCCCACCCAGTGATGCCGCCCCTCGAGGCCGGCGAAGCGGTTGCGCGTCACCCACAACAGCACGATCACCGCCGGGGGCACGAAATAGCCGAAGGC
>JABDMC010000306.1 GCA_013001695.1 Akkermansiaceae bacterium
CCTGAAGGAGGAGGCCAAGCCGGCCGGGGTGGACCTCGTCCTCGACGGCCTCGAGCACATGGTCAACTACCGGAAGGAGATGAAGAAGGAGCACGAGATGGCCTTCTCGGCATGGTCGTTCCAGCCGCCGTACCCGCGCCTCTACGAATACTTTCACTCCCGCAACGCCTACGACGACAAGGGAAACCTGAAGCAGCAGACCAACAACGTCTTCTCGTTCGCCGACAAGGAGATGGACCGCCTCACCGAGGCCTACCGCAACGCCCGGTCGTGGGACGAGAAGCGCGAGCTGGGGCTGCGGATCCAGGAGATCATCCATGAAGAGGCGGTCTTCATCCCGGGATTCACCCGCGAGTTCGAGCGCATCGCCTGCTGGCGGTGGATGCGCTGGCCGGATTCCGAGGAGACGCGCTTCGCCCCGCGCGCCACGTCCTATCCCTACGAAAGCTACGTCTACTGGATCGACGAGGAGATGAAGCGCGAGACGCTGGAGGCCATGCGGCAGGGGAAGAAGTTCCCGGAAGTCGAGCGCCTCTGGGAAGACTACCGGACCACCGCCACGGAAGGAGGCCCGGAGTGAGCGAGCCCCTCCTCAGCATCCGGAGCCTCGTGACCAGCTTCCGGACCGATCTCGGCTGGGTGCGGGCCGTCGACGGGGTGGCCTTCGATGTCCCCAAGGGCAAGACCGTGGGGCTCGTCGGCGAGTCCGGGTGCGGGAAGACGGTGACCGCCATGTCGATCGTGCAGCTGCTCCCGCGCCCGGCGGGCAATGTCCTCGCCGGCACGATCCGCTTCAAGGGCGAGGACCTGCGGGAAGCCGACGAGGACCGCATCCACGAGGTCCGCGGCGGCGAGATCGGGGTGATTTTCCAGGAACCCATGTCGGCGCTCAACCCGGTGCACCGCATCGGCAAGCAGATCGTGGAGGTCCTCCGGCTGCACAAGAAGATCGGGGTGCGGGAGGCCCTCAAGGAGGCGGTGCAGCTCCTCGACCAGGTCGGGATTCCCTCCGCCGAGCGCCGCATCATGGACTACCCGCACCAGCTGTCGGGGGGGATGAGGCAGCGCGTCATGATCGCCATGGCGATCGCGTGCGGACCGGATCTCCTCATCGCGGACGAGCCCACCACCGCCCTGGACGTCACCGTGCAGGCCCAGATCCTCGACCTCATCGAGAAGATGCAGCGCGAGATCGGGATGTCGGTGCTCTTGATCACGCACGACCTCGGGGTGATCGCGGAGAACTGCGACGAGGTGGTGGTGATGTATGCCGGGCGGGTCGTGGAGCGCGCCCCCGTCCTCGAGCTCTTCGCCAAGCCGCGCCACGCCTACACCAAGGGGCTCCTGTCCTCCATCCCGCGGCTCGAGTACGAGCGGAAGTCGGAACTGAAGACCATCGAGGGGCAGGTGGCGGCGATCCGCGACTTCGTGAACGGCTGCCGGTTCTGCCAGCGCCTCGGCCGGGAGGGGCCCACCCTCCACGAGCGGCCGGAACTCAAGGAAATCGCGCCCGGCCACTATGCCGAGGCCTGCCCGCTGTGCCTCGAGGACGACTCATGACGGACGACCCACAGAACGCGCCGCTCGTGATGGCCGAGGACCTCCGGATGTATTTCCCGGTGCGCGGGGGCGTCCTGATGCGCAAGACCGGCGACGTGAAGGCGGTCGACGGGGTCTCCCTCGAGATCGGCCGGGGCGAGACGCTCGGGCTCGTCGGCGAGTCGGGGTGCGGGAAGTCGACGGTCGGGAAGTGCCTGGTGCGCCTGCTCAACCCCACCACGGGCCGCATCGAGTTCAAGGGGACGGACGTGACCCACCTCGGGCAGCGCGCCCTGCGGCCCCTGCGCCAGGAAGTCCAGATGGTCTTCCAGGATCCGGTGGAGTCCCTCGATGCGCGCCTCTCGGTCGGGGAACTGCTGGCCGAGCCGCTCGTCATCCACCGCTTCGGCAACCGCGCCAAACGGCAGGCCCGCGTGCGCGAACTCCTCGACCAGGTGCGCATGCCGCGGTCCGCCGCGGACAAGTTTCCCTTCGAGTTTTCCGGCGGTCAGCGGCAACGGATCGGCATCGCGCGCTCCCTCGCCCTGAATCCCGAGCTGATCATCCT
>JABDMC010000236.1 GCA_013001695.1 Akkermansiaceae bacterium
CCGAAGAACAACGTGGAAATTGCGGAAACAGGCCGCGCCCGATCTGCGTCTGCGAGCGGAGTGAGCGAATAATTAAAAACTCCAAACCTCCCAGCATGTTGCAGAACTTGCGGGACGCCACACTAGCACTGGCTAGGTATTGCCGGAGAGCCCGCGGTGTTCCGACGGCCGCCAGCCCACCCACTTCTTGAAGGTCGTCGAGTTCCTTGCGGGTTGTTGTGTAGGACCTCGTCAGGTTCCGATAGGCGTCCGAGTGGGCGTCGATGGAGCGTTTGGCGACGTCAATTCCGATGTAGTTGTATGTTGGCTGATTGGTCATTCTCTTCCTTGCATTTGCGTGCTCACCGCAGCAAATTGGAAGCGAACGGAGGCACTGGTAACTGTTCGAGATGCAACCGTCAGGAAGACCGCTGGATCAAGCTGTCCCACGTGCTCTGCGCACCCGGTAACGAGCGCAATGGCACAAGGTCAGATACGAACTCGGCGGTCTCCGACCATGGCCGGGCGGCCGCCCGGCCCTGGTCACTGCGGTTCACTCCTAGCCGCGGACGACCTGGAGTGACAAGAAAGGCTGTAGCCGATTTCCAAGAAGCAAGGTCATCTGAGGAATTTCCCGATTCCTCATACCAACTCCCAAAAAGCCACTCCATTCTACCAGGTCGTTCCGGGAGTTGGCATCAGTTCTTCACGTAGTAGGTTCCCCGTCCCTTGCCCTGCATCCGGATGAGCTCGTGGGCGAGGAGTTCCCGGAATTTGACCTTGAGGGTATTTGGGTTGGCGTCGAGCAGTTTGACGGCTTCGGAGAGGGAGAGGGTCTCGTGGCTCTCGAAGAGGCGGGCGAGACGGGCGGCGAGCGGGCTGAGGGTGTGCTGTCGGTCGGATTCGATCGAGAGGCGTTCCTGGAGCCGGACGGTTTGGCGCTGGAGGCAGCGCAGGAAGAAATGCAGCCAAGAGTCCCAGTCGGGAGTTTCCTCCCCGAGCGTGGATTGAGCACGGCGGAGGGCCATGTAGTAGCCCTCTTTATTCTGTTCGATGATGGCCTCGAGCGAGACGTAGGGGACGTAGCCGTAGCCGGCCCGCAGCAGAAGCAGGGTGGTGAGGATTCGCGACAGCCTGCCATTGCCATCCTGGAAGGGATGAATGGCGAGGAACTTGACGATGAAGATGCCGATGCGCAGCAGGGGGTGGAGCAGTTGCTCGTTCTCCACGCGGCGATGCCACGCGAGCAGGGCCTCCATTTCCCCCGGGGTGTCGAAGGGGCTGGTGGTGGCGAAGACGATGCCGATCTCCCGGCCGTCGGTATCGAAGGCGGCGACGTGGTTCGGCAGGGTCTTGTAGATGCCGCGATGCCGCTCGTCCTTGTTGCTGTGGCGCAGCAGGTCCCGGTGCAGTTGGAACAGGATGCCTTCGGTCAGCGGGATCTCCGCGTGGTTGGCGAAGACGAGATCCATGACGTAGGCGTAGCCCGCCACCTCCTGCTCATCGCGGCTTTGGAAGGACTCAAGCTCGAGGCGCCCCAGAAGGTCCGCGACTTCGGCATCGCTGAGTTGCGAGCCCTCGATGCGGGTAGAGGAGCCGACGCTCTCGATCGTCGCAATCCGGCGCAGGTGGGAGAGTTTCTCCGGTGAGAGCCCCTGGAGCGCGCCCCAGTGGCCTTGATAGCGGTCCACCTCACTGATGAGCCGGAGGGTCTCTCCAAACACGGGGATGTCGAGGGGGAGATGAGTGGACATGGGAGGAATCCTACCTGCTTCCAGGTCCGTCCGCACCCGCAAATATCCGATTATACCCGAAAATGTCTGATTGTACCTGATTTCGACCTCGGCCAGTCAGAAGGCCTGTCGCCACCAAACATTACGATCAACGATTGGTTCTTGAGCCCATGATTCATTTTTCCCTCCAGAATCAGTATCGCCAATCTTTGACGCGGTTTCGGAACCGTAAAGGTGTTTTGCCACGCAGCCGTGTGGGGCGAGCGATGCAGGGCAAGCGGAGCGATGGCGAGACGATTCGGCAGGCGGGCTGCCACCGCGCCCCTGACAATCAAGAGGGAGCCTCACCCCTTTTGGGGAAGGCTCTCATGGCGATTGCGGTTGCCGGGCGGGGCCCGATTTGTTGCGCTACCGTGGTAGAAATCCGGGGCTACGGTCAGCGGGGGCTACAGGCCGATTCCCTTCATCATTTTGAGAACGAACTCCCGAAACCCATTGTTGGCGAAGCCATGAGCCGCCTCTTCCTGCGGGCCGGCGCAGGCCAGGGTTGAGCGAATTGTTCCAGGTCGCTCAAGGAGGTCTGCCAGCCTCGTCATCTCAGAACGGATGAGTGCTAGGAGCACTCATCAGCGGCACACTCACAACACGTCACCATCAGCCACGAATCATGAGTCACCCCACCCAACCAGGATCCCGGGCCCTGGCAACCCTCGCCCTGGTCCTCGCAGCATGCCTCATCAGCCCGGCGCAGGACATCCTGAGCGTCAATTTCTATGCCTACGGCGCGATGGCCTCGGGTGATTATGACAAGGTGACTCTCGAAGCAGGTGAATCCGCCGGGGTCGGCGCCTTCAACACGACCGGCTGGGAAAACTACCTGGTCCCGTGGGCCCCCAGCTCACCCCGGCCTCCGGTGACCATCACAAGCAATCAGGGGGCGACAGCCACATTGACTCTCAATGATGTGCGTAATGGCGGCCCGTACGCCTGGAGTTCACCTCACACCAATTTGCCCGGTGATCCCAACGGCGACTTGATGGATGGTCATTGCAACGGCACCGAGGACCCTAATGACGGTTCGAATCTGTTCGACATGGTCGTGTCGGATATTTCCTATGATGTTTACACCCTGATCGTCTACATCGGTGCCAATGCCGGCCAATTCGGCGACGGCACGGGTAAGCTCGTTCTAAACGGTGGTGCCGAACAGGACTTCACGCTTCCCTCGGGACAGTTTGCCGCTTTTGCGGAAATCACCAATGCAACGACCCCCGGAAACTATATTGTCTTCACCAAGTTAAGGAGTTCCTCTCTGACCTTGAAGGTGTGGGGGAATGGATTCAACCACCTCGGCCCGACCGGGTTCCAGATCGTTGAGGACACCAGCGGGGTCATTCCTCCCGGCCCGCCCACGAACCCGGTTCCGGCGGATGCCACCGTCGGTCATCCGTCCAATACCGACTTGAGCTGGACTGCCGGTCTCGACGCAGTTTCCAGGAATGTTTACTTCGGAACGGATCCCACACCGGACTCGACTGAGCTCCAGGGAAATCAAACAGCCACCACTTTTGATCCGGGTCCATTGGTCAATGGCACCTACTACTGGCGCATCGACGAGCTCAACGGCGACGGCACGACGCCCGGTCCGGTTTGGAGCTTCGCGGTCGGCCCGCCAGCCAAGGCCTTTCGACCGATGCCGTGGGACGGCATGTCAGCCGTGGCCACCCATGTCGGCTTGTTGAGCTGGGTCGAAGGGGCGTCGGCCACGGCCGTTTCCAGTGACGTTTACTTCGGCACCGATGCGACGCCCGATGCCAGCGAACTCCAGGGCAATCAAACGGCAACCACCTTCGATCCGGGTCCCCTCAGTGCCGGGACGACCTATTACTGGCGAATCGACCAGGTGAACGCCCAGGGTACCACCACCGGCGATGTCTGGAGCTTCACCACTCCCATCAACAGCGCCAACCGGGTGAAGATCTTCATCCTGGCCGGCCAGTCCAACATGGAAGGTCATGGCGAAATGAACCCGGTCGGGACGCAGGGAACCCTGGAATACATGTATGCCAATGATCCGGTGACCTACGCCCACCTCAAGGACAGCGGCAGTTGGGCGGTGCGGGACGATGCCTGGATTTGGTACCGGCGCGGAGGCGGCGCCATTCTCAAGGGCGGGCTCACCGCCGGTTATGGCGCCAACAGCAACACCATCGGGCCGGAACTGCAGTTTGGACATGCCATGGGTGACTACTATGGCGAGAAGGTCCTGCTCATCAAGACGGCCTGGGGTGGCAAGAGCCTGGGGATCGACTTCCGCCCGCCCAGTGCCGGCTGGGGTCTCGATACGCCGGGCACTGCCGGCGATGAAGGATTTTACTACAAGGAGATGCTCGACTTCGTCATCGACGCGATGGCCAACATTTCGTCGGACTTCCCGGCTTATAATCCGGCCGACGGCTACGAGATCGCCGGATTCGGTTGGCACCAGGGCTGGAACGACCGTGTCACCCCGGCTTTTGCCGCCGAGTACGAAGCGAACATGGTGAAGTTCATCCAGGATGTCCGTTCCTCGCTGGGTGTTCCCAACCTGCCGTTCGTGATCGCCACCACCGGAATGGACGGGAATCCCGACTACAGCCAGGTGGAACTGGCGCAGCTGCAAATGGAAAACTTCACGGCCTATCCTCAGTTCGACGGCAATGTCGCCGTCATCGACACGCAGGGATTCTGGTTTGCCCCGGCGTCGTCTCCCGCAAACCAGGGATTTCACTGGAACCGCAATGCCAGGACTCATTACCTGATCGGCGATTCCATGGCGGCCGAGATGCAGGTCCTCATCGAGAGTGCCGGTCCGTCGACTACCCCATATGCCGATTGGGCGGCCGCCAACGGCGTGACCGGCGGCTTCGGGGCCGATGACGACGGAGACGGAATTCTCAACGGCCACGAATGGTATTTCTTCAACGGTCACAAGCAGCTCACCGGTTTCGCCGCCACCGGTCCGGCGGCCTTTGAATTCACCCACGTCCGTCCGAAGAACCGGGCCGACGTCACCGAAACCTACCAGTGGTCGAGCAACCTGCTCACCTGGTATGCCGCCGACGGTTCGGCGACCGACGGAATCAACACCGTCGGCATCGTCCTGCAAGCGGACACCACCGGCCCCACCGCGGACTACGAAACCGTGACCATGGAGGCGACGGTCGGCGGTCCCGTCCCGCCCGGCTTGTTCCTGCGCCAGGAGCTCAGCAACCCATGACGGGCTCCTCGTCCCTCTTTCTGACCCCACTTGCCCCTGCGAAGCCGTTCGATGACGACAGGTCAGATTGGCACGTGATTAGGACCGATTTCGGCTTCGTAGCGGAACGCTTGCGCGTTCCGAGGGTCTCACCATGGGGTTCAACCCAAGGGCGTGAAGCGTCCCCCGTCGGAAGCGGCAGCGCTTCCGCTACGAACGCCCGTGCTTGACCACGCGCCCTTCAGGACCGGTCAGCAAATCGGTTTGGTCAGCAGATCGTACTTTTTTTGCGGGGTCCACCAGCCTTTTTGTGGCAGCCTTCCTGGGGATGTCATTCTCGCTCCTCCGGCGCCTCGTGCTCACGATGGCCTGCGCCCTTGCGGCGGCATGGTGCCCGTGCGCGGTCCATGCTGAAACGGTTTATTTCAATGGCACCGACTTCAAGGCGGGCTACTACATCGTTCCCGACAACATGCCGGCCGATGGTTCCAAGGTGTGGGTCGTGGTCGATGTCCACGGCGCCAGCGGCCTGAGGAACCAGGGGCGTGGTCCCGGATTGGCCAAATTGCTGGCACCCGAACCGGTAATCGTCATCGTGCCGTCCTTTTCCAACGGCTACCAGGGAGGCGACGGACAATGGGCCGAGCAGTTGATCGACAACTTCAAGGAGGTCGGGAAGAAGCATCCGGTTCACGACAAGATGTTCGTTCATGGCCACTCCGGTGGCGGTCAGTTCGCCCATCGCTTCGCCTTCGCGGAACCAAAGTACGTCGTCGGCGTCTCCGCCCATTCCTCGGGTTCGTGGGCCTGCGACGGCGGCCATGGAAGCATTTCGAGCAAGGCCAGGGGCATTCCCTTCAGTATCTCATGCGGCGAGGAGGACACCGCATACTCGGTGAAAGGCGCCAAGCACACGCGCATCGAATGGTACGGGGCCTTCGCCGCCGAGTTGGAGAGGAAGGGATTCGTGATGGCCGGCAATACCTGGCCCGGTGTCGGCCACGGTGTCTCTGCCAGGCTCTACGGCCCCCAATTGGTGGAGTGTTTTCATCTCGCCACCAAGGGCATCGTCCCGGCGAGCGACAAGTGGAAGGGAGATGTGCAGGACCTGGCCAGGACGTACCGCAAGAAATACGGCGGCCCACCCGCCACCGCCACGGTGAGCACCTCGGAGACTTCCGCCTTGCGCGCTGCCAACGCCGCCGTCGCCTCAGGCCGGGCGCCCGACACCGGTGCCACCCTGCGTTTTCTCGTCAAGCACCCCGCTTCCAGCTGGGCGGGAATGGATGAATTTGCGGAGTTGAAGGCGCATTGCCGGAAGACCGCCCAGGCTTATCTTCGGGCGCAGAAGGAATCGGGCGAACCGCTGACCGGCGATTCTCTCGAGAGATTCAAGAATGCCACGGACGGACTGGAGATCGGGGAATAGGGGCACGCGGTAGGGAAGCATGTCCCCACCGTGTCCGCCGGAGCCGCCGGGAAACCCGGCCCCGGAATGGGAAATTCTGGCAATCAAGGTGGTGACAACACCTGCATCGGGTTGTACCTTGACGACGTAGTGGTCACGGAAATCAGTCACCCCGTGAGCCGGTTTGCCTGGTGTGCGGGCTGCCGAGGCGACGCGATCCACACCGGTTGCATGCAGAACAAGAAACACCACCGATCCCGGTTGAAGACCACCCTCGTCACCGCGGCCTGCGGAATCGCAGCTCTTGCGCCGGTGAACGGCGACGAACCGCCGGATCCGGCCAGGTTTGGGCTGGTGGTCGCCACGCATGCGCCGGATGAAGGCGGGCTGCAGCTCAAATGGCCGACGCACATCGCCTTCGGTCCGGGCACCCGGGAGGTTGTCACCGACCTCAAGAACAACCGCTTCGTTTACCGGGACAGTGCCAAGGACGCCTGGCAGGCGTCGCCCGTGGCGGTCAGCGGTCCGCACTCGCTGGTCCACAACCCGGCAGACGGGCTCTACTATGCCAACGACACGGAGAACCACCGCATCATCGCCTTCCGCGATCTCTCGAGCGGCACCATCGCCGCGCAAACCGGCTCCATCGCGGGCGTGACCCTGAAGCGCCCCCACGACATCCTGATCGATCCCGCCACGAACTGGATCTATGCGCTCAATCCCCATTCGGGGCACGTGTTCCGCTTCACCGCGATCGGCGAGAATGTGAGTGCGGTCCAGGCTCCGGCGGGCGGGTACGCACGGGCCCTGAGCCTCGTGAACGGCAAGCTCTACGTGATCGGTTCGGCCAAGGGACGCATCGTGAAGATCGTCGATTGGGACACCCCGACCTTCCAGACCTACGACAGTCACGATCCGACCGGAAAGAGCGGGTCTGGAGGATCCTGGACCAAGACCGGGTTGGTGATCAACGACGCCGAGTTCTTTGACGGATCCTGGTATGCCACCAGCTATTTCTCCCAGTCCTATGCCGGCGGAACCGACTCCGATGAGAACAAGTTCATCCGCTTCAAGACGCTGGATGATCTCGTCGCGGGGAATTGGACCGATCTCAGCAGCCTGGTCCCCGGTGGGATGAACCCCTATTTCCTCACCTCGCACGGCGGCAGCCTCTTTCTTGCGATCTTCAATCACGAGTCGCCCGGGACCGGGGATGCGATCCTCCGTCTCACTCCGGTTGCCAATTGACCTTCTCCCCTGAAACCGGCCCCGAAAGGGTGTCCCGATCATCCCCCGGTTCGCGGTGCCGCTCTTCGCAGTCAAGGTCAGAGCTCAGAGGTCAGAGGAACAGGTCTGTAATCACTACCTGAACTACCAGTTCTAGGTTGGGGCGCGACTCTTTCAAATCAGGGCGCGCACAACAGCACAGGCACGGTCTATGGAACGCTCCGCAAGCGGAATTAGCTGGGGGATCTGCTCAGCGAGGCGACGGTCTTCGTGTGCGCTGGCGTGCTCCAATTCGGCGAGACCGGTGGCGAGGGCACAGAGCCCAAGTGACCCGGCGGCGCCCTTCAGGCGGTGAAACTGATCGGCTGCCTCCGCGTAGCTGGCCGCTGCGGCCTGCTGTTCGGCCTTGCTGAGATCCGTCGCGAAGGAGGCGGCAAACGACTCCAGGAGGCCCAGGACGGCCCGGGGCGCCGGACCTGCGGTTTTCACAAGCAATGCGGCATCAACCAGTTCGGTTGCGGGATCGGAAGGCATGGATTCCACCTGAGAATGCCACGGAGGGGTCGAAAAAGCTGCCCAAAAAGTCAGGATTTCCGTAGGATCGCCTTGTGACCGCTTCCCGGCGCCCCCCCGATCTCCTCATCATCGACGACGATGAGACCGTGCGCCGCTTGCTCGAGATGCAGGCGCGGCAGAATGGGTTTCGTCCGGAACTGCACGAGGACGGCGAGGATGCCATGGGGCGCGTGAAGGAACTCGCCGAGGAGTTGGATGTCGTGCTCCTCGATCTCCGGATGCCCGGGTGGAGTGGATTGCGGTGCCTCGAACACCTCAAGGAGCATCATCCTTCGGTTCCAACCGTGGTCTTGAGCGGTGCGGACGAGGCGGCGGAGGCGGTGCAGGCCATGAAACTGGGGGCGGTCGATTACCTGACGAAGCCCTTCGATCCGGACGAATTGTTTGCGGTCCTGCGGAATGCGCGGCGGATGCGCCGCGCCGAGCGCGAAAACGAATCGCTTCGCGAGACCTTTGGGGGCGCTGGTCCGGAGACGGAAGTGGTGGCCCGTTCGGAAGTCATGCGGGAGGTGATCGAGAAGGCCGGCAAAGTGGCAGCACTCGATTCCACCGTTCTGCTGACGGGAGAGAGCGGGGTGGGGAAGGGCGTCCTGGCGCGGATGATCCACGGGAAGAGCCCGCGGACGGACGGCCCGTTTGTGACGGTCAGTTGCCCGGCCCTGCCACGCGAATTGTTGGAGAGCGAGTTGTTCGGCCACGAGAAGGGAGCCTTCACCGGTGCGGTGAAGCGGCGCATCGGGAAGGTGGAGGCGGCGCGGGGTGGCACCTTGTTTCTCGACGAGGTCGGGGACCTGCCGCTCGATTTGCAGCCGAAGCTGCTGAACGTCCTGCAGGACCGGCAGTTCCAGCGGGTCGGCGGGGAGGCGGTCCTCGATGCGGACGTGCGGGTCGTCGCCGCGACCAACCTCGACCTCGAAGAAAAAATCGCGGCGGGGGAATTCCGCGAGGACCTGTTCTACCGGCTGAGTGTGATCCCGCTCGAAATTCCGCCGCTGCGGGAACGGCTCGCCGAGGTGGAGGCCCTGGGCGCCTCGATCCTCGCCGGGATGGCGGCGCGGCGAAACACGAAGGTCGTGCAGCTCGAGAAGGAGGCCTTGCAGGCGCTCGAGTCATTCGACTGGCCCGGCAACGTGCGGCAGCTCGAGAACGTCCTGGAACGGGCCTCGGCATTCTGTGAGGGAGGCGTCATTTCCCTCGAGGATCTCCCGGCGGAATTCCGGGAACCAAACGGATCGGACCGGGGGCCGTCCGGGGTGGGGGGAATTCCCCTCGCCGATCTGGAGCGCGCCGCCCTCGTGCAGACCCTCGAGTTGTGCAAGGGCAACAAGGCCGAGACCGCGAGGCGCCTCGGCGTGACCGAGAAGTCGATCTACAACAAGATGAAGCGCTTCGGATTGATGTGAGACCATGAAGGGCATCGTGTTTACGGAATTCCTCGGGATGGTCGAGACGGCCCACGGCCTCGACATGGTGGACACCCTGATCGAGAAGAGCGACCTGCCGTCGGGCGGGGCCTACACCGCGGTGGGGACTTACGACCACACCGAGATCGTGCGCCTCGTCACGAACCTCAGCGCCGAGACGAATACGCCGGTGCCGGACCTGCTGAAGGCCTTCGGGGAACACCTCTTCGGGGTGCTGGCTGCGGCGCATCCGCATTTCGTGGAAGGGGCAGGCGATGCCCTCGAGTTTCTCGAGCGCGTCGAGAATTACATCCACGTCGAGGTGCGGAAACTCTACCCCGACGCCGAACTTCCGCGCTTCGAATGCGCGCGCCCCGGCCCGGGCCAGCTGGAGATGATCTATGATTCGATGCGGCACTTCGAGGACCTCTGCGAAGGGCTCATCGCGGGTTGCCTCAAGCACTTCGGCGCGCGGGCCGGCATCGCGCGGGAGACTCTCGCCGACGGACGCGAGAAGTTCGTGATCACCCGGCAGGACGTCTGATGAGTCAGGACACCGAGAAGTGGAAGCGGCGCTACGAGCGGGAGAAAGCCGCGCGGGCGGAAGCGGAGGCCCTGCTGGAGGGGAAGAGCTTCGAACTTTACGAGGCCAACAAGAAACTCGAGCGCAAGTTCCGGCTCATCTTCGAGTCGTCCCTGGACGGTCTGATCCTGCACGACTTGGACGGGACCATCCTCGAAGTGAATGAGACCGCCTGCGGGTTGTTCGGGTATACAGCGGACGAGTTCGTTCGGAAGCGCTTGCTCGATCTCCATCCGGCGGAAGCGCTGCCGGGATGCCGGGAGGCCATGAAGGACGTCGCCTCCGAGGGTGATTGCCGCTTTGAAACGGTCTTCCGGCGGGCCGGCGGCTCGGAATTCCCGGCGGAGGTGACCTCGACGCGCTTCGAGCTGGAAGGGAAACCGGTGGTGCAGGGGCTGGTCCACGACATCACGGAGCGGAAGCAGGTGCTCGAGGACCTTCGCACTGCAAAGGAGGAGGCCGAGCACGCCAATGAGGCCAAGTCGCTCTTCCTCGCCACCATGAGCCACGAGATCCGCACCCCCCTGAACGGGATCATCGGCTTCACCGATATGCTGCTGGACGCCGGCCTTGTGCCCGAGCAGCACCGGAACGTCGAGATGATCCGCCGCAGCGGCGACATGCTGCTCAACATCATCAACGACATCCTCGACTTCTCGCGCATGGAGAGCGGGCGGCTGGAGCTCGAGGAGGTGGACTTTTCGCCGGGGGAGTGCATCGGGGAGGTGCTCGCCCTCCACGCCCAGGCGGCGGCGGCCAAGGG
Source organism: Akkermansiaceae bacterium (assembly GCA_013001695.1). Lineage (GTDB taxonomy): Bacteria > Verrucomicrobiota > Verrucomicrobiia > Verrucomicrobiales > Akkermansiaceae > Roseibacillus_B. Next base: position 10,911 of record JABDMC010000236.1, read on the forward strand.
CGTGGCCCTCCGATCCGAATTCTCGCCCGGGCTTCCCGAAATGGTCCGCGGCGACGTGGCGCGCCTGCGGCAGGTCCTCATGAACCTCGTTTCGAATGCCCTGAAGTTCACCGCCCGGGGTGTCGTGACGGTCCGCTGCCGCACCGGCGACGGGGAGCGGCTGTGGTTTTCGGTGAAGGACAACGGGGTGGGCTTCGACCCGGAACAGGCCGAGCGGCTCTTCGAACCCTTCCACCAGGGAGACGCCTCCACCACCCGGCGCTTCGGCGGCACCGGTCTCGGCCTCGCGGTCTGCCGCGGCTTGCTGGAGCGTATGGGCGGGGGCATCACGGCCCACGGAGTGCCCGGGGTGGGCGCCGACTTCCAGTTTCACATCCCGCTGGCGAGGTCGGAGCGGCCGGTGTCACCAGGTGGAGAGAAGAAGACGCGAACCACCCTGTGGGAGGTGATCTCGATGGAGGGCCTCGTCCTGCTGGCGGAGGACAACCCGATCAACTCGCAACTGGCGATCCTCATGCTGGGGTCGATGGGCGTCCGCGCACATGTCGCGACCAACGGCCAGGAGGTCCTGGAGCGCCTCCGCAGCGGAGCGGACTACCGGGCCGTCCTCATGGATGTCCGCATGCCGGAGATGGACGGCTTGGAGGCCACCCGCCGGATCCGCGACGGCGAGGCCGGCAAGCAATGGCGCGAGATCCCGATCATCGCCATCACCGCCAACGCCATGCCGGCCGACGAAGAGGCCTGCCGGGAAGCAGGCATGACCGCCTACCTCTCCAAGCCGCTGCGCTCCGAGGAGCTGCAAGAGGCGCTCGCGAGAGCGGGGCTACTCGCCGCCGGAGAGCTTTGAGTCGCTCTTGGTCGATTCCGGCGGGGGGAGTTCGCCGCCGCCGAGGGCCTTGAAGAGGCGCACGGCGTGGGCGGCGTGGCGGCCGCGGGTGGCGGCCTCCTCGTCGCGGGAGAGGAAGAGGTCCTGGTGGGCATTGAGGAGGCGGCGCAGGTCGACGAGGTCGCTCTCGTAGGCTTCGCCCATCAGTTCCGCGGTGGTGGCGTGCTCCCTCGAGGCATCCTCCAGCTTGTCGAGGCGTCGTTTCTCGAAGTGCATTCGGGCGAGGGCGTTTTCCACTTCGGTGACGGCCGCAATGACGGTGGCTTCGTAGTCGCTGAGGACCTCCTCGAGCTTGGCCTCCTGTTCCTTGATGCGGTAGCGGTCGGCGCAGGCGTGGAAGATGCGCCACCGCAGGGTGGGTCCGAGCCCGAGGGTGCGGCGCAGGAGATCAACCGTCGTCCCGGTGCGGAGGTATTCGTAGGTGATGGCGCCCGAGAGCGAGAGCTGCGGGTAGAGGTTGGCGGTGGCGACGCCGATGCGGGCCGTCTGGGCGGCAATCTTGCGCTCCGCCCGCCGGATGTCGGGACGGGAGCGCAGGAGCTCGGCCGGAAAGCGCACCGCGATGGACCGCGGCGGGTCGGGGATCGACCCGCCGGCGCGGACGTAGTTGTTGATCTGCCCGGGGTGCACGCCGAGGAGGGCCGCGAGCCGGCGAAGCTCCACTCGGGCAGCT
>JABDMC010000327.1 GCA_013001695.1 Akkermansiaceae bacterium
TAGTCACTGCATAACCAGGGGGCAAGGATTGGGGGTGAGGGGTTGGGAGTGAGGGGCTTGCGTGCCGTGACGGGCCGGCGGATTTGTATCATCTGGTTGTAAAGCTGCATAACCCGATTGTTTTGGAGCACGAAGAGGATTGGGAGTCCAAAGTGGATTTTGCTGGGCGAGAAGCGGGAGGACCAGTAGATGTTCACATGAACATATTAACATTCGATGAGCGACGGGAATCTCGAGGGAAGCAGGGAGACGGTCTGGAATGCGTGGCGGGCGGATCTGGCCCGCCACCGGGAGTTCAACTTCCGGGAGCGCAAGGGGATCGCCTTTGCGGTGGAGTGGTATCTGGGCTGGATTGAGAAGGCCGGTCTATTGCCGGGGCGCGACTCGGCGCGAAGGTTCTGGGAGAAGGCCGTGCAGGCGAAACCGCGGCGGCCGTGGCAGATGGAGCAATGGGAGGCGGCGATCGAATGGTATTTGGACTGGATGGCCTTGGTGCAGCGGGAGCGGAACTTGTCGGCGCCGTTGACGCTGGGGATGCGAGTGAAGCAGTCCGTGCTGTCGGCCGGGGCGCGGCGGGGCCTCGCCTTGAGGACGCGCAAGACATATGCCGGGTGGTGCGCCCGGTTCGCGGCGGCCTGTGAGGCGCCTTCCGAGGTGCTCGATGAAACACGGGCGCGCGAGTGGCTGACGGAACTGGTCGAGAAGCATCGCCGGAGTTACGCCACGCAGAAGCAGGCCTTGAACGCCCTGGTCTTCTTTTACCGGGATGTGTGCGGGCGGGACGAGATCGACCTGGGGGTGGCGTTTCGGAAGACGCGGGAGCGGGTGCCGGTGGTGCTGAGCGCGCCGGAGCTGCAGCGCCTGTGGGCCGGCCTCTCCGGGACGTTCCGCCTCGCGGCGGAGTTGATGTACGGCAGCGGGGTGCGCTTGAACGAGTTGCTGAATCTGCGCGTCAAGGACCTCGATTTTGATCGGGGCCAGGTGATCGTGCGGAGTGGCAAGGGTGACAAGGACCGGGTAACGATCCTGCCGGCCTGCCTGGCGAAGCGCCTGCAGAAGCACCTGGAAGCGGTGAAGATCACGTTCGAGGCGGATCGCGAGGCGGGCGATCCGGGAGTGGCGATGCCCACCGCGCTGGATCGCAAGTACCCGGGCGCATCCACGAGTTGGGAGTGGTTCTGGGTGTTCCCGGCGGCGAAGGTATCGACGGACCCGGAATCCGGGGTGGTGCGGCGTCACCATCTGCATGCCGCCACCTTTCAACTGCGGATCCGGCAAGCGGCACGGATGGCGGAGATTCCCAAGCGAGTCACGCCGCATGCCCTGCGGCATAGTTTCGCCACCCACCTGCTGGAACGCGGCCGGGACCTGCGCACCGTGCAGGAACTGCTGGGCCACGATCTGGTGTCCACCACCCAGCGCTACACGCATGTGGCGCAAGGGGTGAACGGCACCGGGACGCAGAGCCCGCTCGATTCGGCGCCGCCGGCCGTCGTGGATGATCCCGCTGGCGATGCCGAGCGGACCGATGAGATCGAGCCGGCCACCGGTTGGGTGCGGCGCTGGTTGCGGTGGTGGCGGCCCCGGCGAGTTTCCTGATCCGGTAGGGAGGGTTGTCCCCAACCCTCCGGAGGCGGGAGCCGGTGCGCTCGCGAAAGACCGGCGGAGAATGCAGGGAGGTGTGGTGGCAGCCTTCCCGGGTGATGGGCCGTGACGGTGGCAGCGCCGGGGGGGACGGGGTTGCGGGGGGTGAGAGGTCGGCGGTTTCCATCGCCCCTGCCGGGGCTCTCGATCTCCGGAGGCGTTCTTTCCGCGGGTTGTCACCCGCGGCTTTCATTGTGCCGCCCCTTCCGGGGCTTCGCGCGGCAACCTCTGCCGGGGGCTTCTGCTGTGCAACCCCTGCCGGGCGCGCGGGGGGCTTTGGGCCGGGCGGTTGGATCTTCGCCAAGGCTTCGCGGGACGAGTGGAAACCGCCGCCACGAGGGCGCGGAGCTTGCAAAGCTCCGCCAAGGTTACTCGATCTCGAGGTAGAGGGCCGAGCAGGGGGGGAGGTCGGGGAGGGCCACGCCCTGGGTGGGAAGGAAGGCGGTGCCGGCCGTGCCGGACCAGGTGGTGGCGAGACGGTCGGTGAAGGTGAGCATGGCGCCGGACTTCTGCATCCACGCGATCTGGTCGGCGGGGATGCGGACCTTGACACCCTTGAGGGTTGCGCTGCCGTGCAGGTTGGCGACGACGAGGAAGCTCTGTCCGCCGGCCCTGGCTTCGCTGCGCAGGAAGGCGTAGAGGTAGTGGCCGCTGTGGGTCTCGTCCCCCACCCGGCCGAAGTCGGGGTTGTCGCCGTTGGCGGGACTGACGGGCGCAAAGTCGCCGCGGGCGAAGGCCGGTTCGGCGCAAAGGTGAATGAGGCGGCTGTACCAATCGCGCAAGTCGCGCTGGTCGGGGAAGAGGCGGGCGCCGTCGTAGCGGTGCTCGTTGGTCCACTTGGTGAGTTCCGGCAGCGACCAGTAATCGAAGATGGTGGTGCGGGCGTCGTCCCCGGAGAATCCCTCCGCCCCCGCCGCGGGTTCGCCGACTTCCTGGCCGTTGTAGACCATGAGCGGTCCGCGCCCCATGCCGAACAGGATCGCGGAGACCGGCTTGCCCACCTTCATGCCGAGGCCGCCCCAGCGTTGCGGGTTGGCGAGGCGCACTTCGTCGTGGTTCTCGGCGTAGCGCACCGAGGCGTGGAAGCGCTTCCCTTCCGGCGCCACCGCGGCGAGGTCGTTCGCCCATTTCGGCCCCTCGTGGACCTGCATGAGAAGGTCGTAGGTCGGGTCGTCGTAGACGGCATCGAATCCGGCGGCGAGAAGTTCGTCGAGGACGTTGCCGTCGGTGAGCTTCGACGGGTCGTTGTCGTAGGCCTCCGCCATGAAGTAGGCGTCCGGCTTGCGGTCGCGGGCCCGCTGCACCGCCCAGCGCCAGAACTCGAGCGGGACCATGTGGGCCATGTCGACCCGGAACCCGTCGACGCCCAGCTGCTGCCAGTAGTCGATGACGGCGTCCATCTTGCGCCAGGTGTCGGGGACGTCCTTCGCGGAGGCGTCCGGCCCCGGCAGGTGGCTGGTGTCCCGGCCGTTGCTGTAGTCGTGCCCGTAGTTGAGCTTCACGGTTTCGTACCAGTCGTGGATCGACGGCGCCCAGCTGCGGACGTTGTTGCCGGTGACGCGCCCGAAGTCGGATTCGGGCTCGAAGAGGCCGTCGCAGCCCGGTTGGTCGGCGGCGGGCAGTTTCAGCGGGGCCCCGCCGCCCGGGTCGGTGCCGTTCAGGTAGTAGAAGTTGTTGTCGCGGGTGAAGAACCGGCCGCGATCGTCGTCCCTGCCGAAGGAAAGCCCCGGGAGGATGTCGGAATCGTAGGAGCGCGCCACGTGGTTCGGGACGAGGTCGATGAGGACCCGCAGGCCGTGCCGCTCGCAGCGGCGCACGAGGCTGCGGAACTCGGCGAGCCGCTTGCCCGGATCGACGGCGTAGTCGGGCGACACGTCGAAGTAGTCCTTGATGGCGTAGGGGCTTCCGGCCTTGCCCTTCAGGATGTCGGGGTCGTCGGCGGGGCGGCCCGGGTAGGCCGTGGCGCTGGCCTGCTCGAGCACCCCGGTCAGCCAGAGGTGCGTGAAGCCCATCTCCTTCAGCGAGACGAGGGCCGCATCATTGATGTCGGCGAACTTCCCGCAGCCATTCTGCTCGAGGGTCCCGTTCGGCGTCCGGGTCTCGTTCACATTCCCGAAGTGCCTCACCATCAACTGGTAAATCCGCACCCGCTCGGGGTCTTCCCCCCGTCCTTCACACGACACCGCAGCCATCGCGAGGAACCAAAGCAGAATCATCCGCGGGTGCATAGCCTTCATGCTTCCCCTTCCACCGCGGGCCCGCGCTCGTCGACGACCTTCGGCGGGCCGGCTTTCACGAGAAGGGTCAGGGCCGCCGCAATGAGGAAGCAAATGCCCCCGAAGACCACCGCCGAGAGCCGGTTGAAACCCTCCACGTTCGCCATCACCCGGCTGATAATAACCCCCACCAGAATCTGCGGGATCACGATGAAGAAGTTGAAGATCCCCATGTAGACGCCCATGCGGTCTTCCGGCAAGGCACTCGACAGCATCGCGTAGGGCATCGAAAGGATCGAGGCCCACGCGATCCCGACGCCGCTGAAACACACGAAGTTCAGGATGGCGGGCTCCCGCACGAATCCCACCGAGGCGAGACCGAGACCCCCGAGAATCAGGGAGGTGAAGTGGATCCACTTCGCCGGAACATGGCGGCCGATCCACAGGAACCCCATCGCGGCGAGGAAGGCTACGAAGTTGTAGGTCGCAAAGCAATCCTGCGCGAGGACGATGCCGTCCTTGTAGAGCTGCGACTCCGTGTCGGTCGCGCCCATCACATTGCGCGCCACCGCCACCGTGAAGAAGATCCACATGCAGAAGAGCCCCATCCAGGTGAAGAACTGCACCGCGGCGAGCTGCTTCATGCGGGAGGGCATCTGCACGAAGGCGGTCCAGATCTCCCCCCACCCCTCGCGTTCCTTCTTCTTCCGGAATTCCTCCATGTCGTCGGGGGGGCGTTCCCTGGTGGTGAAGAC
>JABDMC010000080.1 GCA_013001695.1 Akkermansiaceae bacterium
GATGCGGCCTTCGGCCGTCGTATCCCTTGAATGCGGACGGGCCGTCCGCGCTCCCAGGGGGGGCCTAGAACTTCCCTTCGTGATCCGCCTCTCGGGTGGTCTCGCGCGCACCGAACCGTGCGCTCGACCACCGCCATTCCTCTGCGCGGCCCACCAATCCTGCCTTCACGGGGTTCTCATGGATATAGTGGATCAGCTTTCGCAGGTGGTTCCTATCGCGGACATAGCGGTCCCAATAGTCCGGGTACCAGAATGAGCCCTCGCGGCCGAAAATCCGATTCGCCTCGTGGCTCGTGAATCCCTTGAACCGCTTCAGCACCTCTCCCAGCGGCCAGCCTTCGGCCATTTCGAAAGTGAAGTGCATGTGATTCGGCATGATCACCCATGCCAGCATTTGATACCGCTTGCCATCCCAGTGCAGAAGCGCCTCCTCGACCATATCCGCCACCATCGGTTCGCGGAGCAAACACGAGCCGTATCCGGCATCGAGATAGGCCTCCAGTTTCCGACGCCGTTCCGCATCGAGCCGGGCATTCCCCCCGGAGCGCTCCAACAGATCCTTCCACTCCTCCCTCCGGGCGGTGGGCATGGCGTCGATCAACCGAATCGTCACCGACTGGATCTTCCCCGGCTGATCGCAATGCGGAAAATAGCCGCGCGAATACCAGTCGCGATGCGTGCCCATCCACCCCCTCTACCCAACCCGGCCACGCCCTGCAAGCCCCCTCTGGGAGCGTGCGCGTCCCCTGGGAGCGCGGACGGCTCGTCCGCATATGGGAATACGGCGGCCGTAGGGCGCGAAGATGCTCTGGGAGCGCGGACGGCCCGTCCGCATTCGAAGCGTTGGGCGGCCGTAGGCCGGATTTTCGCGGCCTGCGGCCGCCGCGTTTTCGGAAGCGGACGAGCCGTCCGCGCTCCCAGGACTCCCCATATGCGGACGAGCCGTCCCCCCTCCCAGGATCCTACACCGCGCAGGTCCGGAACCCGGTGAACACGTCGCTGCGGTCCGGGTAGTAGGCCTGCCGGTAGCTGTTGCGGATCAGGCAGGCGGAGGTCGCGAAGGATCCGCCCTTCGCCACCTTGTGATTTCCGAACTGGATGGTCGACATGTAGGGGTAGACGTCGACGCAGAAACCGTCGTAGGGGAGGAACTGGCTGGAGGTCCACTCCCATGCGGTCCCGATCATCTGGAGGCAACCCTCGGGCGTGGCGCCCGCCTTCCAGGCCGCCACGGAGGCGCGCTCCGCCGCGGTGCCATCGAGATCGGCCCGGCCCGCATCCATCGCATCTCCCCACGGGAACATGCGGGCCCTCGATCCGCGGGCCGCGGCCTCCCATTCACGTTCGTTCGGCAGGCGCCGCCCCGCCCACTTCGCGAACGCTTCCGCCTCCCAGTACGAGACGTGCATCACCGGGGCGTCGGGCCGCAACTCCCGCCAGCGGTCGAAGCGGCGCGCCTCCCAGCCGCCGTCGCGGCCCTGCCGCCAGTAAACAGGATGCCGGTGGCCGTGTTCCAGCCACCGTTGTCCGCCGTAGCTCCAGAGGGCCGGGTCCCGGTAACCGCCCGCATCCACGAACTCCCGGAACTCGCGGTTCGACACGAGGGTCGTCGAGATCGCGAAGGGCGGAACCTCCGCCTCGAACCCCGGCTTCTCGTTGTCGAAGGCGAATCCCGTGGTGGCGAAGTCCTCCGTGCCCGCGGGCATCCCCATGAAATAGGTTCCCCCGGGAATCGCCACGTCCCCGGCGGCCTCCCCCGCCCCGCCGCCATCGGCCCCCCCGGCGGCGCCCGGCGGCGCCGGATAGCCGAGCGTCTGCCGCGCCCAGATCAGCGACTCGAGGTGCATGTGCTGGTGGCAGATCACGTACTTGTACAGGTAGTGCTCCTCCGGGGTCAGCTCCCGGGACTCGAGACGCCGGTGCACGTCGTCGATGATCCCCCGGTAATAGTCGACGGCCGCTTCCTTCCCCGGAACGACATCCTCCCGCCAGCGCTCCTTGTGCTGGATTTCAAAGGAGTCCCAGATGTCGTCGTACCCCGGCATGCGGGCCGCGGCCCCGTCCTTCGCCCGCAGAAGAAAGTACTCGTAGAAGAAGGCGGTGTGGCCGAGTTCCCACACCGGCGGGTTGATCCCCTGGTCGTAGGGCACCGCGAGTTGCTCCTCGCTCAAGTCGTCGATCAGGGCGCGCATCCGGCGATCGGTGCGCTCCAGTTCGCTCACGAGACTCTCCTTCGTATTCACCTCGCCTCCAAGGTGTCACGCTTCCTCGAGTTCGCGAATCAGTTTCTGCCATTCCGCCACCTCCCGGGACGGAGCCCACTGCGGCGCGAGCCGCTCGCAGTGCGCCGTCAGGCGGTCGAGGAATCCGTCCTCCGATTCGGCCCGGCGCAGGAGCTCCGCGAGGGCCGCGGTCGCCCCCGGTTCGAAATATCCCTCGTAGCCGTCGCCGAGAAGTCCCTGCACGCCCTCCGACCGGGCCGCGATGACCGGGGTGCCTTCCACGATCGACTCCCCCACGACGCGGGCCCCGCCCTCCTGCCGCGACGAGATCACCATCGCCTGGCTTTCCGCCATGAGCCGCCGCACCTCGTCGTTCGGCAGTTCCCCCATCCACGTGTAGCGCGGGTTCACCCGTTGCTCCTCCTCGACCACCGGCCGAAAACCCTCCTCCGCGATCGCCCCGGCGTGCTTCACCACGAGGCGCGACCCGGCGGGGAGGAGGCGCGACGCGAGGGCCGCCTGCATCGGATCCTTCACCCCCCGCAGGTGGCCGACGACGCACACCTGGAACGGGTCGGTGCGCTTCTCCCGCAGCGGCCCCACCATCGGCTCGGCGCCCTGCAGGATGACCCGCGTCTTCCCGCGGAATTCCTCCGGCACCCGTTCCAGGGCCTTCGATTGCAAAACCACCAGCCGGTCCGCGGCCCGCATGGTGTCCCGCAACTCCGGGCCGCCGTCCCCGTACAGATCGGTCCCCGTCAGGACCACCACCACCGGTCCCTCCGGCCGCCGGGCCTTGAACTTCGCCACCGCTTCCCGCCCCCGGATCCCGTGAAGCACCACCACCGCGTCGCAGCAGGCGGTGACCTCGTTCTCCGCCACGCGGACCTGATGCCCCATGGCTTCCAGTTCCGCCGCCCACTGGTTGGCACTCTCATGGTTACCGGTGTGGATTCCGCGCGAGGGCGGGTAAATGACGCAGATCTTCAAGACAAAGGCATCCTTGCGGCATCCGCCGTCCGCGGAAAGGAGAATTCCGGGTGAGAAGCATCCCCCCCCTGGGAGCGCGGACGGCTCGTCCGCTTCTGAAATTGGCGGCGGCCAAAGGCCGCGAATTTCCGGCCTGCGGCCGCCGCACTCTCGATGGCGGACGGGCCGTCCGCGCTCCCAGGAGGGGGCTCCAAATTCGATCTTGCTCCCGGCGGGATGGTGGATTCGACTGCGGAACCGATGTCCATCGTCATGACGCGCCTGCTCCTCGCTCTCCTCTGCATCCCCGCAGTCCCGTTGCACGCCGAGCGCGATCCGATCCGTCTCACCCACGGGCCCATGCTCGGGCACGTCACGGCCGACTCGGTGCGCGTCTGGGTCCGGACCTCCGACCCGGGCGGATTCGTCGTGAAGTACGGCCCGGCCCGCGACAAGCTCGCCGGGACGAGCGACTCCGCGAGGACCTTCATGGAGAACGATTGCACCGGGAGCCTCACCATCGAGGGCCTCCGGCCCGACACGCGCTATCACTACCAGGTGTGGGTCAACGAGCGTCCGCACGGTCAACCCGGGACCTTCCGCACCCTCCCGAGCGCCGACACGTCCCGCCACGACGAGCACAACCCGAAGGGGCTCTTCAACTTCCGCTTCGAAGTCGGGTCCTGCGCCAACCAGAACCCACTCCACGGCATCGGCCCCACCCTGCCGGCCTACCGGACCCTCAACCGCGAGTGGGCCTCGAAGGTGAACTTCCACATCATGAACGGCGACTGGCTCTACGAGGAACGGCGCGAGTATCCGGCCTCGGCCTGGAAACTCGAACAGGGCATCGACATCGTCCCGCGCGTCGTCGACGCCATGCCGACCGTCGTGGGCGTCTGGGAGAACTACAAGCTCTACCTCGACCGCGGGGTCGAACTCGCGAAGTGGCACCGCAACGTCCCGAGCTACTTCACCTTCGACGACCACGAGCTGGTGAACGACATCTGGGGCGCCGGCACCCTCGGCAAGCGCCACCGCCGCACCGTCTTCCGCGACATCGGGACCTACGCGTGGTTCAACTACCTCGGCTGGGCGAACCCCGTCGAACACCCGCAGGGCGTCCACTTCGGCCGGGCCAGGATGGAGGCCGGCAGCGACCTCCTCGTCGATTCCCTTGCCGACTTCACGAAGCTCCCCCTCGACAAGATGCTCAACCTGCACGTCCACTGGGGGACCCCGCAGGCCGGGGTGAACGACATGATCTACGACAACGACGACGGCCACAAGAATTCCTACGTCTACGGGATCGAGGAGGTCGTCGACCGGCACACCCTGCGCCTCCACATGCCCGCCAAGGTGAGCGACGAGGTGAGCTACTCGATCGGCCGCCGGAGCTACGGGAAGTTCCGCGTCTCGAACTGCGAGTTCTTCCTGCTGGACACCCGCGGGGCCCGCGACATGCACGACATCCGGCAGCGCGCCAAGCCGGGGCTCTCCATGCTCGGCACCGCCCAGCGCGACTGGCTCCTCGAGTCGATGCGCGCCAGCGACGCCGACTTCTTCTTCGTCGTCTCCAGCGTCCCGTTCATGATTCCGCACAGCGGCGCGGGCGGCTTCGAGGCCGATTTCGCCAACAAGGAGGAAGCCTGGACCGGCTTCTTCCACGAACGGGAAATGCTCATCAAGGAATGGGACAAGCTCGGCAAGAAGGTCTTCGTCATGACCGGCGACCTGCACAACAGCTTTGCCATCAAGGTCACCGACCACGTCTGGGAGTTCTGCTGCGGCCCGCACAACAGCGTCAACCACGTCCCGGAACTCGACGAAAGCGGCCGCCCCGCCACCGGCAGGTGGAAGTTCGGCCCGCGCGAGTGCGACATCCGCTGGAGTTCCTACATCCTCCCGGATCTCGAGCGCCTCGAGCGCCTCTATCCGTACTTCTGCATCGTGCAGGTCAACAACGTCTTCAACATGCCGCAGAAACTCGGCGGCACCCGCTGGGTCGCCTACCCGCACCCGCAGGTCGTCTTCCAGTACTACCACGGCCGCACCGGCGAGCTGGCCTATGCCGAGGCGATCTCGCTCGACCGGTGAACTCGAGCGGCTGCGGCAACCGGCCGCAGGCCGTGCTTGTGGCGACTCGCCGCAGCGTGATCCGGCCGCAAATTCACTGCGATCTGCGCGGCTTGCGGGACCGCTTCGCTCGCCCCTCCCGGGGCTCATCTTCCTGGCGCACATCGCTCCCGCGGGTTGTCACCCGCGGCTGGAATATGTCGCCCCTGCCGGGGCTTTCGACTTAACACCGGAAACTTCTCACCCGACACTCTCCAACGGTGCCCGACGCCCTCTCCCAACTCCTCACCCCCACCGGGATTCTCCTGATCGTCCTGGGAACGAGTCTCGGCATCTTCGTCGGCGCCATCCCGGGGCTCACCGGCACCATGCTCATCGCGCTGGTTCTGCCGCTCACCTACGGATTCGACCCGCAGTATGCAATGACGCTGCTCATCAGCATCTACGTGGGCGCCATCAGCGGCGGCATGATCACCTCCACCCTGCTGCGCATGCCCGGCACCCCGGCCTCCATCGTGACCACCTTCGACGGCTACCCGATGGCGAAGAACGGGCAACCGGAACGCGCCCTCGGCCTCGGGGTGATGTCTTCCTTCGTCGGCGGTCTCGTTTCGTGGGGGTTCCTCGTGCTGCTTGCCAAACCGGTCGCGACCCTTTCGACCCGCTTCGGCCCCTTCGAGTACTTCGCGCTGGTCCTCATGGCGCTGGTCCTCATCGCCACCATCGGCGGGTCCTCGCTGCCCCGGTCGCTGCTCTCCGGCTTCCTCGGCATCCTGCTGTCCATGCCCGGCATCTCCGCGGCCACCGGACAGGCCCGCCTGACCTTCGGCCTCACCGCCCTCAACGACGGCTTCCAGCTCGTCCCGGTCCTCATCGGGCTGTTTGCCGTGAACCAGATCCTGCGCGACATCCTCGACCTCGACAAGGAATCGGCGGCGGCCGCGGTGACCACCCGGGGCGCCGCCATCCGGCTCGCCGACTTCGCCAAGCACGGGGTGAACCTCATCCGGTCCTCGCTGGTGGGGACCTGGATCGGTCTCCTTCCCGGGATCGGCGCCAACATCGGGTCGGTCACGGCCTACTCGGTGGCCCGCAGCACCTCGAAGACCCCGGAGAAGTTCGGGACCGGCCACGAGGACGGCATCGTCGCCGCGGAAGCCGCCAACAATGCCACCATCGGCGGGGCCCTCATCCCGCTCGTCGCGATGGGCATCCCCGGCAGCGTGGTGGAGGCGGTCCTGCTGGGCGCCCTCGTCATCCACGGCCTGCAACCCGGCCCGCGCCTCTTCACGGAGAGTCCCGTCATGGTGTACACCATCATGGGCGCCCTCTTCCTCGCCAACCTCGTCATGGCGGCCACCATGTTCTTCTCGATGCGATTCCTCGCCCGCATCACGAGGATCCCCCGCCACCTCCTTCTCCCGGTCATTCTCACCTTCTGCGTCATCGGCTCCTTCGCCCTGTCGAACCGCATCTTCGACGTGTGGGTCATGCTGGCCTTCGGCCTCCTTGGGTTCGTCCTCGAGTGGCGCCGGATCCCCCTCGCCCCCTTCGTCATCGGCTTCGTCCTCGGTCCCATCGCGGAGGAAAACCTCAGCGCCGGCCTCGTCTCGTCCGGCGGCAGCCTCCTCCCGGTGGTGACGCGGCCCATCTCGCTCGCCTTCGTCGCGGTCGCCGCGCTGCTGCTCGTGGTTCCGCTCCTCCGGGCCCGCATCCGGCCGCGAACCGCCAACTAGGAACCGTCCCATGCTGCGTGCCATCGTCATTCTCCTCATCGCCGCTCTCCTCGCGTGGCGGATCACGGAGGCCGTTTCCTCGGCGGACCGTGGCGACGCCTACCCGTCGCGCCCGGTCCACGTCGTGGTCCCCTACACCGCCGGGGGCGGAACGGACACCTTCGCCCGCATCATCCAGGGAGCGATCGCCGGGCAAAACCTCCTCCCCCAGCCGCTGGTCATCCAGAACCAGCCCGGCGGAAGCGGCACCATCGGCAGCCGCTACGTGAAGAACGCCCCGCCGGACGGCTACAAGATCCTCTGCCACCACGAGTCGATCATCACCGCCAACGTCTCCGGCACGGTGGCGTTCGGGCCCGGCGCCTTCGCCCCCATCGCGCAGACCGGCAACATCGTCCTGCTCATCCTCGTCCGCGGGGACGCCCCCTATCAATCCGTCACGGACCTCCTCGAGCATGCCCGCAAGGCGCCGGGCACGATCAACTTCGGCGCCAACGTCGGCTCGCCGGGTCACTTCACCGGGATGCAACTCGAGGAGGCCCACCCGGGAGCCCGGCTGAACTTCATCACCTCCGGCGGCGGGCAAAAGCGCTTCACGCAACTCATCGGCGGCCACCTCCAGGCCGGCATCTTCTCCCTGGCGGAGTACCGCGCCTTCCGCGCCGCGAACGACACCCCGCCCGACCGCAACATCCGCGCCCTCGCGATTCTCGAACCGGAACGCCACCCCGAACTGCCGGACGTCCCGACCTGCCGCGAGGCGGGGCTCGATGTCACCTCCTCCAACGCCTTCTACTGGTGGGCGCCGAAAGACACCCCGCCGGACGTCGTCGATCTCCTCGCGACCGCCCTCGAACGCGCCATGGCCAGCGAAGCGGTCCGCGCCGACCTCGCCAAGCTGGCCATCGGCCCCGTCTTCCGCCGCGGCGCCGACCTGCGGTCCCACCTCGACGAGCGGGTCGCCATTATCTCGCAGCTCGACGTCCGCAGCGAAACGCAGCTTCCCGATTTCCCGCTCATCACGGCCCTCATCGTTGCCGCCCTGCTCCTCGTGGTGGCGGCGGATTCCCTCCGCCAGGCCCGGCGCCGCACCGCCCCCTCAACCGCCAGCCCGGCCGCGATCAGGAAGACGATCCTCTCCCTCCTCCTCGTCGCCGCCTATATCCTTGCGCTTCAATCCGGTGTGATCCCGTTCGTCCTCGCCACCCTCGCCATGATCTTTCTCACCGGGGCGGTCCTCACGAACTGGTCCCGCCTGCTTTCCATCACCCTCCTCGCCCTCCTCACCAGCCTCGGCAGCGAGTTCATTTTCACCAGGATCTTCACGGTGCCGCTCCCGTGATCCCTCTCGCGATGGGCTCCTTCGGGCTTCCCCCCGCGGAAGTGATGGTCCCGATCGCTCCGCCATTCGTGCGCGGCCCGAACGCATGGTAACCCGCCGCGCATCCTGCTCCTTTCATCATTCGCGCATTTTCCTAAATTGCCATTTCCATCGCACAACCCAATCTCCGCGCGGTTCCGGGTATCAAGCTGCGGGCAAAGTAAGGATCCGCGCAGTTTTTTTCCCTCCCGGTTCGCGCCCGGCGTGACGCCTCTCATCTTCCCCCGAGTTCCGTCCACATCGCGGGCTCCCGCACTCTATCGTGCAATTTGCAGCACGCCACCGCACGTCCGCAACCGGGTCGCGCCGTGTCAACATTTGAAAATCGGTTGACACTTCCTCCCGCACTCCCTCAACTTGAGGTATAGGACCTTGAGGGACGTCCACCGAAACCGAGCCCACGTTGTCGTCAATCGTGTGTCCGGGTTCCGCGTCGCGGCCTTCTTTCTCCGCCCGACGCCCCCGGTCGCAACTCCGGAATCCGCAACCGATGATCGACGACATTCATGAGCAGTCCCCTTGATCTCCCGACATCCACCAGTCGCCACGACGATGATGACCATGGCGGCCTGTTCGAGAATGCCCTCGGGATGATCTGCTCCGCCGCGTGCAACGGCCGCATGCAGCGCCTCAGTCCCGGATGGACCGCCACCCTCGGGTGGCCCCTCGAGGTCCTGCAGGGGGCCGCCCTCTTCGACTGGGTCCACCCGCTCGACCGCGACTCGACCCGCCTCGCCCTCGACAAGCTCGACGGGACCTCCCGGAGCATCGTTTTCGAGAACCGCTTCCTGTGCGACGACGGCCACTACAAGTCCCTGCAATGGACCGCCAACAGCCGCGCCGGCCGCCGCACGTTCTGCGCCATGGTCCAGGACGTCTCGGAGGCCAGGATGCTCGAGCAGGATGTCCTCGACGCCCACGACAGCACCCTCGATCGCGTCGGCCGGGAGATCCATGACAACCTCGGCCCGAGCCTCGCGGGCGTCACCGCCCTCGCCAGCGGGCTCTCCACCCAGCTCGTCCTCGCCGACCGTCTCGAGTCCGCCGCCGCCCTCGAGATCCGGAATCTCCTCCGGGACACCTCCCGGGTCGCCCGCGACCTCGCGCACGGGCTCAGTCCCGCCGCCATCGACGCCGTGAGCCTCCACGCCGCCCTCACCCAGCTGGCCGCCAACGTCGGGGTGTTTTACGGCATCCATTGCGCCTACCACGGCGAGCTTCCCACCCTCGGCCGGAACCACCATGCCGGGCGCCACCTTCTCCGCGTCGCCCAGGAAGCGGTCACCAACGCCGTCCATCACGGGGCCCCCACCGGCGTCGAGATCGCCCTCGACCGCCAGGCCGACTGGGGGGTCCTGCAGATCGAGGATGACGGAACCGGCTTTCCGGGGACGCTCCCCCGTCATCGCGGCATGGGCCTCCGCACCATGGAATATCGCGCCCGCGCCATCGGCGGCTCCCTCCAGCTCGGGTCCGCCGCCCCTCACGGGGGCCGAGTGACCTGCTCGTTCCCCCTCGCGAACGAACCTCCGCCCACATCGCCATGAGCCGCCCCGCCGCAGTCTCGACCGCGAAGAAGGGAATCTTCCTGGTCGATGATCATCCCATCTTTCGCCGGGGGGTGGCGGTTCTCGTCGAGATGGAACCCGACCTCGCGGTCTGCGGCGAGGCCTCCACCTGCCACGAGGCTCTCGACGCCATCCCGGGCTGTCATCCCGCCATTGTCATCGCCGACATCTCCCTCGAAAACGGCAGCGACGGCCTCGGCCTCATCAAGGATCTCAAGCAGCGGGACCCGGAACTCCTCGTCCTGGTCGTCTCGATGCACGACGAGGGACTCTATGCGGAGCGTGCCATCCGCGCCGGGGCCCGCGGCTACGTCCACAAGCACGAGATGGAACAGGCCATCGTGGCCGCCATCCGCTGCATCCTCGCCGGCGATGTCTGGATGAGCCCCTCCCTCACCAAATCGCTCGCGCGGAAGTTTCTCGGCGATCAGAGCGTCGAATCCACCTCCCCGCTCGGCACCCTTTCGGACCGCGAACTCGAGGTGTTCCGGTTCATCGGCCGGGGCCGCAGCACCCGCGAAGTCGCCGAGGAACTGCACCTCAGCACCAAGACCATTGATACGCACCGCGAGCGGATCAAGCGGAAGCTCAACCTGCCCACCGCCCAGGCGCTCGTCCACCGCGCCACCCTCTGGGTCGAGAGCGGCGATACCGAGTAGCCTGACTGCTCCCGCGAGCGGCGCCCCTCGTCCGGTTTTCGCGGGTCCGCATCCCGCCATGCCGGGGAGACGCTCGGCCCCCTCCCGCCTCCGCCGCCCGTGGTCCCGGGACACCGCTGTGGGGGATTCTCCCACAGCCAACGTGGGTCCTGCTTCCACCCCGATGGGGGTAGGCGCCCCGATATGCAACCGCAAGTCATTTGTCTACGGTCGATCCATGCCCGGGAACCCCCAGGCCTCTCCCACACTCTAACAGCCTGGCCCGGTCCAAGCCTCGTCCCGCCTCCACACTCCGATGAGAGCAAGCCCACCCACCCACCGCCGGGTTCTCCCGGGGACCTCATCGCCGCTTCGGCGTCCCGCCACGAAACGCCTGACATACCCGATCCAACCCGACCGCTTCCGGATGCTCCACACCATGAACCTGTCCGCCACATCTCTTCCGTGCCCCGACCGTCACTTCTTCTCCGTGTCGCTGGCGCGATGGTGGGCCGCGGCTGCCGTGGTCATCATGCTCATCCTGACCACCGGGAACTTCCTGCACGCCGGCATCGTCATGAACACGGGCGACAGCGGGGGTGGTTCGCTGCGCGAATGCATCGCCACGGCCACCGCCGGCGATACCATCACCTTCGACCTCGGCCTCTCCGGGAAGACCATCACCCTCACGACCGGACAGATCCTGATCGACGAGGACCTGACCATCGACGCCTCCAACCTCTCCAACGGGATCAGCATCTCGGGAGACGACAGTTTCCGCGTCATCGAGATCGCCGCCGGCCGGACCGTGGCCCTCGAGGGCCTCACCATCACCGACGGAAAGGCCTTCAGCGGCGGGGGCATCCTGAACCGCGGGACCCTCACCCTCACGCACGTCACCGTCAGCGGGAACGCCGCGATCGTCAGCGGGACGGGGCTCTTTGGAAACGGGGGTGGCGTCAACAACTTCGGGAACGCCGCGGAACTCACCCTCCTGAACACCACCATCTCCGGAAACTGCGCCGATTCGGATGGGGGCGGGATCTACAACTCCAGCGGCGTGCTCACCATCACGAACTCCACCCTTGCCGAGAACAAGACCACCGGCGCCCCCTCCGGCGACAACCGCGGCGGGGGCATCTACAACGAAGGGGATCTCACCATCAACTTCGGGACCATCTCCGCCAACGAGGCCGCCATGCGCGGCGGCGGAATCTTCAGCTTCAGCCCGGTCAACCTCCACAACAGCATCGTGGCCGGAAACATCGCCACCACCGGGAATGACATCAACGACAGCGGCTCCATCGAGGAGGACGGCACCGCGAACCTGATCGGCGACAACCTCGGCTTCGAGCCGGAGATTCCCGCGGGACCGCTGGTGGGCACCAACAGCAAGCCGCTCGATCCGCGGCTGGCCCCCCTCGGCGACTACGGGGGCAGCACCCAGACGATGGTCCTGCTCCCCGACAGCCCGGCGATCGACGCGGCCGTTTTGGACGGCAGTGAGCCCGACACGGACCAGCGCGGGATGGGGCGCCCCCTCGGCGCCGGCTTCGACCTCGGCGCCTTCGAGGCCGCGGTGGTCACCTACACCCTCGATGACCTCACCCTCTGTGCCGAGCTGCCCGCCTTCGCGACCACCACCGGCCCCATCGAGTTCGAAATCTCCACCGACCCGGATTTCCTCGCCGGCGTCAGCACCTTCGCGGGAACGAACGCCCCCGGCGCGGACGAGGGTCCCCGCTCCGCCGCGGAGTTCGCCTACCCGTCGGGCCTCGCCCAGGACGCCGCGGGCAACTTCTATATCGCCGACACCGCCAACCACAAGATCCGCAAGGTCAGCCTCACCGGGGTGGTGAGCACCATCGCCGGCACGGGCGCCTTCGGGTTCGTCAATGGCGCGGGGCCCAACGCGAAGTTCGCCTTTCCCGCCGCGGTGGCCGCCGGCCCCAACGGCAACCTCTACGTGGCGGACACCTTCAACCACTGCATCCGCAAGCTGACGAAGCCCGCCATCATCGGGCAGCCGTGGACCGTGACGACCCTCGCGGGCAACGGCGTGGCCGGCTTCGCCAACGGCTCCGGGGCGGTGGCGCGCTTCAACCTCCCGCAGGGCCTCGTGGTCGACGCCCTCGGCAGCGTCTTCGTGGCCGATTCCGTCAACCACCGCATCCGCAAGGTCACCGCCGCCGGCGCGGTGAGCACCTTCGCGGGCAGCGGAACCCCGGGGGACACCGACGGCCCCCTCGCCACCGCGGAGTTCCACTTCCCCTTCGGTCTCGACTTCGACGCCGACGGCAAGTCCGCCATCATGAACAGCGGCGGCAAGCTCTACGTGGCCGATCGCGACAACCACCGGATCCGGACCATCGACCTCGACACCGGCATGGTGAGCACCCTCGCCGGGGACACCGCCGGCGACGTCGATGATCCTCTCAACGGCCCCGCGGGTGCGGGGCGCTTCAACAAGCCCGTGGCGGTCACGGTGGACCCGGACGGCAACCTCTATGTCGCGGACGAGTTGAACCACAAGATCCGCAAAGTCATCGGCGACACCGGGGCGGCCACCACCGGGGTGGTCACCACCACCGCGGGGCTGGGTGACCCGCCGGGCCCCGGCTACCGGGACGGCAGCGCCCGCTCCGCCCTCTTCCACTGTCCGTCGGGCCTGCTGGTGGACAACCGCGCCGGCGCCAACGGCGACATCTTCGTGGCCGACGCCGAGAACCACGTCGTCCGGAGCATTAGCGTCAACCCGATCACCGTCACGGCGACCCTTGACGGCACGAAGCTGAGCTACGTCTTCGACCCCGAGGCCCTCGGGCTCAATCCCAACACCGTCTACTTCTTCCGCTGGAAGACGGCGAGCTTCACGCAGCAGCTGGCCCAGGCCTTCGTGGTGGTCGGTCCCCCGAGCGTCGTGACGGAGCCCGCCACCGACGAGACTCCCGACAGTGCCCGCTTGCACGCCACCGCCAACCCGAGCGAGGCCATCACCACCGTCGCGTTCCAGTATTCGACCCGCCCCGGCCTGGCGCTTCCCCTCGAGGTGGCCACCCCCGCGACCAGCGACCCCGCCTCTCTCGTGGGACCCGACCCGGCCACCGACTCCCGGCGCGGCATCGCGATCGACAACAACGGCAACCTCTTTTTCTCCGACCGCTTGAACCACCGCATCCTGCGGGTGAGCCCCGCGGGAAATGTCTCGGTCTTTGCGGGCTCGGGGACACCGGGCTTCAACGACGCCACCGGGCTCGCGGCGCAGTTCGACCACCCGGCGGGCATCGCCGTCGACGGTTCCAACAACCTCTATGTCGCCGACGAGTTCAACCACCGCATCCGCAAGATCACTCCGGCGCGGGTGGTCACCACCCTCGCGGGCTCCGGCGTGGCGGGCTTCGGCGACGGCCCGGCGGCCTCGGCCCTCTTCCTGTATCCGACCGGGGTCGCGGCGGTGGGAGGCAACAACGTCCGGGTCGCGGACTCCGGAAACCACCGCATCCGCAGCGTCTCCGGCGGGAACGTCACCACCCTCGCCGGAAACAGCACCCCGGGGTTCACCGACGGCACCGGCGCCGCCGCGGCCTTCAATTCCCCGGTCGACGTGGCCGTCAACGGAGCCGGCGACGTCTACGTCGCGGACGAGCTCAACCACAGCATCCGGAAGGTGACCGCCGGCGGGGTGGTCACCACCGTCGCGGGCACGGGCGCCGAGGGATTCGCCGACGGCCCCGGGGCGAGCGCGCAGTTCGCCTTCCCGTCCGGCATCGCGGTGGACGACGACGCCAACGCCCTCGTGGCGGACCGCGGAAACCACCGGATCCGCCGCGTCGATCCGTCCGGGGAGGTGACCACCCATGCGGGTTCCGGCATCGAAGGATACTTCGACACACCCGGCGGCAAGTTCGTTCCCGCCGGCGCCACGCGATTCTCCGGTCCCTCCGCGATTGCCGCGGGCGACGACCCCGGCGAACTCCTCGTGGCCGACGCCGGCAACGGCGTGCTGCGCCGGATCATCCCGGGCGCCATCCGGGTGATCGCCGCCGCGGAATCCCCCCTGCCGGCCGTGATCGACGACCTCGCCGCGCAGGCATCCCTCGTGGAGCCGCTCTGGCCGGGCACTCCCTACTATTTCCGGGCCGTGGCGAGCAACGTGCGCGGCACGATCGAGGGCGACATCCTCAGCTTCATGACCTTCTTCGGTCCCGACATCGCGGTCTTCGACGGTCCCGACACGTCGGCCCCGGCCGTGACCAACGGGCAGACCGATGCCGTCGACTTCGGCGGCGCCCCGGTGGGCAACACCATCCCCCGCACCTTCACGATCGCCAACGACGGGGACTTCGTCATGAACGTCACCTCCATCGGCGTCCCCGCCGGCTATGCCCTGACCGACCCGCTCCTGCCCACCACCGTCGATCCGGGGAACTCCCTCAACTTCGAGATCACCCTCAATGCCGTCACCGGGGAGGTCTTCGCGGGGGATGTCACCATCGCCAACGACGACCCCGACATCGACCCCGACGACAGCCTCTTCACCTTCCCGATCACGGGGGTCCTCTACGATCCGCCCGAGGTGGACACCACGCTCGCCACGATCTTCAACGGCGACATGGACGCCACCCTGCGCGCCATCGTCAACCCCGAGGACAGCAGCACCTCGGTGTGGTTCCAGTACTCCAACGACCCCGAGCTCGACGGGCTCGTGGTGGCGACTCTCGCGGGATCCGGAACCCCCGGGCTGGTTAACGGGTCCGGAGCCACGGCCCGCTTCAACGCCCCCGCCGGGGTGGCGGCCGACAGCGCCGGCAACGTCTACGTGGCCGACAAGAACAACCACGTCATCCGCAAGATCACCCCGGCCGGCATCGTCTCCACCCTCGCCGGATCGGGCGCGCCGGGATTCACCGACGGTGCCGGGACCTCCGCCCAGTTCGACGCCCCGTGCGGGGTGGCGGTCGGCCCCGCCGGCAACATCTACGTCGCCGACACCGGCAACCACTCCATCCGGAAGGTGGCCCCGGACGGATTCGTCAGCACCCCCGCCGGGTTCGGGCTCATCGGCTACACCGACGGGGTTGGATTCGCGGCGCGCTTCGCGAGTCCGGAGGGCGTCGCCGTCAATGCCGCCGGGGAAGTCTTCGTGGCGGACACCGGCAACCACCTCATCCGGATGGTGGCCCCCGACGGGACCACCAGCACCGTGGCCGGGACGACCGTTCCCGGCGATGTCGACGGCACCAGCGCGGCGGCGCAGTTCGACGCACCCGCGGGCGTGGCGGTGAATTCTGCGGGATCCCTCTTTGTGACCGACGGGGGCAATCATAAGATCCGCGAGATCAGCCCGTCCGGCGAGGTGACCACCCTCGCCGGCACGGGCACCGCCGGCGACGTCGACGGGACCGGCGCCGGGGCGCAGTTCGACGATCCCGCCGGAATCGCGCTCGACCCCGACGATCACCTCGTCGTGGCGGACCGCAACAACCACCGGGTCCGGAGGGTGAACCCCGCGGACGGCACGGTGGTCAGCATCGCCGGCACCGGGGCCCCGGGCGATCTCAACGCCGACCCCGCCACCGACGCCACCTTCAACCTGCCCACCGGGATCGCGGTCGAACCGGGGGGGACGATCTTCCTCGGCGACACCGGCAACCACCGTGTCCGCTCGATCGCCACGACCACCATCACGGTGCAGGCCGCCACCGGCCTGACGGGCACCGCCGACCTCGAGGTCACCGCCGAGATCAGCGGCCTCGATCCGGCCCGGGCGCTCTACTACCGGGCCATCGCCACCAATTCCGGCGGGACGGCCATGGGCGACATCCTCCCGACCACGAACTTCCGGGTCTGGCAACTCGAGCAGTTCGGTCCCGACGCGGACAATGACGCCATCGCCGGGGCCGAAGCCGATCCCAACCGCGACTACGTCACCAACCTCCACAAGTACGCCCACCTCATCGGCCCCTACGATCCCAGCCGCGCCAACCTGCCGGCCGGGGGGATCGAGAACGGCATGCTCACCCTCACCTTCGCGAGGAACGTCAGGGCCACCGATGTCTTCTACAAGATCAAGTGCTCGAACGATCTCGTCAACTGGTTCGAACCGCCGGGCCTCGTCATCGAATCCGTCCCGAACGGCAGCACCATCCTGACGACCGCCTCCCTCCCCGCCGGACCGGATCCCAAGAAATTCATCAAACTCCACCTGACCCTCAAGAAGTAGTGAACGCCCTGCCCCTCTGCACCATGAAGCGCATGACATCCATTTCCGCCCGCTCCGCGACCGCGTTCACCCTCGCGGTGCTCCTTCTCGCCCCGTCGTTGCGGGCCCAGACCGTCACCCAGGAGATCAACGTCGTGACCGGATGGAATGCCGTCTGGCTCGAAGTCGAACCGACCTACAAGGCGGGTGATCTCGCCGGGGGCGTGGCCCTCGCCGCGGGCGACAGCCGCATCGGCACCGCCAAGAACGCCGGGGATGTCTTTCCGGCGGAGGTCGTCACGGTTCTCAGCCCCAAGCCGCTGGCGGGGACGGCCGAATTCTTCGCCGCGGACCCCGCCGACGTCACCACCTTCAACCAGGACAGCTGGGACGTCTGGCGGCGGGTCAACCCCGTCAATGACAACACCCTCGGGATGATCACCAGGAACCGGCCCTACCTCATCGAGGCCACCGGCCCGGCGACCTTCATGGTCGACGGCACGGTCTGCTTCTTCCGCCCGAAGTGGAACCCCGACCGCTACAACCTCATCGGCTTCGGGCTCTCCTCGACCCCCACCTTCGACGCCTTCTTCGACCCGTCCGGCGGCCGCCACGGCGCCTCCCTCAACGGCCGGAACCGCATCTTCCGTCTCGACCCCGGCACCGGCAACTGGGTCGCCGCGGCCGGCGCCGACCCCATGGCGCCCAACGAGGCTTACTGGATTTTCTCGCACGGGCCGTCCGACTACATGGGCCCCGTGGCGGTGGACTTCACCGGTTCCATGGGGGGCAAACTGCGCTTCGGCGGCCCCGGCGATGTGCAGCCCGTCGACACCGGCCCGGATGCCCTCGAGCTCGACCTCGAGGAACTCGTCTTCACGAACCTGATCGCGGAGGGTGGCGCCGACGCCAGCCCGGAGCTGGACCTCATCACCCCGGACCCCGGTTCCGGCGAGCTCGCCCTCTACGTCGTGAAGCCGACACCCGACAGCCTCGCGTGGGAGCGCGGCAACCAGGTCGACACCAGCCCCGGGCTGACCGGCGGCGCGAGCGCCCTCGGGGAAGACGTCGCCCCCCAAGACAGCGACACCCTCACCATCGGGGCCCAGCGGAACTGGTCGCTCGACGCCGTGGCCCGCACCAACATCTACCGCATCCGCACCGTGGAGGGAGCCGACTTCTGGCTTCCCGTGAGCGCCCTCAACAACGACGTCCTCCGCAACACCGACCTCACCGCACCGACCGAGCCCGGCGGGGTGGCCGGCCTCTGGGTCGGCGAGGTCACCGTCTCCCACGCCGCCAGCGTCGTCGAGAACGGCGCTCCCATCCGGGAAGCCGCGGCCCCCGCCCCGGTCCGCATCATCCTGCACTCCGACGCCGCCGGCGCGGTGCGCCTTCTCTCGCAGGTCACCGTCATGCAGACCCGCACCGCCGCCCCGGACGTCGCCCCCTCCCCGGTCCTGGTCGTCGACCGGAACCGCATCCCCTTCTTCGAGGGCATCCGCGAGCGGAATGGAAAGCTCGTCGGGATCCGCGTCGAGGCCGTGGCCTTCGACATGCCCCGCGACATCGATCCCGCCGCCCAGTCCGATTCGGACCCCAACGACCTCGTCACCGACCTCCTCGACATGATCGTCGCGGAATCGACCAGCCCCGTCACGAACTGGCTCTCGGGAAAGGACCTCTACCCGACCCGCGGCGACGTCACCGAGGCCGCCATCGATTCCTACCTTCTCTTCCGGGGCATCCGCCCGCCGAAATTGAAGGAGGTCTATCAGCTGTCTCTCCCCGTGGCCGGGGCTCTCGGGGCCGGCAAGACCCTCCAGACCAACGCCGGGACCCTCGTCCTCGACCCCTTCCACCGCAGCAACCCCTTCCGCCACGCCTTCCACCAGCAACACCCGCGCGGCCCGAAGATCACCCGCGAGCTGGTCATCGTCTTCGACTCCGACCAACCCGTCCCGGACCGCCTCCGCGCCACCTACCAGGAAGACATCACCGGCCTCACCAAGAGCCGCCTCACCCTCACCGGATCCCTCGAACTCCACCGCGTCAGCCCCGTCGACGCCCTCGATGCCCAGTAGATCATTGCCATGACTCTCCCGCTTTCCACT
>JABDMC010000244.1 GCA_013001695.1 Akkermansiaceae bacterium
ACCTTAAAAAATGCTGAGGAAATGTGGGTTTTATTTAGTTTTTATTAATAATTTGTTGACCCGGATATCCATGTGATTCGGCGCGGAGACTCCGGGAAAGCCCCAATAATGCCGCCCGGCCTTCTTCCGGAGCGGAGTGTATCCCCCGGATCGTGCCGGAACTCGACCCGCCGGGGCCGGGCGGTGCAGGCGCTTTTCCTTGACCCTGAGCGAGAGCGGCTTAGAAAGACGGAGTGAAGGCACTCTCGGCTTCGATCCTCTTTCTTGCGCTGACTGGAATCGTCGGCGCGGGCGGTCTTCCCGGCAAGACCCTCAACAAGAAGCGGGCCCTCAAGTTCAATGCGCAGGTGGCATTTTCCCAGGCCCCCAGCCCGGTGTGTCCCTACATCGGCCAGACCCTGCGCTACCTGATGAATTACGCGCGGGCCAACCACCCGGACCTCTACCGGCAGGCCCTCGGCCTCCGCCGCGATGCCGGCTTCACCCAGGAGCAGGTGCGCGTCTGGCTCGAGAACCAGCTGTGCGTCCGCGAGGGCTACGGCCCGGTTGGTCCCTGACCCGTTTCCCGGCACCCCCGGAAATACGAAAGGCGTGGAATCGATTCCACGCCTTCTTTTTGCCCGGGTGGCAGCCGCTGGCCCGCCCCCCGTTGCGATGCGGCCCGTGCCGCCGCGAAGCGTCCCTACCAGCCGCGGCCGCCTTCGGCCGCCTCGCGATCCGGTCCGTCCAGGAGCTCGTTCGAGCCCACCTCGCGGAACTCGAGATACGGCCGCCAGCGATACAGCTTGAGTCCGAGTTTCGAGCACATCTCGTTCAATATCTCGGCCCGTTCCGGATCGAGGCGCGAGAGGGTCAGGACCACCCCGTGCAGGTGGTATTTCTTCGCCAGCTCGGGAAGACAGCCCACTCCCCCGTGGATTCGGAAGCCATCCATCGACCGCCCCTTCAGGTTCGGGTGATCGTCGATGAAGCCCACGATGCGCATCTCGTTCATGCGCCGCGGGGAGGTGATCTTGAGGTGGCTCAGGAACAGGTCGCCCAGGTCCCCCGCTCCATACAGCGCGATCCGGGGCCGTTCCCCCTTCGATTTCCCCATCCGCCGGTGCACCGCATCGATCGACGCTTCCCGCAGAACCTGCGCCAGCGAGCGCGGCACAACCAGGAGCCCGCCGGAAATCAGGAATGCCATCAGCAACACCCGCGCCGAGCTCCACGCCAGGTCCTGGTCGACGAGCGTCGTGATCGTGAAGGCCACCTGGAAGGCCACCGCCAGCCAGAGAAGGAGCGCCCAGAAATCCCGCATCGAGGCGCGGGACCAATGCCGGGCCTGCGCCTTCGCCGCGCGCAGACCGACCAACCCGCAGGCCACCGCCACCGCCACAAAGGCCGCCAGCTTCTCGCGCCCGAGCCAGGCAAGGCCCCCGTTGTGCTCGATGGTGAAGGCCACCGCCATCGCGGTCACCAGGACGATGCTGTCGAAGACAAAGTAGGCCGCCGCGATCAGGCGCCCCTTGGCGGGCCGCTTCACGGCAAGGTCCACCACGGCGCCGCTGGCGTGCAGTTCCACCGGAATCACGTAGCGAATGCCGAGGAGGCCCGCCACCAGGACGGCCGCCACCGTGATCCCCACCGCCCGCTCGTCGAAGACCGACGGCAGGATCGCGATGATGACACCGCCCAGCGCAATCGCGTAGAGAATGCCGGCCGCCTTGCGCTGCGTGAGGCCGAAGCTCATGAGGCGATGATGCAGGTGTTCGCGATCGGCGCCGAAAATCTTTGCGGCCCGGCCCACGCCGAGTTCCGAGAGCCAGCGCCGCGCCGTGCGCCGCCACACCGCCAGCAGGACGTCAAACAGCGGAACCCCCGCGACCAGGAGCGGCAGCAGAACGGTGGCCAGCACCGCCCGTTCCCCGGCCGAAACCGTCGCGGCGGAGGCGATGAAGAGGCCGATGAACATCGATCCCGCGTCGCCGAGAAAAATCCGTGCCGGGTGCAGGTTGTAGCGCAGGAATCCCAGGACCGCCCCGAGCATGGCCACCATCACGAGGCCGTCGAGCACCCGCCCCCACGCGAACGACATCAGGGCCAGCGCCCCGATCGATATCGAGGCGAGCCCGCCGCACAGGCCGTCCATCCCGTCGATCAGGTTGAAGGCGTTGATCAAGCCCACCGTCCAGATCACCCAGATCCCCAGGTCCATCCACACCGGGACCTCGTAGCCGAGGAGGGTTCCCACTCCGCTGCCCTTCGCAAAGAACAGCAGCACCGCGACCAGGATCTGCCCCCCCAGCTTCAACCACGCCGACATGCCGCCCCGGTCATCGATCACCCCGATCCCCACCAGCACCCCGGACGCCAGGGCGAAGGCCTTGAACCAATCCCAGTCGAACTTTCCGCTCCCGCCCAGGAGTCCGAGCACCAGGGCCCCGCTCATCAGGAAGGCGATCCACACCGCGAGGCCTCCCGCCCGCGGGATGGGTGTCTTGTGAATCCGCCGCGCCCCGGGGGTGTCCAGCAGGCCCAGGCGCGGACCAAGCCGGATCATGGTGCGCGTCAGCAGCAGCGAGAGACCCAGGGCCACCACGAAGGTCGCCGCGGCCGCCAAGACCGCGCCGGTCCACACCGCGAGGACATCACTGATCAAAAACACGCTCAGGGGGAGAAATGGGGTTTTTTCGCGGGCTCTTCAAACCCGCGAGAAACTTATTCATCTACAGCAATTTATAATAATTCTCAAATCAATTTTCGCCACGTTTCTTGACCTCCAACCAATACCAATCAATAGCGGGCGGAACTCCCGTTCGCGCCTTCCATCGCGGAGCCATGGGCTGTCCACTTCGGACAACTTTTCCATACATTCAATGACCTTTAACTGTTGGTCCGGGAAGTCAGGATCCGGGCCAGGGCCGCGAGGGCGGTCCCGGCGGCGGCACCCGCGAGGCCCCAGCGGATATCGCCCCAGTCGGCACTGCGCGCGGGCAGCAACAGTTGCCCGCCTTCCGCCAGCGCCAATAAGCCCACCGCCATCGCGAGGCCACCGAGGGGGGCGAACCGCCACTTGGAGACCGCCCACGCCCCGGTGAACAGCAGGGCGGCCAATGCCATGGCCACCCCGGTGCGCATCGTCATGACCTCGCCCCCCGAGTCCGCCCAGCGTGTCAGCCAATCCGGCAACCACTCCACCCGCGAGACCCGCGACGACGGCAGCCACGACAGGTAGAGCACGAGAGCCGTCACCAGCAGGGCCCCCGCCCAGAGGATCGCGGCGAAAACGCGGAGACGCCGCTTGCGGGACGGCGCCGGCATGGGATCGGTTTCCTCCACGCCCCAAGTTGGCATGCCGATCCCTCCGTGGCGAACCGCGAACGTCCGCCCGTGCGGCCAGGGCACAAAAAAAGGCGGCCAGGGCCGCCTCCTTCCCGGAGAGGTGGATTGCGCCCCGCTCAGGTGAGGGGCACCGTGGCCGACCACGGCAGGTTCTCCCGGTACCACTCCACCGTCTTGACGAGGCCCTCCTCGACGGCGATCTGCGGCTCCCAATCGAGCAGCGTCTTCGCCTTCGAGATGTCGGCGTGGCTCGACATCAGGTCCGCCTCGTGAAACGGCTTGTGTTCGATCCGCGCCTTCTTGCCGAGCAAGTCCTCGATCCGCCCGATGATGCTCGCGATCGAAACCGGCCGGTTTCCCCCGCCGATATTGATGATCTCGTACCCGAGCGGGCGGAGGGCCGCGATCGTGCCCCGCGCGATGTCGTCCACATAGGTGAAGTCCCGTGATTGCGAGCCGTCCCCGTACACCGTGAGCGGCACCCCCTGGTCGATCTGCTGGATGAACCGGAAGATGCTCATGTCCGGGCGCCCCGCGGGACCAAAGACCGTGAAGTAGCGCATCACCGACACATCGATCCCGTAAAGGTGATGGTAGCTGTGCGCCAGCAGCTCCGCGGCCTTCTTCGACGCCGCGTAGGGGGAGATGGGCGTGTTCACCGCGAGGGATTCCGAGAAGGGCATCTCCTGGCCGGCATACAGCGAGGAGGTCGAGGCGAGCAGAATCTTCGGGACCCCCGACTCCTTCACGGCATCGAGGAGCGCCAGCGTCCCGAGGGTGTTCGTCGTGAAGTAGACCTTCGGGTTCACCATGCTGTAGTGCACCCCGGCCCGGGCCGCAAGATTCAGCACCGCCGCAAACCGGTGCTGCTTGAACAGATCCGCCACCGCGCCGGCATCCTCGATGTCGAGACGATGGAATTGGAAACCCTCGAGGGTCTCCAGCCGCGCGATGCGGTGCTCCTTGAGCCCCACGTCGTAGTAGTCGTTCAGGTTGTCGACCCCGACCACGGCGTGACCGTCCCGGAGAAGCATCTCCGCCACGTTCGATGCGATGAAGCCGGCGGCGCCGGTGACCAGGTATTCAGCCATCTTGCTTTGATTGGATCCTCAGGACGCCCCGGAAGCGCTCCTACTAGGAACTCGAAAACCGGGGAGTAAAGCCGAATAAACCTCGAGGGTGCGATTCACCACGATCTCCTCGCTGAATTCCCGCACGACGATCTCGCGGCTGCCCCGGCCGTACTCCTGCTGCAGGCCGGGGTCCGCGACCAGCTTCTCCAGGGCGGCCGCGAGGGCGCGGGCATCGCGCGGGGGAACCAGCTCGCCATTCACTCCCGGAACGACCACCCCCCGGCACCCGGCGATCTCCGTCGCGACCATCGCCTTCCCGCAAGCGCCCGCCTCGAGAAGAATCTTCGGGGTGCCTTCCCGGTAGGAAGGCAGCACCACGAGGTCCGCGTCCTGCAGAAGCGGAAGGAGGTCGTCGGAATGCCCCACGAAGCGGGCCAGCCCGGTCTGCGTGGCCGCGGCGATCTCTTCCTCCGTCATGGATGACGGATTGCCCGGATCGGGATCCCCCGCCACCGTCAGTTCGAACTCCACCCCGCGGGAGCGGAGCGCGCCCGCCGCCTCCAGCAACTCGTGGATCCCCTTCTCCTTCAATAGGCGCGAGGCAAAGAGGAGGCGGCACGGACCCCCGCGTCGCGGGCCCTCCGGCGGCACGAACCGGCCGCAGTCCGCCCCGGATCCCCGGATCAGGGCGGTGCGCGATTCCTCCACCAATTTCTCGCTCACGAAGAGATCGCGGTCCTCGGAATTCTGGAAGATCACCCGGCAGCGCGGGCCGCCGCACGCGTATCGATAGACCGGCCGCGCCAATCGCCGGGCGGCCCGGATCGCCGGACGGTCGTCGATGAACAGGTGTCCGAGGCCCGTGACGGCGTTGATGCACGGAACGCCATGCCGCCGCGCCGCCGCCCCGCCCGAGAGCACGCACTTCGGGGTGAAATTATGAACGATATCGGGCTGCTCGCGCTTCACGACCCGCGTCGCATCGCGGAGAAGGCGCAGGTTCGATACCGGCCCGAGGCTCCCCCGGTCGAAGGCCAGGGGAACCGCCCGGAACCCGAGGTCTTCCAGCTGCCCGGTGTAGTCACCCGGCGGACACGCCAGGCACACCTCCACCCCGGATTCCCGCAGCGCCTCCAGCAGCCCCCGCCGGAAGTTCAACAGGTACCAATCGGTGTTCGCAAATAAGAGGGCCTTCATGTCGTGGCGGCGGTTTTCAATCGCCTCGCCCAGCGCGTGGCATGACTGTCCGGGTCATGGTCAACAGGACCCGCGCGCAGCGCGCAATCCCCACTTGGCTCCCGGGGGCCGCCGCCACGCTCAGGCCACCTCCCGGTAAATCTCCGCCACCGCCCGGGCGCACTTCTCCCACGTGAACTCGCGGGCCCGCGCGAGGCCCTTCTTCCGCAACTCCGCCGCG
>JABDMC010000014.1 GCA_013001695.1 Akkermansiaceae bacterium
GTGGTGCAGTGGCCGGGCGGCGGCGTGCAGTCCTACGCCGACTTCGCCGCCGACCGTCTCTACACGATCACCCAAGGCTGGCAGGATGCGGGACCGGCGGGAAGCCGTCCCCCGGCCGAACAGCCCCCGTTGCCGCTCTATGGCCCCAGCCTTGCCACCGGGGATGTCATTCATCGTGAGAACGCCTACGACGACTTTGCCCGGCAGCCCTTGCTGCCCAACAAGCTCTCCCGGCTGGGTCCGGCGCTGGCCGTTGGGGACGTCAACGGCGACGGGCGGGAGGACCTCTTCGCAGGGGGCGCCGCCGGCGCGCCCGGTCGCTTGTTCCTGAACAAGTCCGGGCGGTATGTCGGCGTCGAAGGCAGCCCCCTCGAGGGGGATCGGGCCGCGGAAGACATGGGCGCCCTGTTCCTGGATGCGGACCGCGACGGTGACCTCGACCTCTACGTGGCCGGCGGCGGCTACGAGTTCGAGGAAGATGCCGATGAGCTGCGGGACCGCCTTTATCTGAATGACGGCAAGGGCAACTTCCAGCAGGCGCCTGAGACCGCCCTTCCGGAGGCCCGCGACAGCGGCAGCTGCGTGGTGGCCTGCGATTTCGACCGGGACGGCGATCTCGATCTCTTTGTCGGCGGGCGGGTCATCCCCGGCCGCTACCCGCTCAGCCCCAACAGCCGCTTGCTGCGCAACGACAGCACGCCGGGAACGGTCCGCTTTGCCGACGTCACCGACTCCCTGGCGCCCGGCCTGCGGGAGTCCGGCCTCGTCACCGGCGCCCTCTGGTCCGATGCCGACCATGACGGCTGGCCGGACCTGCTGGTGGCCCACGAATGGGGCCCCATCAAGGTCTATCGCAATGCGGAGGGAACCCTCCAAGACCGGACCGCCGAGTCGGGGACTGGTGAGTTGCTGGGCTGGTGGAACGGCATTACCGGCCGCGATCTCGATGGCGACGGGGATATCGACTATGTCGTGACCAATTTCGGCCTGAATACGAAGTACCACGCCACCCCCGGGAAACCGGCCCGCCTCTACTACGGGGATTTCGACGGAAGTGGAAAACCGCGCCTCGTGGAGGCCGAGTACGAGGGGGAAACGCTGTTCCCCATCCGCGGCAAGAGTTGCTCGACCGCCGCCATGCCACACCTCGCCAACAAGTTCGGCAGCTTCCGTGCCTTTGCCATGGCGGAACTCCAGGAGATTTACACCCCGCAGTGCCTGGAGGACTCGCATACCTTCGAGGCAAAGGTGCTGGAGTCCGGCGTGCTCCTGAACGACGGCGCCGGACACTTCCGCTTCCAGCCCTTGCCCAGGATCGCCCAGATCTCCCCCGCCTTCGGCGTCAAACTGACCGAACTCAACGGCGACGGGCATCCCGATCTCTACCTCGTCCAGAATTTCTTCTCGCCCCAGATCGAGACCGGGCGGATGGATGGTGGCGTCAGCCAGGCCTTCCTCGGGAAGGGGGACGGCCGCTTCGTGCCCCTCGAGCCGAGTCGCAGCGGCCTCGTCGTCCCCGGCGATGCCATGAGCCTCGTGGTAACCGACCTCGACGGTGACCGCCGGCCCGACTTCGTGGTCGGCATCAACGATGACCAGGCCCTGGCCTTCCGGCAGCAGGGGGAGCGGCACGGCGGAACCGTGCAGGTGCGGCTGCAGGGCGCCCCGGGCAACCCCACCGCCGTCGGGGCCCGGGTGGGCGTGGTGCTCGAGGACGGCCATCGCCAGACCGCCGAAGTCTACGCCGGAGACGGCTACCTCGGACAGTCGAGCCCGGTCCTCACCTTCGGGATCCCGCCCGGAGAGTCCCTCCGGCAGATCGACGTCCGCTGGCCGGATGGATCCGAATCGACCAGCACGCCGGATCCCTCACAAAAGATCATCGAGATCCGGAAGGGAAGCTAGCCTCCACGGCGCTCGGATCAGGACCAGGCCTTGCCATCCTGGAAGGGGCATAACCGTCCCGGCAGTAGTGTTCGGCATGACCCATGCTGTGGGTGACACGGGAACGGGCAAAGAAGCCCGAAGGGCTTCCGGATCTCAGCCCCGGGTTGGGACAACCCGGGGAGCTTGCATGGGTGAGAAGACCCAACCGCAAGGCGGTTGTGGAGGCCCGACGGTGGAAGGCGGGGGCGGCGGTCGAACCTCCCCAACACCTTCGGCGTTGGATCTCGCCCCGGTCATCGAATCCCAGGGTTGGATCCAACCCTGGGCTATTTGACGGAATCCCGTTAGGATTCAGCATTCTGCATGCCGAACACGCCTGCCGGGCCGCCGCTGGTGATCACGGTGGGTGCGGAGCCACCGGCCCAGCCCTCCGGGTCCGAGTAGGAAAAGGTGTCGACTTGCATGGTCACCACGGCCTGCAGCGCGGGAGCGGTCGAAGGAGACCGACGAGCAAGAGGGGAGTTCGCGTGAAAAACGCACGATACTTGCGACCGGGGTGCGAGGAAAGGACGAACCCGCATACTTTGCCCGCCGTTGCGGGCAATGTGGCGGGCCCTATTGTTGGCGGCACCGTGGTAGCTTCCTGACCATGCGCTCCACCGGGACAAGCCCGGTGGTGGCGGCCGACGCATCCCGTCCGGAGGGCGGTGCCCGCAATCATGACCGGGACAGCCGGAGGCAATCAAGGTGCTGGACCGATGGTCCCCCCCTCGACGAATTCCGCCTTGGTCAGCGTCTGCCGGCGGTCGTCCCGTCCGCGCGCCACGTTCTGTGCCCAGCGCACGACGCAGCCCACCACCGGGCGGTAGCGCCAGCGGATGTGGGCGACCGAGGGCTGGCACCACGCGAAGGTCGGGTCGCGGTCGGTGCAGACCAGCGAGACGTCCTGCGGCACCCGCAGGCCCCGTCGGCCCAGGTGGTGGTGGGCGGCGTGATAGAGGAAGGCCTCGTCGAGGATCAGGGCGGTGGGCGCGGTATGATCAAAGAGCGCATCGAGGACGCGCTCAAAGCCTTCCCGGCTCTCCTCCCAGTCTGGGAGGTTGAACTCGCCCGTGGCAATGCCGGCCGCCCCGAGTTCGCCGAGAAAGGCGCGCACGGAACTACCGGGCCGCGGCAGGCGGGGCGGGCGGCGGCACAAGAACGAGATCCGGCGATGCCCCAGCGCGATCAGCTTGCGGGTCAGCAGGGCGAAGACCGGGGCCTTGTCCGGCCCCGCGCCCGCCATGGGCAGTCCCCCGCGGCGTCCGAAGAGGGCGAACGACGGCGTTCCCTGCTCCGCGAACCACTCCAGCACCTCGCGGGAGGCCGCGCTCGCCACCCAGGCATCCGCCGTGGTCTCCCGTACGAAGCGGGCCACGCGTCCGACCTCCATGCGGAGCTCGAGCAGGGTCTTGCCGGGGAAGAAGGGAAGATGCCCCTTCTCCTCGAGCAGGTGCCGCAGTTCCAGCGCGTAGGCCGCCCCCTGGGCGGCCGAATCGAATGTCAGCAGGGCCACCCGCAAGGGAGGCGCTTCCGTGCGGCGCTTCGGCGGCACGATGCGACGGGGCCGCCCCGCTCCCTGCCCGGCGAGCAGCCCCTCCTGCTCGAGGAGGAGGGTCGCGGCCCACACCGTCTTGGCGTCCACCCCCAACTCCGCCGCCAAGCTCGGCACGCCGGGCATCGTTCCCGACCAGCGTCCCCGCAGGAGGTCGCGACGAAGGTGCCGCGCGACTTGCTCGGAGGGAGACAAGATTTCCAAATCAGGCATACTGTCAACCTTTCCATAAATGGAAAGGTGTCCAGCCAATTCGTTCTTCCCGGACCCGTTGCCATGCCTAGCCTGTGGGGCTTGCATCCTGCATGCCGCTCAAGCGGCCGGTGGGCATGCTACCAGCCACCGCTCATCGCTGAATTCCATGAGCGTAATGAATTCACCACCAGCACCATGACACATCCCAGCCTCAAGAAACTGAAACTCACGATGGGCCTGCTCATCGCAGCGGTTCTGACAGCCATGCTGTTCACCGCTCCCTCCGCCCACGCGGTCGAACTTATCAACGAAAACTTCGAGGACCCGGTCATCGGCAACAACGTCCCTAATCCGGCCTTCGCCGGCTGGACCTGGACCAATGGCAATTCCGTGAAATCGCGGAACGAGAGCCAGGGCGATTTCCCCGGGGACATCGACGTGACGACCTCCAACCAGGGGATCCAGTTCGAATGGACCAACGCCGAGGGTCAATACGACACGGCTCACAACTGGTCGACCACCGACGTCTACATCCTGACGTTCAACGCTTGCCCGCAGAACTGGGGTGGGACCAACCAGCGTTACATGCGGCCGAGCCTCGTCGAGGTGGGCGGCACCGTCCTCTGGGCCCCCGGCGAGGATTCCTCGACCGCCCTTCCGAAAATCAGCGGCAACCCGTTCGGGAGCTCCACTTGGCAGGATGAACCGGAACTGACCTTCCGCTATATCATCGAGGCCGGCACCGATTTTTCAACAACGCTGGATGGTAATCCGATTGCGGTGCGGCTCGATCACAGCGGCCAGCGGGGCGTGTATGTCGACAACGTCTCCCTGGAGCTCCTGACCGCCGTTCCGGAGGACACCACCGCTCCCCTGCCCAACCCGCCGACCTGGGACAGCTTCCCGGCGGTGGTCAACTTCACGGAGTCGACCATGACGGCCGACGCCGT
The DNA here is from genome assembly GCA_013001695.1 of Akkermansiaceae bacterium. Lineage (GTDB taxonomy): Bacteria > Verrucomicrobiota > Verrucomicrobiia > Verrucomicrobiales > Akkermansiaceae > Roseibacillus_B. Next base: position 4,627 of record JABDMC010000014.1, read on the forward strand.
CGGCGACGACCTCTACCAGGTCGAATACTACTTCGAGAACATCACCCTCGCAACCAACAGCGGCTGGCAAAGCGGGACGACCTGGAGCGAGACCGGCCTCGCCTACAACACCACCTACGAATACCGCTTCAAGGCCCGCGACACCTCGCCGAACCTGAACGAGACGGGGTGGTCGGCCACCGAAAGCCTCACCACTCCGGTGGAGGACCTCACCTCGCCGTCCCCGGACCCCCTCGAGTGGGACACCTCGCCGGTGGTCGGCGACTACGGGATCATCGAAATGTCGGTCAGCCCGGCGAGCGATCCGAACGGGGTGGAATACCTCTTCGAGAACATCACCACGGGAGGCACCAGCGGTTGGCAGGACTCCCCCTCGTGGGCCGACGGCGTCCTGGATCCCGAAACGAGCTACACCTACCGGGCCAAGGCGCGCGACAAGTCGCCCGCCCAGAACGAGTCGGTGAACTGGTCGACCGAGGAGAGCGCCACCACCCCGGCGGTTCCCGCGGGAACCCTCGTCATCACGGGCTTCCAGTCCCCGCTCCAGAACAACGGCACGACCCCCCCAACCTTCCCCGGCTGGGAGTTGATCAACGGAACCAACAGGATCTATTCGAGGAGGGATGATAACGACGGATCCCTGCCAAGCGACATGAACGTGCCTGCCCCGAATCAGGCCGTCCAACTCAACGACACTAACGGGGAGATGGAGTATGCGATTGATCATACTTGGTCGCCTCTTGACGTCTATACCCTCACCATCAACGCGAGCCCAAGTTCGTGGAACGGGAACGCGCAGCGCTACATCCGTCCGAGCCTGCGCGAGCAGAGCGGCACCGTGCTCTGGGCACCGGGCGAGGATGCCACCACGGCGCTGCCCCTCTATGACAACTACGGGGCCGGGGACTGGCAGGATTCCACCGCCCTGAGCTTCAGCTTCACGATCGACGCCGGCGATTTCGCCGACACAACCGGGGAGCCCATCTCCCTGTGGCTCGATCATTCCGGTGCGGTCCGGAGTATCTACGTTGACAACGTCCACCTCAGCGTGACCACCGGTGCCGACACCACGCCCCCGGCGTGGGCTGCCAGCTATCCGCAGGTCGACAGCGTGACCGCCATCGGCGCCACCGCCCGCGCCCGGATTGACGAGGACGGCACCGCCTACTTCGTGGTCGTCCCCGACGGGGCCACCGCTCCCAGCGCGGCGGAAGTGAAGGCTGGCACCGCCTCGGGCGGGGGAGCTGCCGTGGACAGCGGCTCCATCGCCCTGACCGCCAACACCGAGAACACCGGAGCGATCACGGGCCTGAGTGCCAGCACTGCCTACGACGTCTACCTCATCGCAGAGGACGGCGTGCCCAATCTGCAGGCCACCCCGGTGAAGATCGACATCGAAAACATCCCTCCGGCGTGGGCTGCCACCTATCCGCAGGTCGACAGCGTGACCGCCACCGGCGCCACCGCCCGTGCCGAGATTGACGAGGACGGCACCGCCTACTTCGTGGTCGTCCCCGATGGCGCCTCGGCTCCCGACGCGGCGGAAGTGAAGGCTGGCACCGCCTCGGGCGGGGGAGCTGCCGTGGACAGCGGCTCCATCGTGCTGACCGCCAACACCGAGAACACCGGAGCGATCACGGGCCTCGCCGACGGCACCGCCTACGACGTCTACTTCATCGCGGAGGACGGGGTGTCCAACCTGCAGCTCTCCCCGGTGAAGGTCGACATCACCACTCTGGTCTCGTCCCAAACCACCCTCGTCGATGAGGACTGGCAGACCGACCCTTTGCTCGCCAATGGATTGCAGTTGATCAATGAGGCCGTCAACCCGTTCCCGGGTTGGACCTACAGCGATAACGCCGTCCGAGCGAGAAACTCGAACAACAGTGCCGATATTCCCGATGATTCGACGGTCATCGATTCCCACGGACACAACCAGACTGTCGAACTCAACGGAGATAACAGCGTCGTCGAGTATGATCTCTCCCACAACTGGGGAGCCACCGACGTGTATCTGCTGAAGGTCGAGATCTGCCCGTCGTCATGGGGCGGCGCCAATCAGCGCTACGTTCGCCCTTCGATCCGGCAGGTGAGTGACAACACCGTGCTCTGGTCCACCGCCGAGGATTCCTCGACCGCGATGCCCACCCTGCCGATTGATGGCAACAACAACTACTTCGGAACCCTGCCCGACTACCCCTCCGAGCTGACATTCTTCTTCACGATTGATGCAAGCACGTTTGCGACCGGGACGGAAGGTGAAGCGATCAAGCTGCAAATCGACAGTAGCGGACAGCGCTCCGTCTACATCAACAAGGTCAAGCTGATCCTCGATCCAGACCCGGACCTCACTCCTCCGAGTCCCGACCCCTTGACCTGGGAGTTCCTTCCCACGGTGTCCAACTTCAAGGACGTCAGCATGAGAGCGGGCTCGGCAATCGACAACCGCTACGGGGTGGAGTACTTCTTTGAGAACGAGACCCGCGGAACCAACAGCGGGTGGCAGGACAGCCGGGAATGGGCGGAAACCGACCTCGACTTCGGCACCACCTACACCTACCGCGTGAAGGCGCGGGACAAGTCGCCGAACCTGAACGAGAGCACCACCTGGTCCACCTCGGAGAGCGTGACCACGGATCCCGAGGATCTCACGTCTCCCAGCCCCGACCCGCTGACATGGGCGTCGCTTCCGGCGCCCGGCGACTTCGGGATTCTCACCATGACGGTCAACCCGGCCACCGATCCGTCCGGAGTGGAATACTACTTCGAGAACGTCACCAAGGGAACCAACAGCGGCTGGCAGGACTCCACCACCTGGGTCGACGGGGTGCTGGATCCCGAAACGACCTACACCTACCGGGCCAAGGCGCGCGACAAGTCCCTCGCCCAGAACGAGTCCACGACGTGGTCGACCCAGGAGAGCGGCACCACCCCGGCGGTGCCCGCGGGAACCCTCGTGATCACCGGCTTCCAGAGCCCCACCTACAATAACAACACGACCCTGGGTGGCGGGACGGGGAGCTTCTTCCCGGGTTGGAACTTCATCAGTGCGCCCAAGGTGATAAACGAGAGTAATTCCAGTGTCCCCGGTGATATCGACGTCACCACCTCCAACCAGATGATCCAGTTTGAATGGACGGATGATTACGCCGATTACGATATCGATCGGAACTGGGCCGCCGACGATATCTACACCCTGACCATCAACGCGAGCCCGTCGTCGTGGAACGGGCAGAACCAGCGTTACATCCGTCCGGAACTGAAGCAGCAGGATGGCACCGTGCTCTGGGCGGCCCCCGAGGATGCGAGCACCGCGGTGCCGCTCTACGACAACTTCGGAGCCGGGACCTTTGACGATTCCACTGGCCTGTCGTTCGAGTTCACCATCGCGGCCGGCGACTTCGCCAGCACGGTCCCCGGTTTTCCGCTCACCCTGCGGATCGGGAGCAGTGGACAAAGGGGACTCTACATCGACAACGTCCACCTCTCGGTTGCCTCGGACACCGGCGGCGGCAATGACTTCGCCGACTGGATCGCGGGCTACCCGGGCGTCGGGGCCCAGGACGGCCTCGGTGACGACCCGGACGGGGATGGCAACGACAACGGGGTGGAGAACTTCTTCGGCACCGACCCGAGCCTCTCCACGCAAGGCCTGGTTTCCGGCACCGCGGATGCGGGAGCGGGCACCTTCACCTTCACCCACCCGCAGAACGCCACCCCGGCGGACGACCTCACCGCGGCCTACCGGTGGTCGACGGACCTCGCCACCTTCCATGCCGACGGCGCCTCGGACGGCACCAACACGGTGAGCTTCTCGGCGGCGACGGACACGCCCTCGCCGGGCGTCACCACCGTGACGGCCACCGTCACCGCCGGGCCGATTCCCGCCTTCCTCGGCGTGGACGTGGAGGTCACGCAGAACTGACGTCTTTCCCGCAGGCAATCCAATCGAGACGGCGGCTTCCTTCGGGGGGTCGCCGTTTCCTTGCGCCGACAGACGGTCCCGAGGCGCCCGACACCCCCATGCGCGTGCCAGCCGCCCCCACCTCCAAATACGAGACCCCATCTAGATCCTGCACCCCACCATCCGCTTCAGGCGGACCGGCTTGTGCCCTCCGTAGTCTCGACGAAGGACGGGGTTTGACAGCTCCGGGAGAACGGGATCCGCAAGCGAATTTCCTGACGGTTCCCGGCAGGAAGCGTGCCCTTCGTGAGAGCCCCAGAATTCCCCGGATGTGGTCGCGGACGGAAGGGGGCGGGGGGCGCCATGGCGGAGGACTCGGATCCGCCGGGAATCGCGCCGGCCCTCACGGGCATTGGGCCCCAGGGGGTGGGGGTGGATTTCGCGGCCCTGTTGGTGGTCGCCGGAGCCCTTTTTCGAGGATTCCTGCGCAACTTTCCGGCGGACTTCGTATAGGGTAGGGATGTTCGCGATGAGAGCGCCTCGTCGACCAATCCGGCCGATTTCCAGCCCCCGGCTCACGCTGCGGGGCCTGGCCCTGTGCTGGGGGCTCGCGGTGGCCTGCGGTGGCGGGGCGGGGGCGGTCGAGGAGATCAACTTCAGCCGCGACATCCGCCCGATCCTGAGCTCGAAGTGCTTTTCGTGCCATGGCCCCGACTCGAAGGAGCGGGACGCCGACTACCGCCTCGACACCCGGGAGGGGGCCTTCGCCGACCTCGGGGGATACGTGGGCATCGAGCCCGGAAAGCCCGGGGACAGCGAGGTCGTCATCCGGATCACCGCCGATGACGAGGACGACCTCATGCCGCCGCCGAAGGCCAAGAACCCGCTCACCGCGGACGAGATCGCCCTGATCACCCGCTGGATCAAGGAAGGGGCGCCCTACACCGGCCATTGGTCGTTCGAGAAGGCGCAGCGGCCGGCTGTCCCGGAGACGAAGGCGGAAACCGTCAATGCCATCGACCGCTTCATCGCGGCCCGGCTCGAGAGGGAAGGTCTCGGCTTTTCCGGGGAGGCGCCGCCCGAGACGCTGGTGCGCAGGCTCCACCTCGACCTCACCGGGCTCTCCCCGACGACGGAGGAGATGGACGCCTTTCTCGCCGACCCGGGGAAGAACTACGAGGCCACCATCGACCGCATCATGGCGGGGCCGCACTTCGCCGAGCGCCTCGCCCTCGAGTGGCTGGACGTGGCGCGCTTTGCCGACACCAACGGCTACTCGATCGACGACCACCGGGACATGTGGGTCTGGCGCGACTGGGTCATCCGCGCCTTCCGCGAGAACATGCCCTTCGACCGCTTCATCGAGGAGCAGCTGGCCGGGGACCTCCTCGAAGACCCGACGCCGGACCAGCTCGTCGCGACCGGCTTCCTGCGCAACAGCATGAACACGCACGAGGGCGGGACCATCGCGGAGGAGTACCGCGTGGCCGCCATCGCCGACAAGATCGACACCGTCTCGACCGCCTTCCTCGGACTCACCGTGAAGTGCGCGCAGTGCCACGACCACAAGTACGACCCGGTCTCGACGCGCGACTACTACCGGCTGTTCGCCTTCTTCAACAACGCCAGCGAGCCCGGCAAGGGTGCGGTGAACGGCAATACCAAGCCGCTCGTCGAGGTCGACCCGCTCCTGCAGGATGCCGCGGCCTACCGGCGCGCGCTGGAGCGCCGCATCGCGACCCTCGAGCATTTCAAGGCCCATCCCGAGCTCGTCCTCGCCGAGCACGAGCGCAACAAGGACCAGGTCGGCAAGGTGACCAAGAGCCTCGACGGCGAGATCGGGCTGCTCAGGAAATCCCTCAAGTCCGGCAAGACCTCGGTGATGGTGATGGACAGCGGGGCCGCCAAGCGCAAGACGCACATCCTCGAGCGGGGGGCCTACGACCAGCCGGGGGAGGTCGTCACCGCCGCCATCCCCGGGCTGTTCGGGGAACTTCCCGGGGGCGTCGCGGCCGACCGGCTGGCCCTGGCGCGGTGGCTCACCGGCCCGGAGCACCCGCTCACCGCGCGCGTCACCGTCAACCGCTACTGGCAGATGCTCTTCGGCACCGGGATCGTGAAGACCGCGGAGGACTTCGGCTCGCAGGGCGAGTGGCCGTCGCACCCGGAACTGCTCGACTGGCTGGCATCGGAGTTCGTGGCCTCCGGCTGGGACGTGCGGGCGCTCCTGAAGTCGATGCTCCTCACGCGCACCTACCGGCAGTCGTCGGTGGTGACCAAGGAGCTGCGCGAGGTCGATCCCGGGAATCGCCTCCTGGCGCGGGCCCCGCGCTTCCGTCTCCCCGCCGAGTTCGTGCGGGACAACGCGCTTGCGATCGGGGGCCTGCTCAACCGCGAGGTCGGCGGCCCCAGCGTCTACCCGCCGCAGCCGAAGGGCCTGTGGAAGGAGGTCAGCCACTTCGGCTATCCGGGGTTCTTCTCGGCGCAGCACTATTTCCCCGACCGGGGCGACGAGGTTTACCGGCGCAGCCTCTACACCTTCTGGAAGCGCACCTCGCCGCCGCCGGTCATGACCACCTTCGACGCGCCCAACCGCGAGACCTGCGCGGTCCGCCGTCTGCCCACCAACACGCCCCTGCAGGCGCTGGCCCTCATGAACGCGCCGCAGTTCGTCGAGGCCTCGGCCGGCTTGGCGACCCGCATGCGCGAGGCCGGGGTGTCGCCCGCGGCCCGCATCGAGGCCGGTTTCCGCCTCGCCACCGGACGGGCTCCGGACACCCGCGAGCGCCGGCTCCTCGAAGGGGCCCTGGTCCGGCAGGAAGCGTATTTCCGTGGAGACCCGCAGCGGGCCCGCGACTACCTCGCCTCCGGCGGGGAGACCGGAATGAGCGGGGACGAGGCCGTCGAGCTGGCCGCCCTGCAGTCGGCCGCCTCCCTCATCCTGAACCTCGACGAAACCATCACCCGCGAATGAAGGAACGAGACGAAGGAAAGGGGTAAGCGGCTGACGAGTCACGCGGCAGCGTCCCGGAGTGCGCCGTCGCACGGCGCTTTACCTGTGGCGGCGAGCGTGAGCGAGTGGAACTCTTGCGCGAGTCGCCAAGAGCGGTCTGCGAG
>JABDMC010000036.1 GCA_013001695.1 Akkermansiaceae bacterium
CCCCCCCCCTTAAGTCGTGAACGTTCACGACTTAAGGGAGAGAGCTTGCTTGTCGTGACGATCTTTGGGGCTTAAGGATCTTCGGAATGAAAAAGCGTGTCCCCCGGCACCTGCGCGAGGCCGGCTACGAGGCAATCTTCGTTTTGGGAGGCTATCTGGCCCTGTCCCTTCATCCCACGCAGCGGAACCTGGACGACATCATTCGCTGGATCGACGAATTCAAATCGCGCCGGGAGTTTTTGCGGAAACTGGAGAAGCGGGGCCTGATCGAATCCGGTGAGCACAAGGGGAACTGGGTGCCGCTCCTGACCGACCAGGGACGCGCGGCGTTCGCGGGGGGACGGCATCCGGAGGCGGCGTGGAGCCGGCCCTGGGACGGGCAGTGGCGGCTCCTGACCTTCGACCTTCCGCGGAGCGAGGCGCAGGCGCGGATGAACTTGTATCGTTGGCTGCGCCGGAACCACTTTGGACGGCTTCAGGGAAGCGTATGGATGAGCCCGGACCCGGTGTCCGGCCTGGAGGATGTCATGCGGGGTTACGAGCTCGATACCAGCCAGGTGATGGTCTTCGAGGGAACCCCGGCGGGCAGGCACGATCCCCGGAAGCTGGCCTCCACAACGTGGGATTTCGCCGCGGTTGACGCCGCCTACGGGGCTTACATCGCTTTTGCGGAGCGCACGCTGCGCAGCCTGCAGAAGACCGCTCCGATGCCGTCACGGTTCCGGGACATCCTCCGAACGGACCGGCAATTGTGGTGGGAGGCGGTGAACGGCGACCCGCTCCTCCCCAAGGCGGCGCACCCCACCCGCTACCGCGGGCCGGCGGCGTGGAAGGTCAGAAACAAGCTCCTGAAGAGACTCGACTCCGTCCGGCGCTAAGCGGGGAGGTCCCCGATCCGGAGGGAAAGGGATGTGATCCGGCCGGGGCGGCGCTCTCCCTTAAGTCGTGAACGTTCACGACTTAAGGGAGAGAAATGCGGGGTGGTGGCGGCGCGGGGCGACCCCATCGACGATAGCGAGGCCGGTCCTCCGGCGTGGGCCCCGCCCGGCGGGCGTTGAGGTGGACCTCAGGCGATGATGTCGTCCAGCACTTCGCCGTAGACATCGGTGAGGCGGAAGTCGCGACCGGCGTAGCGGTAGGTGAGGGCCTCGTGGTTGAAACCCATGAGGTGCAGGATGGTGGCGTGGAGGTCGTGGACCGGGACCGGGTCCTTGATGATGTCGAGTCCGAGCGGGTCGGTCTGGCCGTGGGTCATCCCGCCCTTCACGCCGCCGCCGGCCATCCAGATGGTGAACCCGTTGGTGTGGTGGTCGCGGCCCATGTTGTTCTTGTTGACGGGAAGCTGCACGGTCGGGGTGCGTCCCATCTCGCCGCCCCAGATGACGAGGGTGTCCTCGAGCATGCCGCGCTCCTTGAGGTCGGTCAGGAGGGCCGCAATCGCCTGGTCGCATTCGGCGGCGAGCCGCTTGTGGTTCTTTTCGATGGCGGCGTGCGAATCCCACGGCTGTCCGGCGCCGTGATAGACCTGCACGTAGCGCACCCCGCGTTCCGCGAGGCGGCGGGCGAGGAGGATCTGGCGCCCCTGCTGGGTGTCGCCGTACATCTCGCGGATGTTCTCGGGCTCCCTGGTGACGTCGAAGGCGTCGAGCGCCTCGCTCTGCATGCGGAAGGCGAGTTCCAGCGACTGGATGCGGGCCTCCAGGTGGCTGTCATTGCCGCGCTCCCTGGCGTGGGCGCGGTTGAGCTGCTGGATGTAGCCGAGCTGCCGCCGCTGCTGCTTCTTGAGAAGGAAGTCGTTGCGGACATTCGCGATGAGGTCCTCGGGGTCGGTGTGCCGGCTGTCGACGTAGGTCCCCTGGTAGATCCCCGGGAGAAAGGCGTTGCGCCAGTTGTCGGATTGCGCGGTGGGCATTCCCTTCGGGCAGAGGACCACGAAGCCCGGGAGGCCCTGGTTCTCGGAGCCGAGCCCGTAGAGCAGCCACGACCCCACGCTGGGTTTCGGGATCGCGACGCTCCCGGTGTTCATCATGAGGAGGCCCGGGCTGTGATTCGGGATCTCGCTCTGCATCGAATGAATGAAGCAGAGGTCGTCGACATGCTTCGCGACCTTCGGAAAAAGCTCGCTGACCGGCTGGCCGCACTCGCCGTGCCGCTTGAACTTGAACGGCGACGGGAATCCGACCCCCTTGGTGCGCGCCTGCGTCTGGCTGCTCAGGTTGGAGGTATCGAGCTTTTTCCCGGCGAACTTGTTCAACTCCGGCTTCGGGTTGAAGGTGTCGACCTGCGACGGCCCGCCGTTCATGAAGAGGTGGATGACGCGCTTCGCGGTCCCGGGGAAGTGGGGGCGCTTCGGGGCGAGGGGATTGCCCGGCGCGGCGGTGGCGGCGCGCGCCGACGCCGTGAGCCCCATTTCGGCGAGCATGGCGGCCAGCGCCACGGATCCCATGCCCATGCCGGAGGTGGCCAAAAAGTCGCGGCGGGATTGCGGGGCGGGGAAGTGGGCGGTCATGGGTGGGGATGGATACGTGCGGAGAGAGCCGCGAATTAGCGTAAACTTTTCACGGATTGGCCCGATCCCGCACCCGGCCTGCAGGGCCGGGAAAACAAAGCCCGGGTCTTCAGGCCCGGGTTCGCCAGGCTGGAGACGTGCCGGGGTGCTGAAGGTCCTGATGGTGCGCGAAAATCGGTGGCCGGGCCGACCGGTTCTCGTGCCTTTCAGGGCACCGGTCTCTTTGGGCGTTCCGTGACCCGGCGCTGCCCCCTTCGCCACGGCTCCGGAGGCCAAGGAAGCGCCGGGCTCCGGTGTCACGGCCTTTCAGGCCGTCTCAATCCACGTACAAAAACTCGTTCGTCATCAAGAGGGCGTGCGCCAGCTGCTGCCACTTGCCGAGCGGCGGGGGCGGTGGTCCGGCGAAGTCGGCTTGGGAATTCCACGTCGCCTTCTGTCCGGGCGGGGCATACTCGGTGTCGCCGAGGCGCGTGATGGTGATCGTCCAGCGGAACCCGTCGGACCGCGGGCCGTCCTGGTTGCAGTCGGCGGTGAAATCCAGGACCTCGCCTTTCTCCAACTCGACCGAGGCCTCGTTGGTGCCCTTGGTTTCGTTGAAGGCGATGGTATTGCGCAGGATGCCCTGGCGGGAACTGATGATGCGGGCCCGCACGCCGTCGCCCTTGTCGCTCATGTGCTGGATCTCGCCGGTGATCTTGAACTTCCCGGCGTAGGGCGCGGTCCAGCGGCGGATCGCGGCGACCCCCTGGACGTCCCCGGGATGCCCGCCGGTCGCCGACACGTGCACGAACTTCAGCTTGGGATGCGGGAAGACCTTGCTGGCCTGGTAGGTTTTGCGCGGGCCGTTCCAAAACGGAAACACCGTGAAGCGTTCGCCGGCCGGCAGGCGGGCATCGGGTGACCCGTAGCCGTATTGCCAGGCGCTCTCGTCCTTCACTTCGGCGCCCTCGGCGGCGGTGTCGAGGAAGGCGTTCGCCAGCTGGATTTCGCGGGAGTCCGGCTCGCGCTGCAGGACGCGCCGATAGAGTTCGGCCAGGCGTTTGCGCCGGACGCTGCCGTCGTTGATGTCGTCGATGCCGCGGGTGAGGCGGCGGGCCTGCTCGATCGCGAAGGGATCATTCATTCCGAAGAGGGCCTGTTGCGGGACCAGCGTTTCGGGCCGTTGCGGGGCGCTCTGGATGGGCGAAGGGAAGTCGAAGGTGTTGAAGATGTCGTCGAGGTTGACGCGATCGATGAAGGCGTAAACGGTGCGGCGCGGCGGGTAGGGAGGCACCGTGATGTCCACCGCCCGGCCGCCCATGGCGGGATCGAGAGATCCGCTCACCGCGAGGATGCTGTCGCGCATCGCCTCGAAATCGAGCCGCCGGCGGTTGGCACGCCAGAGGAGGATGTTTTCGGGGTCGCGCGCGACGCCCTCGGGCCGGTTGGCGCTACCTTGGCGGTAGGTCTTCGACAGGACGATGCGGCGGAGCATCTTCTTCCGCGACCATCCCTCCTCGACGAAGGTGGCGGCGAGCCAGTCGAGCAGGTCCGGGTGGCTCGGCGGATCGGCCTGGAGGCCCATGTCGCCCGGGGTGCGCACCAGCGGCTCGCCGAAGAGGTGCATCCACGTGCGGTTCACCACGGCGCGGGTCGTGAACTGGTTGCGCGGGCTGGCGACGGCCTCGGCGAGTTCCTTGCGGCCACTCTGATCGGGCGGGAATGCGAGTCCTTCGGCGGCGGCCCCCAGCGCGGTGAGGAACCGCCGCGGGACCTTCTCCCCCCGCTGGTTTGCCTCGCCGCGTTCGTAGACGTAGGCATCCCACGGCTTCGCCTGCTCGCGCACGATCATGGCGCGGGCGGGCGCCGCGGGGTGCTCGGCGTCGATGTCCCTGATGGCATTGTCCTTCTTCGCGATGGCCTGGCGGCTGCGCCCGGAGATGTTCGAGGCGGCGAGGGCGGCCTGCGGCGTGATGACGAAGACGCCCTCGGGATCGTCGAGGGCGGCGAGGACCTCCCGTTGCGCGGGCGTCAAGCTGCCCGCCTTGCCGGCCGCGAGGGCCTCCGCGATGACGTCCCCGTAGCGCCGCATGAATTCCTTCTTCGTCCGGATGGCGGGAGGGCGTTCGAGGGCGGCGAGCAGGGCGGGGTTCACCGTGATCGCGCCGTCCTTCTTCGCCGCCGCGATGCCCTCCGCGAGGGCGGCCGCGAACTTCTTCTCCGGGGTGTCGATGAGCAGCGCGAACGGCGACCAGAACGGGTCCTTCCGCTGCTTCGCGCCGCGCGCCACCCGGCTGAGGTTGCGGCCCAGCGGGGTCAGGGCGGTCGCCTTGAGCTTCCCGCCGCTGATGAGTTTCCGCACGTCGGCGGATTTCGAGATGCTCAGGTCGTGGAGGGCCGCCATGTACTCGGCCGGCTTCTTGCGGAAGTCGGCCCGGGCCTCCTTGGCCAGCCCGTCGATGTAGGCCTGGCGGTCGGCCTCGGCGGCGGCGCGCTTTCGCTCGTAGTCCGCGACGGCCTTGGCGTCCACGGCCGTCCCGAGGTCGATCACCGGGTAGTCGTCGAGGTCCTCGGTGCTGCGGAAGATCCCGTGCATCGCGTAGTAGTCGGCCGTCGGGATCGGATCGAACTTGTGGTCGTGGCAACGGGCGCAGGCCACGGTGAGCCCCATCACGCCGCGGGTCACGACGTCGATGCGGTCGTTGGCGATCTCGTCGCGGTCGTTGCGGAAGCGCGATCCGACCGTGAGGAATCCGAGGGCGGCGAGTTCCGGGGCGTCGTCGCGGTCGGTGTAGAGGTCGGCCGCGATTTGCTCGCGGAGGAATTCGTCGTAGGGGAGATCCTCGTTGAAGGCGCGGATGACGTAGTCGCGGAAGGTGTAGGCGAACGGGTAGCGCGAGTCGCGGCCGGCGGCCTGCCACTCGCGGGTGTCGGCGTAGCGCGCGATGTCGAGCCAGTAGCGTCCCCAGCGTTCGCCGAAGTGGGGTGAGGCGAGGAGGCGGTCGACCTGGCGCTCGTAGGCATCGGGCCGCTGGTCATTCACGAAGGCGGTCACCTCGGCCATGGTCGGCGGCAGGCCGATGAGGTCGTAACTGAGGCGCCGCAGGATGGTGCGGCGGTCGGCCGGCGGGGAGAGCGTCAGGCCGGCCTCGCGGAGGCGCTTCGTCACGAAGCGGTCGAGGGGGTTCCCGGCGGCGCCGCCGGCTTCGGGGACCTCCGGTTTGACCACCGGTTGAAACGACCAATGCGCGCGGGCCTTGGTGCGGAGGAAGTCCTGGTCCCCGAGCCTGGAGAACTCGGAGTCGCCCAGGTCGTGCTCCGGTCCCGGGGCGCCGATCCGGATCCAGCGGAGGAGGATGTTGATCTTGTCGTCGGGAAGTTTCTCCTTCGGCATGGCGAAGTCCTCGTCCTTGTGACTGATGGCGAGGGCGAGGAGACTCTCCTTGATGTCACCCGGCACCACCGCGGGACCGCTGTCCCCGCCCTCGAGCCAGCCGCTGGCGCGGTCGAGGAGCAGTCCGCCCTTCTGCTTTCCGGCATCCTCCGAATGGCACTCGTAGCAGTGCTCGACGAGAATCGGCCGCACCCGGTTTTCGAAGAAGGCCGAGTTTCCGGCGCCGGGGACGGCCGCCGCCGGGAAAGCCGGGGCGCCGATGGCGAGGAGAAAGGTTGGGATGGCGGGACGCATGAACGGGTGGTTTGGGGAATCAACCAATTTACGTCGGGAATTGCTCATGGTTTCACGGAATGGGGGTGGGAGCAACTTTCGGTGGATTGGGCCGTATCGTCCGGGGGCAGATTCCATTGGCTTTACAGTCCCTCCTGCCATTTGGTTTGCTTCTGCACTCGGACTTTCTCCCATGTCCCCGCAATCCCGTTCCTCCGCCCGTTTCCTCCGCACCGTGGCTGCGGCCGCCATGCTGATGGCGGCGGCCCCGGGAGTTGCGCAGGACGACCTCTCCTACTACGCGCGGGGGGCGATGAAGCGCATGCACGGCGGGGACTACGCCGCCGCGGAAGCGTGGTGCGAGAAGGCGGCGAACTACGGCGTCGCCGACCCTGCCATGGTGGCGATGCACCTCGACGCCGAGATCGCGCAGGGGAAGTACGAGGAAGCTGCGGAGACCGCCGCGGCGGCGGCGGAGGCCTTCGACGGGTACGTCCCGATCCAGGTGAAGGTGATCGAGGTGCTGAGGGCCGCCGGCAAGGAGGACGATGCGGCGGCGGTGTTGCAGTCCCTCGACGCCCTCGCCAAGAAGCTGAATCCGAAGACGCTCAACGCCACCGAGTTGACGGCGCTCGGGAGGGCCGCCCTCCTGCTCGGCGGTGAGCCGAAGATGGTGCTGTCGCGGTTTTTCCAGAAGGCGCGCCAGGCCGACCCGGAAAACCTCGACGCCCATCTCGCCGCCGCGCAGCTCGCCATCGAGAAGGCCGATTACACCCTCGCCGCCAAGATCCTCAACGAGGCCCGCGCCAGGATCGGGCCGCGCCCCGCGATTCTCTACCAGCAGGCCCGGGCCTACTCGGCGTCCGACCGCCGCCGTTCCGCGAGCCTGATCGACGAGGCGCTCCGGACGAATCCGAACCACGTGCCGTCGCTCGTCCTGCGGGCCGAGCACGCCCTCGACGCCGAGGACTTCACCGGGGCGCGCGAGACGCTCGACGAGGCCCGCGCCATCAACCCGCGCCACCCGGAAGCGTGGGCGCTGGAGGCGGCGGTCGCGGAGATCCTCGACGAGGACGAGCGCGCCCGGACGGCCCGGGCCAAGGCCCTCGAAGCGTGGCCGAAGAACCCGGTGGTGGATTTCCTGATCGGCGAGAAACTCTCGCAGCACCGGCGCTTCACCGAAGGGTCGGAGTTCCTGCGCCGCGCCATCGAGGCCGATCCGGACCACCTCGGCGCCCGGAAGGCGCTCGGCCAGAACCTCCTGCGCCTCGGCCACGACGAGGAAGGATGGAAATTGATCGGGGCGGTGCAGGCCGCCGACAAGTACGACGTCGAAACCTACAACCTGATGCTCCTGCACGATCATCTCGAGAGCTTCGAGACGATCGAGTCGGGGCGCTTCGTGGTCCGCATGACGCCCGGGGAGGCGGCGGTCTACGGTCCGCGGGTGATCGAGTTGCTGGAAGAGGCGGGCGCCACGCTGGAACGCAAGTACGGGTTCCAGCCGGAAGGCCGGGTGGTGGTGGACTTTTTCCCGGACCAGCAGGACTTCGCGATCCGCACCCTCGGGTTTCCCGGCGGGATCGGCCTCCTGGGCGCCTGCTTCGGCAATGTCATCGCGATGAACAGCCCGGGGAGCGCCGGCGCGATGGGGAGCAACTGGGAGTCGACGCTCTGGCACGAGTTCTGCCACACCGTAACGCTCGGCGCGACCCGCAGCCGGATCCCGCGCTGGTTGACGGAGGGGATCTCCGTGCACGAGGAACGTCAGCGCGATCCGTCCTGCGGCCACAAGATGACGCCCGATTTCCGCCGGCGGATCCTCGAGGACGAGGGTCTCATCCCGATCGCGAAGCTGAGCGCCGCCCTGACGGCCTTCAACGACCCGAAGACGATCGACTTCGCCTACTTCCAGGCGTCGATCCTCGTGGAGTACATGCTCGAGGAGTTCGGGGAGACGAGCTTGCGGCCGGTCCTGGACGACCTCCGGACGAATGCCGACGTGGAAGCGGTCCTGGCACGGCGCATGGCCACCGTGGAGGAATTGGACGAGGGGTTTGCAGGCTACGCCGTTGTCCTGGCTGAGAAGATCGCGCCGGACGCCGACTGGGAGGTGCCGGAACCGGGGTCGTCGCTGCGGAACGATCCCGGCGCCCTGGAGGATTATCTCGAGGAGCATCCCGACAGCATCTGGGCGCTCTGGGCCTACAGCTGGTTCCTCATCGGCGAGCGGGAATGGGAAGACGCCCGGGAGACCGCCACGAAACTCGTGCGTCTCTTCCCCGAGTTCATCGACGACCACAACGGCTACGAGGCGCTGGCGCGCGCCTGCCGGAACCTGGGCGACGTGGAGGCGGAGCGGGACGCGCTGCGCGAGTGGGCGAAACGCGACGGGGAAGCCGCGGAGGCCCTGGAACGGCTCATCGAGATCGACCTTGAAGACGAGAACTGGCCGGCGATCGAGGACGATGCCCGGCGTCTCCTCGCCATCAACCCGCTGTTGCGCTCCCCGCACCGGGCGCTTGGCCTCGCCGCCCAGCAGCAGGACAAGGGGCCCGAGGCGATCCGCGCCTACGAGACCCTCCTGCACCTCGACCCCGTCAATCCCGCCGACGCCCACTACCGGCTCGGACAGCTGTATGCCGGCGACGACGACGCGAGGGCGAAGCGCCACCTGCTCGAGGCCCTCGAGGAGGCGCCCCGCTTCCGCGCCGCCCACCGCCTGCTTCTCGACCTCCCGCCGGATGAGGATCCGCCACGGGACATCCCCGTGCCGGACGACCCCGAACCCGCCGCGCCATGATTCCGCCCCGCCTGTCCCTTGTCCTCGGAGCGCTCCTGCTTGTCGCGCTCGGCGGGCTGGCGCTGGCGCAGTTCGGCGGGCGGGACCGGCGGCGGCCGGGCGACGACGGGCGCTTCGACGACGACCGCCGCCCCGAGCGTTACGGCGTGCCCGATTGGGAAGTGAAACCCCACATGCCGGACGACCTCTTCACCTTCGTCCGCATCCGTTACCAATCGAACTGGCGACGGGGATGGAGCACGGACTATCCGTTCAGCGACCTCAACTTCTCGTTCCGCCTCCAGGAACTGACCTCCATGGAGGTCAACCCGGACGGGAAGATCCTGGAACTCACCGACCCGCGGCTCTTCGATTACCCGTTCATCTACATGATCGAGCCGGGCGACATCTGGCTGAGCCCGGAAGAGATCGTGGCGCTGCGGCGCTATTGTCTCAACGGCGGATTCCTGATGGTCGACGACTTCTGGGGTTACCGCGAATGGGAAGGGTTCATCAAGGTCTTCAAGGAAGTCTTCCCGGACCGCGAGCCGGTGGAACTCCCGCTCGAGCATCCCGTCTTCCACTGCGTCTTCGACCTCCAGGAAAAGCCGCAGGTCCCCGCGATCGGCGACGCCCTGCGCGGCCGCGACGAGGGAATCACCTGGGAATGGCGCAAACCCGGATCGCAGACCGCCCAGTACAAGGGCGTCTTCGACGACAAGGGACGCATGATGTGCATCATCTGCTTCAACACCGATCTCGGCGACGGCTGGGAACGGGAGGGCGAGAACCATTGGTATTTCAAGGAGTTCTCCGAAAAGAAGGCCTACCCGATGGGCATCAACATCGTCTTTTACGCGCTGACGCACTGACCGATGAACATGCGAGCCGGAAGGGTGATCAATCCAAGTCAATCGGGAGGATTGGAGGATTGGAATGGTGGATTGTGCGCGGACAACCCTCATCGCATACGCTCCGGCACTCCCCAACTCCCTCGCTCCACTCCTCCTGCGAAGTTCGTCCCCGTATCACTTTGACCTCGAGCACACCCGATCAATCTCATGGAATCCACCGAAGCACAATCCACCGATCCCCCCACCTTGCCGGACAGCGGGCCGAGCGACTACGAACGGGAGCGCGAGGCGGTCACGAAGATCGCCGCGGCGCGGGACAAGATCCGCGCCGAGCTTTCAAAGGTCATCATCGGGCAGGAGGAGGTCATCGACGAGATGCTGATCGCCTTGTTGTGCGGCGGGCACTGCCTGATCACCGGGGCGCCGGGACTCGCCAAGACGCTTTTGGTGAAATCGCTGGCGGACCTCTTTCACCTCAGCTTCCAGCGGATCCAGTTCACGCCGGATCTCATGCCGGCCGACATCACCGGGACCGAGATCCTCAGCGACACGCCGGACGGGGGACGGGCCATGGAGTTCCAGAAGGGGCCGGTCTTCGCCAACATGATCCTCGCGGACGAGATCAACCGCACCCCGCCGAAGACGCAGGCCGCCCTGCTGGAGGCCATGCAGGAGCACCAAGTCACCGCCGCCGGGACGAGCTTTCCGCTGGAGGAGCCGTTTTTCGTGCTGGCCACCCAGAATCCGATCGAGATGGAGGGGACCTACCCGCTTCCCGAGGCGCAACTCGACCGTTTCATGTTCAACATCGTGATCGATTACCTCTCCGAGGATGACGAGGTGAAGGTGGTGACCCAGACGACGGGCGCCGGGGCGGGGCAGATCGAGGCGCTTTTCACCGGGGAGGAGCTCCTCGAGTGTCACGAGGTGGTCCGGCGCGTCCCGGTGGCCGACGACATCGTGCGTTACGCGGTGCGCCTCGCGGCGGCCTCCCGGCCGAACCGCGCCGGGGCGAGCGAGTTCATCAACAACTTCGTCAACTGGGGGGCGGGCCTGCGGGCCGCGCAGTTCCTCATTCTCGGGGGCAAGACGCGGGCCCTCCTCGAGGGCCGGGCGCACGTCACCACCGACGATGTCCGGACGCTCGCCGCGCCGGTCCTGCGGCACCGCATCCTACCCAACTACCGGGCGGAAGCGGAGGACGTCGGCGTGCCCGAGATCATCACCCACCTCCTCGAATCGGTTCCGGCGCCGTTGACCGGGAAAGCCTGATTCCGCCCTCGCCGCCATGCCCGCCGAGAACGCCACCCCGTCCCGCCTCCTCGACCCGGCCGCCCTGATGCGGATCCGGTCGCTCGAGATGCGCGCCCGGATCGTGGTGGAGGGGTTCTGGAGCGGGATCCACCGCAGCCCCTATCACGGGTTCTCGGCGGAGTTCAGCGAGTACCGGCAATACGCGCCGGGCGACGACGTGCGGCACATCGACTGGCGCGTCTTCGCGCGCAGCGACCGGTATTTCATCAAGAAGTTCGAAGACGAGACGAACCTGCGCTGCCAACTGCTCGTCGACGGGAGCCGGTCGATGATGTACGGGTCGGATCCGGCGGTGACCAAGCACCACTACGCGGCGACCCTCGCGGCCACCCTGGCGTGTTTTCTCTCGAGGCAGGGCGATGCCGTGGGGGTGACGCGGTTTGATGACAAGGTGCGCGACTACCTTCCTCCCCGCAACCGGCCCGGGCACCTCCGGCGCCTCATGCTGGCCCTCGAGAAGCCGCCCGAGGGGCGCACCACCGACCTTGGCGGGCCCCTCGAGCGCGTGGCGCAGATGCACGGGCGCCGCGGGATGTTCATCCTGCTGACGGACCTGCTGGCGCCGCTCGACATCCTCGAATCGCGCCTGGGATTCCTGCGGGCCCGCGGCCACGAAGTCCTCGTCTTCCAGATCCTCGACCCCCGCGAGCTCGACTTCGGGTTCGAGGATGCCGCGCAGTTCACCGACCTCGAATCCGGCCGGCAGCAGTTCATCGACCCGGAAGAGGCCCGCGCCGCGTACCGCCAACGCCTCGAGGCGCATCTCGCGACGGCCGGCGCCATCTGCCAGCGGGCCGGGATCGACTACTACCTGTCGCCGACCGACCGGCCGCTCGATCTCGCCCTCTTCGACCTGCTGACGTCGCGCTCGCACCGGGCCGCGCGCCCGTCCCGCCGGAACGCCAACCTCGGAAAGGCATCATAAGATGGGCGCCCTCTTTCCCCTCTACCTCGCCGGGGCCCTTGCGGCGGCGATCCCGATCTACCTGCACCTGCGGCGCCGGCCGCCGAAGGATGCCGTGGAATTCAGTTCCCTGATGTTCCTCGACCCGTCGAAACAGCAGCCGTTGAAGCGCAAGAGCCGGCTCGAGCACGTCCTCCTGCTCGTGCTGCGCTGCCTCGCGCTCCTGCTTCTCGCCGCGATGTTCGCGCGCCCGTTCCTGCGCGGCGACGGCACGGTGGAGACCGACGGCCGCCACCGCACCGTGGTCCTCCTCGACACGAGCGCCTCGATGCGCCGCGCGGGCCTCTGGGACGACGCCAGGGAGGCCGCCGCAAGGCACATCCGCGAGGTCCGCGCGAACGACGCCCTCGCGATTGTGGCGGTCGATGCCGCGCCGCGCACGCTCGTGTCATTCGCCGACTGGGAGTCGGCGGACGCCTCGCGGCGCGCCGAGATCGCGGTCAACGCCGTGGCGTCGATCGAACCGGGATGGCTCGGCAGCGACCTTGGCAGCGGGCTGGTGGCGGCCGCCGAGATGCTGGCGGACGCCACCTCCGATGACGAGGCCGCGCAGCCCGCCGAGATCGTGGTCATCAGCGACCTGCAATCGGGGGCGGCCCTCGATGCGGTCGCGGAAGCATCGTGGCCGGCGCACCTCACCGTGCGGATCGAGCCGCTCGAGGCGAAGAATCCCACCAACGTGTCCGTGGCGGCGGCCGCCAGCCTTGACCCGCGCCGGCCGGCGGTGCGGGTCCGCAATGACGCCGCCTCGGAGCGGACCGAATTCGTGCTGCGCGCCGGCGAGACGACCGTGACGGCGGTGGTTCCGCCGGGCGAGAGCCGGGTCGTGCAGCTCGAGGCGCCCGCCGCGGAAGTCACCATCGCGGGTGACGGGCACGACTTCGACAACCGCGTCTATTTCGCGCCGCGCGAACCCGCCACGGTGACGATGCGTTTCATCGGGGCCGGCGAACCGGACGACAGCAACCGGCCCGAGTATTATTTCCGCCGCGCGTTGGGAGCATCGGAGGTCCTGATCCCGCGCTTTGTCGACGACCTCGCGGCGGACCCGGCGATCCTGGTGGTGGCGAGACCGCTGGCCGGGGCGGAACCGGCGGCGGTGCAGCGCTTCGTCGAGGCCGGGGGGCGCGCCCTCGTGGTGGTGACCTCCGCCGCCATGGACCGCACCCTCGCCACCATCACCGGCATGGGGAATCCGGCCCTGGAGGAATACGACGGGGGCTATGCGCTCCTCGAGAAGATCGAGTTCGCGCATCCGTCGCTGCGCGAGTTCCGCGATCCGCGCTGGCGCGATTTCACCGATGTGCATTTCTGGAAGTACCGCATCCTCGGCGGGGACGCCCTGCCGGACGGGGCCAGGGTGGTGGCGCGGTTCGACACCGGCGACCCGGCGTGGATCGACCTCCCCGCCGGCAAGGGATCGGTCTTCGTGATGCTCTCCGGGTGGCATCCGCGCGACAGCCAGCTCAGCCTCTCGTCGAAGTTCGTCCCGCTCCTCTTCTCGATCTTCGCGGATGTCGGCCCGCAGGTCGGCGGCGTGCGGCAATTCTTCGCCGGCGAACCGCTGCCGCTGGATGCGGCGGAGCGGAAGCTCATCCTGCCGTCGGGCGAATCCGTGGCGCTCGAGGCCGGTGAATCCTATCGTCCGGCCGCCCCCGGCATCTACCGGGCCACCGGCGGGAGGCGGGAGCGCGCCTTCGCGGTGAACCTGCGGCCGTCGGAGTCCGACCTCGCCCCGCTGGCCCCGGCCACCCTCGGGGCCCTGGGGGTTCCCCTGCCGACCGGCGCCCGGGAGGCCCGGATCATCGCCGGCGAGGCCAAACGCCGCTTGCGCGACCGGGAAACCGAGGCGAACCAGAACTTGTGGCGATGGGCGGTGGTGATTCTCCTCGCCCTCCTCGCCGTTGAATCGTGGATGGGAGCCCGCGCCGGGCGGTCCCTTCCGGAACCCCAACCCGCCGTCCCATGATCGAATCCGTCCTGCAACGTCAACTCGCGCCGATCGTCGAACGCGAGGAACGCATCCGCAGAAGTCGCGGCCGGGTGATCGTTTTCCTGGTGGTCGCGGTGCTCTCCCTGCTCGGCATCGGCTCGATGCGCGGAACCGGGGAATTCTCGGCGATGTGGCTGCTCGGGCCGCTGGTCGCCGGGGCCATCGCGGTGGTCATCCACAAGCTGGCCTGCCGCCGCCCGGCGATCGACGTGCACGCCGTGGCCCGCAGGATCGAGGCGAACAACCCGGAACTCGAGGCCCTCCTCGTCACAGCCGTCGAGCAGGAGGACCAGACCGGGGGGAAGAAGCTCAGCTTTCTCCAGGAACGGGTCGTCCACGACGCCGCGCAGGAAGCGATCGCGGCCGGTTGGCGCGACACGCAGGCGGGGCGGAGGCGCCGCGGGTGGCGACTCGGCGAGCGGCTTGCGGCCGCGGCGATGGTGATGGCCTGGCTCCTCCTGGCCTTCTCGATGACGCGGCCGGGGGGACCGGAAGGCGACGGATCGCGGGCGCCGGCGCTGCTCGGCGACACGGGCGGGGAGTGGGACCTGGAAGTGACCCCCGGCGACGTCGAGGTCGAGCGCGACAGCAAGCTGATCGTGACGGCCCGCTTCGGCGACCGCGTGCCGACCGGGGCGAAGCTGGAAGCGACCCTCGGCGAGGTGGTCCGCACCATCCCGATGGCGCGCAACCTTGCCGATCCGGTGTTCGTGGCGGCGATTCCCCGGGCGGACGCCGACGGGACCTACCGCATCACCTTCGCGGGGGACGCCAGCCGCGACTTTTCCGTGACGACCTTTCTCCTTCCGGCGGTCGAGCGCATCGACGCGGCGATCGAGCCGCCCGGCGGGTCGGATCTTTCCGCGAAGCTGGTCAAGGACACGCGGCGCATCACGATTCTGGAGGGATCGACGGTGCGGTTGCAGGTCCGGACGAATGCCGCGGCGCGCGCCGGCCGGGTGACCGACGGGAAACAGGGCCTCGACGTGGCCCTCACCCCGTCCGCGGAAGACGAGGGGGTCATGCTCGTGGAGCTGGCGCCGGGCCAGGACACCGACCTCCGCGTTCATCTCACCGATGCGGAGGGGCGCGCGAACCGGCGTCCGCCGCTGTTTCGGATCAAGGTGAAGCGCAACCTGCCGCCGCAGATCGCGCTCGGGTTTCCCGGGCAGGATGCCGCGGTGACACCGCTGCAGGAACTCGCGGTGGAGGCCAAGGTCTGGGATGACGTCCGGATCGTGGCGGCCGGCGCAACCTACCAGTTCGGAAGCGAGGCGCGGGAGGTCACCTTCGACACCGGCGGGTTCGAGGCCGACAAGAGACATTTGGTATCGACCCTCCTCGACTTCGAGGAACTCGGGGCGCAGCCGAACGATCTCCTGACCTACTTCTTCTGGGCGGAGGACACCGGCCCGGACGGGACGACCCGCCGGGTCCAGAGCGACCTGCGCTTCGCGGAGGTGCGGCACTTCGAGGAGATCTTCCGGGAAGCGCCCGGCGGCGGGGAAAGCGAATCATCCCCGGAAGGGCAGGGGAACCAGAGCGAGAAGCTGCTCGAAATGCAGAAGGAGGTCCTGAACGCCACCTGGAAACTGATGCGGATGGCGGAAAAGACGCCCGCGCAGATCGTCGACGATGCCCCGGTGCTCGACGCCGGCCAGCGCGCCGTGATGGAGATGGCCGCCGAGGCTGCGGGGCTGGTCGGGGACAGCGAGTTGACGATGCACCTCGAGGCGGCCCTTGCGGCCATGGAGGCCGCCACCGAACGGCTCGGGGCGATCGAGGACGAGGACGACGCCCCGGAACTTCACGCCGCCCTTGGTCACGAGCAGGAGGCCTACGCGGCGTTGTTGCGCCTGCGGGCCCGCGAATTCCAGATCCAGCGCTCGAGCCAGCAGAGTTCGAGCAGCAGCGCCTCGCAGCGGCAGCAGCGCCAGATGATGAACATGGAGCTGAAGGAAGAGGAGAAGCGCTATGAAACCCAGCGTTACGCGGACCAGCAGCAACAGGAGCAGCAACGCACCGCGAACCGCGAGGATCTCCAGATGCTGAACCGCCTGAAGGAGCTGGCGCGGCGGCAGGGTGGTCTCACCGAGAAGATCAAGGAGCTGCAGGCCATGTTGGAGGAGGCCGAGACCGAGGAGGAGAAAGAGGAGATCCGCCGCGAGTTGGAACGCCTCGAGGAGGAACAGCGCGAGATGCTGGCCGACCTCGACGAGCTGAACGAGCGCATGGAGAACGAGGAAAACCGCAGCCGCACGGCGGAAGACCGCGAGCAGCTGGAGGAAGCCCGCCGCGAGACGCAGGAGGCGGCGGAGGCCCTCGAGAACGAGCAACTGGACGAGGCCGTCAATGCCGGCACGCGCGCCGAGCGGCAGTTTGACCGGATGGCGGACCAGTTCCGGGAGCGGACCGCGAACCGGTTTGCCGACGAGATGCGCGGGGCGCGGCAGGCGGCCCGGGAGTTGGCCGGGGCGCAGGAGGACATCGGGGAGCGGCTGGAGCGCGAGGCGCAGGAGCAGCGGGGCGAAGAGGCCGATCCGTTCGATGACGCCCCCGGCGGGGAAGAGGTGGCCCGCGAATTGAAGGAACAGCAGGAGCGCCTCGAGGAGTTGCTGAAGGACCTCCGCGAGCTGAGCGAGCAGGCCGAGGAGGGGGAACCGTTGTTGGCGGGGAAGCTCTACGAGGCGATCCGGGAAGCGGAAACGGAGGGTGTCGAGCGGGCGCTCGACAACGCCCGGCGGTTCTCACGCTTCGATCGTCTCGGGGAGGCCGGCGAATTCGAGCGGGCCGCCCGGCAGGGGATCGACGATCTCAAGCAGGGGGTGGAGCGCGCCGCGGAGAGCGTCCTGGGTGATGAGGAGACCGCCCTCCGGATGGCCCGCTCCGAGATCGAGAATCTCCTGCGCGAAGTCGAGGAGGCCGAGCGCGAGCGGCAGGGAGGGGCCGGCCCGCCGGAACGGGCAGGCGAAGCACCCGGCGAGGATTCCCCCCCTGCCGGAGAAGGCGAGATGCCGGGCCGCGAAGAAGGCGAGGCCGGGGAATCGGCCGCGCCCGGCGACCGGGAAGGGCCCGGTGGAGCGAATCCGGACGAAGGAGAACAGCCCCCGGCGGGAGCCGGCGAACGCGCAGGGCGGGAGCGCGGCGAAGGACAGCAGCCGGGCGAAGGGCAACAGCCGGGCGAAGGACAGCAGCCGGGGCAAGGGCAACAACCGGGCGAAGGACAGCAGCCGGGCGAAGGACAACAGCCGGGTGAAGGGCAACAGCCGGGTGAAGG
>JABDMC010000076.1 GCA_013001695.1 Akkermansiaceae bacterium
GAATGGCACTCACTTAAGCCGGATTGTCGTTGGTAGCGGCACGGTTGCCCGTGCCGACCAGCCAAGCCTTTCAAGTATCCTCGATGGCTTGGTGTTCGGAAGGCGCAAGCCTTCCGCTACGAAGCGCAGTCTAAACTAAGCGCCATTCATGTCAGTCCCAAAGCACCATCGCACGTCCCGCCGCAACCGAATCCAGGTCCTGGTCCTCTCGGCCGCGGCCGCGGCGATGCCATTCAGCATGACCGCCGCAGACCAGCCGGAGCCCGAAAAGGGCGACCGTTCCATCACCGAGTTCAAAAAGGAGGAAGACGCGAAGTTTCAATGGACCGTCGTCGATGACGGCGTCATGGGCGGACTCTCGAAGGGAAAGATGGCCATCGTGGATGCCGGAGTGCTGCGCTTTGAAGGCGTCCTGTCGCTGGAGAACAACGGCGGCTTCTCCTCGATCCGCACTGGTCGGTTCGACACCATGGACCTGGCCGCCCACAAGGGGCTCGTCCTGCGGGTCAAGGGCGACGGCCGGACCTACCAGGTGCGCCTCGAAACCGACGCCCGTTTCCGCGGCGCGATGGCGGTCTCCTTCAGCGCCGACCTCCCGACCACGAAAGGCGAATGGACCGAGGTGAAGGTGCCCTTCAAGAATTTCCGGGGCAGCTGGCGCGGGCGCGACCTTCCCGACGCGAAGTTCGACCCCGGCAAGATCCAGCGGCTGGGCCTCCTCCTCGGCGACAAGAAGCCGGGACCGTTCCGGATGGAAGTCGACTGGATCCGCGCCTACGGCGGCGCGAAGGACAAGTAGGCCCGCCTTACGCCCACTCGCGGCGGAGCTCCGCGGCCCGTTCCGAGATGGCCTCGAGGTCGTCGTCGCTCTTCTTCTCGTAGTTCTTCACCTGGAAGACCATCCGGCGGTTGTCCTTGATCTGCTCGTAGGTGCGGCCGAGGAACTCCCAGTAGAACGTCGTGAACGGGCAGGCGTCGTCGCCGCTGGCCTTCTTCGGATTGTAGCGGCAGTTCCCGCAGTAGTTCGACATCCGGTTGATGTAGTTCCCGGATGCGCAGTACGGCTTGGTGCCCACGATCCCGCCGTCCGCGAACTGGCTCATCCCGATCGTGTTCGGCGCCGACACCCAGTCGATGGCATCGAGATACATCGCCATGTGCCAGTCGTGGAACTTCCGGGGGTCCGCGCCGTAGATCTGCGCGAAGAGTCCGAGAACCATGAGCCGCTGGATGTGATGCGCGTAGCCGTGCGCGAGAACGTTCTGCATCGCGTCGCGGACGCACTCCATCTCCGTCTCGCCGTCCCAGTAGAACGAGGGAAGGTCCGCCTCCGCGCCGAAGAAGTTCTTCCCGAGGTACCCGGGCATGTGGAGCCAGTAGATCCCGCGGGTGAACTCGCGCCAGCCGAGGATCTGCCGGACGAAGCCCTCCACGCTGTTGATGGGGGCGTCCCCGTCCTCGTAGGCTTGCACCGCCTTCTCGATGCACTCCCGCGGGTCCAGGAGCTTCACGTTCAGCAGGCACGAGAGCCGCGAGTGGTAGAGGAAATGTTCGCCGGTCCACATGGCATCCTGGTGCGTCCCGAATTCCGGGAGGCGCCGCTGCACGAACTCCCGCAGCCATTTCAGGGCATCGGCCCGGCAGACGGGGAGATCGAAGTGCTCGAGGGTGCCCGGGTGGTCGCCGAACCGCTTCTTCACCAGCTCCAGGACCCCCCCGGTGGTCTGGTCCGGCGAGAACCGCCGCGGCGCCTTGATCCCGTCCGGGGGCCCCTCCTTCCCGAACGTCTCCCGGTTCTCCTTGTCGAAGTTCCACTCGCCGCCGGCCGGCTTGTTCCCGTCGTTGAGCAGGATGCCGTGCTTCTTCCGCATGTGCCGGTAGTAGGTCTCCAGCAACAAGGACTTTCGGCCGTCGGCCCAATCCCGAAACCCGGACGGGGTGTCGTAGAAGTGATTGTCGTCCCGGATCTCGAGGTCGATGCCGAGCGCCTCGGCGGCGGCCTGCAGTTCCTCCTCCACCCGGTGGTCGCCGGGCTGCACGACGATGAGTTTCTCGGGCTTGAGGCGTTTCGCGTCCTTCCGGAGGACCTCGCCGAAGGTCCCCCCGGCGTCGTCGGACGCCTTCGCGGCCAGTTCGGTGTAGTGCACGCGCCGGCCCTTCTCGTCCAGCTCATCCCGGAAGTGGCGCATCGCGGAGAAGAAGAAGGCGATCCGCAATTGGTGACACCACACGTGCTCGGCCTCCTGCGCGACCTCCGCCATCCAGACCGCGTCTTCCTCCCCGTCGAAATCGTCGAAGAGCGCCGAGCGGTGATCGAGTTGATCCCCAAGGACGAGGTGGAGGTGACGGATCTTCGGCATGGGCATGAATCTCGAGTGGTTAGCTCCGGGCGTCCCGGAGGCCGCCGCCCTCGTCCGGCCTGAGCCTCGACGCGATCAGGAGGAGGAGGCCGAGGCGGACGCTCCACAGGATGGTGCGGAACCAGTTGCTGTCGACCAGTTTCCGGACCACCGGAGCCGACCACCCCTCCGCCAGCTGCTCGTGGAGGGGCACCTGCACGAGGAAGGTCGTCAGCCAGAGGGCCGCCACGAGCACCGCGCCAAGGAGGATGAGCCCCCGGACCCTGGACCGCCGGAAGAACCACACCGACCCGAGGGCGAGAGCAAGCTCCGCGATCATGAGGGGTGCCACGATCGGTGTGAGCCGGCTGGTGTAGTGGGCGTGGAAGGAGGCGAAGCTCGTGGCGTCGGCCACCAGGAACTGAGGATAGGTGATGCGCTGCACGAACCAGATGATCCCGGTCATGGCCGCCGCCACGACAAGCTGCGCCTGGATCAGGAGGGGGCCGGGGTGCGATCTCATGCCGGCCGGCCGCTGGAGTTGCCTTTCCGTGTTTCCAAAACCGCCTCCGCGGCGCGCCTCCCGGAGACGAGGGCCCCCTCGATGGAGGCGCTCGTGCAGTGGTCCCCGCAGACGAAGACGCCGTCGTGGACCCGGTATCCGGCGCTTTCGGCGGGTGAGAGGGCGGGGGACTGCTCGGGAAGAGCCCGCCGGATGCGGTCGGTGCGCAGGTGGCTCCATTGGTCCACCTCCCCGCCGAACCACGAGCGCAATTCGGCGCGCACCCGTTCCGCGAGATCCGGAAAATCCGGGAGGCCCGGGACCGACACCGAAATGAGGGCCCGCCCCTCCGGCGCGTAGCCCGGGGCGACATCGGAGAGCGCGCACACATTGTTGACGAGACCGCCGTCGTCCCCGTTGAGCGCGATGATGGCCTCGTTCAAGGGCGAACGCGGCGCGGAGAAATAGAGGCCCGCCACAGACCGCCACGCCCGCTCCTCCTCCGGCCCTCCGGGAAGAAGTTCACCGGCCGCGCCGGCATCGGTGGCAACCACCACCGACTCCGCGGCGAGCCGCTCCCCGTCCGCCAGGGTGACCCCGGTCTGCTGCACGGCGCGCACCGGGGTGTTGAGGCGACAGGATCCGGCGGGCAGGCGGGCCGCAAGCTGGCGGGGAATCTCCTGCATGCCCTTCTCCGGAATGCTGGCAAACCCCCGGGCGAACATCTTGAAGGTGAACTCGAACATGCGGCTCGAGGTGCGCAGGTCGCGTTCGAGGAAGATGCCGCCGTAGAACGGGCGAAAGAACCGGTCGATCATGGCCTCCGAGAAGCCGCGCTTCCGCAGGTACTCCGCGGTGGTGAGATCCTCCCCCGCCTCGATCGCCTCGACCGGCTTCCGGAGCATCTCCCATCGCAGCTTCCCGACCCGCAGCTTGTCGCGGACGGATCCGATCGGTTGGAGCGCGGTGGAAAGCGCGTGGCGGGGCGCCCGGAAGACATCCATCAGGCGGTGGCGCCGGCCCTTCGTGAAGACCAGGGCGCCGGGCTTGAAGCGGCGCAGATCGAGGGCCTCCAGGTCGAGCCGCCGGCCCGCCTCGGGGTAGGCGCTGAGAAACACCTGGAAGCCGCGGTCGAGGAGAAAGCCGTCCTGCTCGTCGGTGCGCACGCGGCCCCCGAGTTCATCCGACGCCTCCACCAGGAGGAACTCCACGCCGGCCTCGGCGAAACGGTGCGCACAGGCAAGCCCCGCCAGCCCGCCCCCGACGATGATGACGGGGGTTTGCCGGCGCGGCGCTCTGTCCGAATGCGGGGGAGTCACTTCGACCACACCTTCAGTTCCTCCAATTGGCGGCTGGCGGCTTCGGCCCAACCGCGGTTGGCGGCCGGGGAAGCCGGGGACGGGTGCAGGATCTTGCCGAGCCTGGCCTCGCATCCGAGGTCCCCCGCAGCCGCGGCGAGCTGCTTCTCGGCATAGGCCCCCACCCCGATGAGGAACTCCGGATCGAGAAGTTCGATCACGCGCTTCAGGTGGCGGCGGCACGCCTCGGCCACCGGTTGCATCGCCGTTGCCGGGATCTTGTCGGGCGTGAGGTTGGCGCCGGTGTCCCTCATCCACACCAGCGGGCAGTAGTTCGCCACGAAGTGGTCCGTGAAGAAGTCCCCGGGCGTGGGAAACTTCTCCGCAAAGAGCCCCCACAGCCGCCGCCCGCTGACCTCCGACCGTTCGCAGTCGAATCCCGTGATGGGGCGCTTGGGATGTTCCGGATCGGGCTTGCCGACCGGCCCCGAGATGCCCATCCAGTCCCGCACCGCGGCGATCTCCCCGAAGGGCACCCCGGTCTGCGCCATGCCATAGGGCCCCGGGTTCATCCCCAGCATCAGGACCCGCTTCGGTCCCTTCCCGAAGCGCTCGAGGTAGTCGCAATGCCGCTCCCACGCATAGTCGAGCGGGTTGTAGGTGTGGGAGACCGGGGCGGGGAACTTCAGCGGGCGTAGCTTCTTGCGCAGTTCGTCCGCGGCGTCGATGAGGGTCGGCACGGGCAAAGACTGGATCGGGCGGAGTCCCATGTCCAGTGCGCGGCGTGAGCCGGCGGTGGGCCGGATCTAACCGCTCCCGCCAAACATGCCTGGGAGATCTCGTTCGCCCCTCAGGATTCTCACCACCTCAAGAACGCCGGCTCGGCTCCGGTAGAAGATGGCAAATCTGCCCTCGAGGATTCGTCGCAAGCCGGGTTGAAGATCATCGCGTTTCATCCCGATCTCGGGATGGTCTCCAAGATAGAGGCACCGGCGATGGATCCGATCGATGACCTGATCGGCACTCCGAACACTGTCTTCGGCGATGTAGTCCCAGATCTCGTCGAGGTCAGCGATGGCCCGCTCCGAGATGATCACGTCGGCCATGGACCCTACTTTCGACGGGCACGTCCCCGGGCCTTGATGCCCTCGACGAGATCCTTGCTGAAGGGAGCGCTCCTTCCGGACTCCAGATCCGTGATTCCCACCTCAAGCTCACTCCGCAGTTGGGCCAGCTTCGCGTCCCGACTCGTCTCGTAGGCCCGATAGACCCGGATCGCTTCCCGCACCACCTCGCTCGCAGACCCATACATTCCGGTCTCCATTCGGGACTGAATCCAGCGCTCCAGTTCGGGGGTGAGCGATACGTTCATATGGCGAAAATTAGCAGATTCTGTTATCGAGGCAATGGAAAAGCTGTAAAATTAACTGCACTGGCTGCAGGAATTTGCTTTCTCAGGGAGCCCCTTGCAAGAGGCATTGGGCCATGCCGGGGATCGGGGAAAAGGGGGTTGTCGGCAAGAGGTGTCCATCCGAATCAATCCGTGTTTGGGACCTGGTTCTGGACTTGGGAATTATCTGGAAATTGGAGGGTGCTATTTTCCCTGCCGAATCTGGACCGTCGCCATGGATGACCCGTCCCTCTATTGGTCCTATTTGTCCGTGCTGCTTCGCGATTGGGGTTGACGAGTATACACGGAGCGTATATACATTCCTCATGCCGACGGGCAGAATCTTCCAGAGTGGGAATTCGCAGGCGGTGCGGCTGCCGAAGGACTGCCGTTTCGACTGCGACGAGGTGGAGATCATCCGCGGCGCAGGGGGTGCGATCACCCTGCTGCCGAAGGGATGGGCGGCGCTCTTCGCCCTGCTCGACGAGGACGGGGTGACCGACGACTTCATGGAGGAGGGAAGCGAGCGCGAGGGCCTCGAACCTGCCCGGGAGGTCGAGAGCCTGTGAGCCCGATGTTCGTCCTCGACACGGACCACTGCGTGCATCTTCTCCGGCGCAAACCGGGACACGAGCGCTTGCGAGCCAAGTTGAGGCCGCTGTGCAGCGGCGAAGTCTGCCTGTCGGTGATCACGGAAGCGGAGCTGCGGTTCGGGGCGGAGAAGAGCGCCGATCCGGCCCGGAATCACGACCGGATCAGCGCCCTCCTGACGATGATCCCTTCCATGCCTTTCGAGAGTGCGGCGGCCGTCGAGTACGGATTGTTGAGGGCATCGCTCGAGCGCAGCGGCTCCGGGATCGGGTCGCACGACACGCTGATCGCCGCCCATGCCCGTGCCCTCGGCGGAACCCTCGTATCGGCGAACACGAGGGAATTCAGCCGCGTGCCCGGCCTGCTGCTGGAGAACTGGATCTGAGGTGACTCCGGGTGCGCGTGTCTCGTCTCGTCTGTCCCCTTTGTCACCAGGGGATTGCAACCCCTGTCCTTGACGAAGTTATTCCGCGGCCGATCCCTGTGAGTTTCCGGGGCCCACTTGCCCAGGCATGATTTCCGCTTGGAATCCGGAGTGTTTCTTTTTCGGATTCCGAAAATCTCCGGCAGGTAGCGAGATCGACGGGAATAGTAGGGTAGCACATGTGCCTGCTGAAGGCCTGTAATGGATCATGGATGGAGAGAAGGAAGCCGAATTCATGCGCCTCTTCGTGGCGCACGAGCCCGAATTGCGGGCCTTTCTCCGGACGTTGCTCCCGACTTGGGAAGCGGTGGATGACGTGCTCCAGGAGGCCAGCGTGGTGATGTGGAAGAAGCTCGATCAGCTCGAGGACGAGGGGGGATTCCTGCCATGGGCGAAGGTGATCGTGCGCTTCAAGGCCCTGCAGGCCCGCCGCACGGTTGCGCGGGATCGACTCGTCTTGAGCGAGGAGACGGTGACCGCTAGGAATTTCCTTTTTCGCCCCGGTTTTTCCAGCCTCTTCTGGACCGGGGTTGGTGGGGGTGCAGGCCCGCAAGACAATGACCGAGTGGGACCCCTGCCCCGGCCGGGGAACAACTCGGATCGCGTCGGAGTGGCCCGCTCCACACGGAACTGTCCTTCCATTCGCTGTCCCGCCTCCCGGAGAAGGTCGGGAGTCAACCGCGGTGCGGGCGCCGGCGAGGGAGCGACAGGAGTGTCATGGCGACGAGGGACAGGAGCGCTCCGGAGGGCTCGGGGAGCGGCGTAAAGTAGTTGTTCCCTGCCCGGACCCTGTCGTAATGCAGCGAAATCTCCGCGGCGGAGAGGGCGTGGCTGTAAAAGGCCACCTCGTCGATGATTCCCGAAAACGGTTCCAGTGCGGTGTGATCGTTCCCGATCAAGGCGTCCGCGCCGCCGCCGCTCGCGATGCTGAGGCCGCCGAGATCGATGGTGTGGACGTTCGCTCCATCGTACCAGATCGACTTGGCTCCGGTGACCATGTCGTAAGTCGCGACGACATGATGGACGCCCGTGGTGATTTGGGCGAGGGTGGGCCGGCCGCCGACACCATCAAGGGCCATGTCGAGCTCTCCGTACGCGCCACCGACATTCAAGCCGAAGGAGAGAACCGGGCCTTGGGGGCCGTTGTCATGCTGGAAAGAAAACAGCATCCGGTTACTGCCGTCTTCCTTGCGGAAAATCTCGTCGTAGTCCCCGAAGGCCCCGCTCCAGTTGCTGTCGATGAGCGCTTCAATGGTGATCCCGGAGGTGGTGGAAAAGTTGTTGCTCGTGCCCGCGCCGACGTTCACCCCGTCGCCATTCGTGTTGGTGAACGAGGCGGCACCCGCTCCGATCAGCCCGGTCGCGCGGATAGCGGCGCCCTCGAATACCCCGTCGTTCGAGTCTTCCTGGTCAAACGCGGTGCCGGTGCCGGTGTCCGACTCGTCGAAATTCCAGTAGGACACGAGGGCGGCACGAGCGAGACCCGGATGAAGAAGGAAAGTCGCGGCAAGAGCGAAACTCGCGACGTGACGCGCCGGCTTTCCTCGGGCGAACAACCCCGAAATGGATGCGATCCGATGCCCCTGGCATGGCAATCTCCCGGAGAGACCCGAAACCAACGCCGACATGGTGGGATTGTAGGGACCCTCCAGGATTGGACAATCTGAAACTACAGATGTGCTAATAATAAAGCAAGCCCCTGAGGATCGATCGCGCCCCGCTCCCCGCGCATCTCACGAAGGAACCGGGCGGGGAATTGGCCACGTCACTCCCCCATCCACGTGCGGAGCCCTTCGATGTGCGCAACGTGCCGGTCGAAGGTGGCCAGCACCGCACCCATCTCCATGCAGTGCGCCGCGATCCAACTGCAACTGCTAGGAGCATCATAGGGGTCAGTCAAATTATTCATTGCTCTCGATTCGCCGGATGAGGTCCCGTGCCTTCTTCCACTCCGCACCCCATTCCCGTGCGGGGTCGTGGCGCACCAGGGTAGCAGCCTGATTCGGGTGTCCCATCTCGAGGTGTTCGGCAATCCAGGACACCGGCATCACGGTGCGCTTCCGAATCACGCGCCCGATAGACCGCTTTCGCCAGTCGCTCTTCTTGAGTTTGCGCAAGTCCGCCTTCCGCAGGCCGGCGGCGGCGAGACCCGCCTTGAGCATACGTTTCGCTTCCTTCTCTCCGTGGTCGCGCGCCTGGACGCCATTGTAGCCACTCCGGCGGCGATGGCCCTTCCCCTCGCTCCCCTTGAGCTTCTCCAGCTGCGCCAACATCCGTTCCCGGAACTCCTCCGCGCCGAAATACCAGCCGCGCCGCAAGGTGGACTGCAGGCTGCGCTCCTCGCCATCCGGCAGTTCAGGGACCCCTCCGCGTTCCCGGGCCACCGCCTCGAGATGCCGCAGGTAACGCCGCCGCTGCGCCGCAGTGTCTCCGCCGAATTCCTTGTGCACCAGCCCCCGCTCCACCTGCACCCAGGGGCGGCGCTGCCGCGGCGCCTTGACGTAGTCGGGCAAACTCGACCACCGGTAGCTCTCCAACCCCTGGCGCACCGTCACCAGCCCGGCCCGGAAGGGATTAAGATGGATGTAGTCGATCAGGGTCCCCAGGTGTTCGCCCTCCTCCACCAGGATCGCCTTGTAACGCCCTCCGTAGAGATGGCCCCATAGCCGGTGCCGCGCATTGAACCGCTTCGTCCAGGTATTCTGGAACCACTTCATTCCTTCCACCAGATTCGGCTCCGGGGTCTTGAAGGCGAGGTGGTAGTGGTTGGTCATGAGAACCCAGGCGAACACCTCGAATCCGGTCCGCTCCACCAGCTCCTCCAGCAGATCGGCAAAGGCATCGCGATCGTGGTCGTCCTTCACAATCGGTTCCTGCCGGTCCCCCCGCGCCATGGCATGATAGATGGCTCCCGGAAACTGCACGCGAACCTGCCTCGCCATGCCAGGAACTCTGAACCCGACGGCCGGGGAAGTGCAATAAATAATTTGACTGACCCCTAAAACCGACCCCTAAAACCTAAAACTGGACCCCTAAAACTGACCCCTAAAACGACTCAATTTCACAATCCATGTGAATCCGTCTCAATCCCTTCTAATCCGTGTTGAAGAGATCCCAGGAACACGGAGTTCCATGGATTGAAACCGATTGTCACGGATGAAGGCTGGGAAGCCCGGATTCGTGAACATTCGGTTAATTCGTGGGCATTCGTGTTCTGCAATCTCTCAACACGAATGATCGGAATGTTTACGAATATCCGCCGGGCGCTGAACGCTGACCTGGAAGGACGGCCGCCCATCCCCCCACCCTTTTGAAAGAAGCGCCCGCGCGCCCCTGTTGCTAGTTAAAGCAACACGCCCCTCCGGGGCCCTGCCCAACCAAAAATCAATCCAATGAAGACAACGATCGCCGTGATCCTGCTCAGTGCCTGCGTGGCCGGGCTCGGATCCGCCACACCCGACAAGAAGGAAAAGGCCAAGCCCGCCAAGACGCAGGCCGCCCAGCAGAAGCCGTCAGACAAGGCCCGCAAGGAAGCCGAAGCCGAGAAGAAGGCCAAGGAACTCGCCGCCAAGAGGAAAGCCGAAGCCGAGAAGCGCGCCAAGGCCATCGCCGCCCGCAAGAAGGCTGCCGAGGAGGCCCGCAAGGCCGCCGCCAACAAGAAGGCGCAGCCCGATCCCAAGGCCCGCGAGATGGCCGCCAAGAAGAAAGCCGAAGCCGAGAAGAAGGCCAAGGAGCTGGCCGCCAGGAAGAAGGCAGAAGACGAGAAACGCGCCAAGGAACTCGCCGCCAGGAAGAAGGCTGACGAGGAAAAGAAAGCCAAGGAACTTGCGGCCAAGAAGAAGGCCGAAGCCGAGCAGAAGGCCAAGGCCATGGCTGCCAAGAAGAAGGAGCTCTACGAGGCCATGAAGGCCCTGCGCGAGCAGCACCAGAAGGCCTCTGAAGTCGTCCGGAACATCGAAAGCAAGATGCACGGACTCGAGGGTGAGATGAAGAAGATCACCCACTACGAGCAGGAGATGCGCGAGCAGGCCCGCCGCAAGGCCGAGTGGGACCAGAGGCGCCGGGTCACCGAGGCCAAAAACCGTGAGCGCGAGGCCATGATGAAACTTCAAAGCGAAGTGCATCAGCTCAAGCGCGAGGTCCAGCACCTCCGCGCCGCCCTCGCCGAGCAACAGGAACGCAAGCGCTCCCGGCACCAGCAGGTCAAGAAGTAACCCGCGCCCTCCCCATCAATCACCCACGCCCGCCCGGCCCCGCCGCGCGGGCGTTTTTTGTTTTCGGACAACCCCCTTTTCCCCGGTCCAGGGTATGGCCCAATGGCTCTTTCAAGCCCCCCCAAAAGAAACCGAGAAAGCAATTTCCTGGCAGCCAGCGTTCACGCCGCGCCCCCTGTCATCAAGTCTTCAGCTTTATGGCGCCACCTTCGACGCCACCACGTCAGTGCGACGACCGACGCCAACAGGTGGGTGAGCTGCTTCATCCCGGCCAGTTTCTTCAGGCCCGCGTTGGTGATCTTGGTTTGGCTCATGGCAAGTCAAGTGAGGTTCTCCAACATGGCCAACTGCCCGAGCCCCTTGGCCGTGACATGCGCAACGTCCTGCTGTGAATTTCCTTTCTCAGCCCTGGTTTTCAAGCCACTTCTGGACCCCATCCTCCGTCGAGACTACGGAGGGCAAGCCTGGTCCGCCTGAGGCGGATGGTGGGGGTGCAACGAAGCCTCCATCATCGCATGAAGCTACGAAGGATCCTTCCGTCTTCGCCTGAAGCCTGAAGGGCTTCCGGATCCCAGCCCCGGGTTGGGACAACCCGGGGGCCGGGGCGGCGGAGTCGACAACCAACCCCGAAGGGGTTGCGGAGCTTTGGCGCAAGAGGAGGATCGACCGGTGCACAACCCTCGCCCCGCAGGCACTCCGGAACGCCTTCAGCGTTGCTCCCGGAATCGGGACCCGACACCCGGGGTTGTGCCAACCCCGGGCTGGGTTGCGGAATCCCCTCGGGATTCGGAACTCGGGACTCGGGACTCGGGACTCGGATGGAACCCGGCCCGCATCGCGAGACTTCATCCACGCTGGAGACCCCCGGGAACGGGCGGCTGATCGATCAAGTGGTGGCTCGCTGCGCAGCGATGCGGCGAACCGCCGTCATCCCCCCACCGTGGCCGCCAGCCGCCAACCCGGACGGGGACGGCTGTTCCAACCTGCTGGCGTTCGTGGGAAACACGGACCCGCTATCCCCCCGAAGCTACGGTGTCGATGAGGGTCGGCACGAAAGAGCGTGCTCCCTGCCTGGCGTGCTGTCGAGACTTGGGGAAATGGCCGACGCCGGGAGATCGCCTTCTCAGGCCCTTACGCCGCACGAAACCATCCTCGGGTCGCCAGGCAGAATCGAACCAGCATCAACATGAGTGGCACCTCGATCAGCACGCCGACGACCGTCGCGAGGGCGGCACCCGACGATAATCCGTACAGCATCGCGGCGGTGGCGATAGCCACCTCGAAGTGGTTTGATGCACCGATCATTGCCGTCGGCGCAGCGTTTTCATAGCTGAGGCCGAACAACTTTGACAAGCCGTAGCCCAGTGCAAACACGAACACCGTCTGCACGAACAGCGGGATCGCGATCCACAAGATGGTCAGCGGGTTCTGCACGATGGTCTCGCCCTTGAACGAGAACAGCAGGACCAGCGTCACGAGCAGCGCCGCGATCGTGACGGGAGTCAGAAAATGCAGGAACTTCTCCCTGAACCAGGCTTCGCCCTTCGCCGCAATGATCCATTTTCGCGATGCGTACCCGGCGATCAGGGGCAGCGCAACGTAGACACTGATCGACAGCAACAACGCCTCCCACGGCACGGGCAGCTTGCCGACGCCGAGCAGATAACCGCCGAGGAACCCGAACAGCAACAGCATCGTCAGTGAATTGATGGCCACCATGACGAGCGTATGGCCGTCGTTTCCCTTCGACAGGTAGCCCCACACCAAGACCATCGCCGTGCAGGGGGCGATTCCCAACAGGATGCAGCCGGCCAGGTAGCTGCGCCACAACGGCACTTCAAGCATCTTCACGCCGTCAACCAGCACCACCTGGCCCGCGCCATAGGCATCACCGACAAGCATGTCCTCGCCGAATGGCATCTTCACGAGATCGGTCGCCTCCGGACCGATGAAGTTCAGGAACACCGTGCCCAGGAAGAAGCTTGCAATTGCGAACATCGTGAACGGTTTGATCGCCCAGTTGATGATCAAGGTCAGGCCCACCGGGCGCACTGCTCTTCCTGCTTTGAGCACCTCGTGAAAGTCGATCTTCACCATGATCGGGTACATCATCAGGAAGAGGCAG
Source organism: Akkermansiaceae bacterium (assembly GCA_013001695.1). Classification (GTDB taxonomy): domain Bacteria; phylum Verrucomicrobiota; class Verrucomicrobiia; order Verrucomicrobiales; family Akkermansiaceae; genus Roseibacillus_B. The sequence goes on from JABDMC010000076.1 coordinate 12,884, forward strand.
ATCGCGATCGGGATGGACACCACCGGCGCGCCATTCACCGTAATCGCCATGCTGTCCAGCGCCTGTGCGACACCGGGCGCGATTTTGCCGAGCGCGATACCGGTCGCGATGCACAGCAAAACCCAGATCGTGAGGTAGCGCTCAAAGAAGCTCACTATTGGTTCTTCTACCGCCAAGAAGTCGCTTTCCCAGACCTGCTTTTCAAGCCCCATCTGACCCCCTCCCTCATCCTTCGCCACGGCTTCGGAGGACAAGGCGTCGAGACATCCGTCTTCGCCGAGGCTTCGACCGACAAGCCGGAGGGCAAGCCGGGGAAGATGGGGGTGCAATGAACCGTTCTTCATGCCCGTCGGCAGGCGCGGGCCGAGCCCCAATGAGGCTGTGGCTTCCGCGCGAGTCAAGTTCCCTGCGGCGCACCCCGGCCCGGTCGCGAAAGAACCTTCCCGGCCCCCCGTAACCAGACCCCAGCATGAAAGGGCCTCTTCTCTCCATCCTTCTCGTCCTTGCCGCCATCCCCGGAGCCCCGGGCGCACCGCCCGAGGGACCGGTGAAGGTCTTCATCCTCGCCGGGCAGTCGAACATGGAAGGGGCGGGGAAGGTCGAGGGCGATCCCAAGCGTGCCGGTGGCAAGGGGAGCCTGAGCTATCTTGCCGCAAACGAGGACAAGTACAAGCACCTCAAGGACCAGGATGGGAAGTGGGTGGAACGGGACGACGTCTGGATCTGGTATCTCGGCCGGAAGGGAAAGCTGGCGCCCGGATTCGGGGCGAGAAGCGGATCGATCGGTCCCGAACTCGGATTCGGGCATGTGATGGGCAACGCCATCGACGAACCGGTCCTGCTCATCAAGACTGCGTGGGGAGGAAAGAGCCTCCAGAAGGATTTCCGTCCGCCGAGTTCGGGCGGGGAGGCCGGGCCGTTCTACAAGGAGATGCTTGCGCACGTGAAGGGGGTGCTGGGCGACATCGGCAGGGAGTTCCCGGAACTGAGGGGGCGGGATCACGAGGTCGCCGGGTTCGGATGGCACCAGGGATGGAACGACGGCTGCGGGATGCCGGCCACCCTGGAGTACGAGGAGAATCTCGCCAACTTCATCCGTGATGTGCGCAAGGACCTCGGGGTGGAAGGCCTGCCGTTCGTGATCGCGGACAGCGGTTTCGGCGGGGCGAAGCAGAGCGTCGACCGCCGCTTGATGATCCGCAAGGCCCAGGCCGCGCCCGAGACTTACCCGGAGTTCAAGGGCAACGTCGATTGCGTCCAGACCGCGGGCTTCTTCCGTCCCGCCGAGGAGTCGCCGTCGGGCCAGGGATACCATTGGAACGGCAATGCCGAGACCTACTACCTGATCGGTGAGGCGATGGCCGCCGCGATGGTTGAACTGAGTGGCGAGTGAACCGCCGCTCCTGCAGGAAGCGACGGCGGCCTCCCGTGGGATGCTGCCGCCGCTGTGGATCGCTCCCGAGCATCAAGCGGATTTAGCTCAGCAGCACGGAAGACGCGAGAAGGGGCCAGGCAAATCGTTGCGGCCTGCGATTCTGGCAGGGCAGAGTGCGTTCCTGCCTCGGGCGCGGCGGGGGTCGGAGAAAGCGGGCATGACCGAATGGCACGTGGTGAAGCACCCTTGATCGCGATTCTTGAATGCCGCCTGTCGAACAAGGAACACCCAATGAAGAAGTTCGCTGGGCAATTCATTGCGCGGTCCGGACCCCTCCATATTCTAGAATCCTTGTTCGATGTTGGATGTTCCGCGCCCAAGGCTTGAGAGGGCATCCTGGGAGGAACGGCCGCCGCTTGTTCGGCTTCTCCGCCCGCGCACTTGACTTGATTATCAAGACTGGGAGAATTTCCTGATGAGGCCCCCTCTTGTCGCCGCGGCTCTGCTGGTGGCCGTCCTCCGGATTCCGGCATGGGGAATGGAGATTTTCGTGTTCGATCCCGGAAGGGGCACCGTGACCCTGGAAGTGGAGTCCAGCGACACGATCGATGCGGTCCTGTCCAAGATCGAGGACGTCTGCGGCATCCCAGCCGGCATCCAAGCCCTGTCCTTCGGCGGTCAAGTCCTCGAGACGGGCCGGACCCTGGCCGACTACAACATCCAGAAGGGCTCCTCCCTCGATTTCTCGTTTGCGATCAGCGCTACCGGTTCGGGATCCGCAACTTGGATCGGGGGAAGTATCATCGACGTGGTGCTCCGTGACACCGCCGGAACCCCGGGCACCGGGTGGTCCCATCTCTCGATCACCGGCGACCTCGACATCCTCGGAAGCAGTTCCAACCCGGTCACCCTCCGTCTTTGGTCCGCCGACTTCCTCCACGGCGGCACGGGCGGGGCCGGGAGTTGGGACCCGCAGTCCAACTACAGCTTCGAAATCGCCTCGGTGAGCGGGGCCCTGCAGGGGTTTTCGCCGGACGCCTTCCTCCTCGATACCGCGCACTTCGCAAACCCCCACGCCCCGAGCGGATTTGCGGTGGAGTCCGGGAGCATCGTTCTCACCTACCTTGCGGTCCCCGAACCGAACCTTGCCCTGCTCGCCGTCCTCGGATCATCCGCCCTCTTCGCAAGGAAGCGCCGCCTCTCCGGATCCGACCAGGCCGCCCGCGCAGCGTGACCGGGACTGCTCCCGGAGTTCGAGGCCGGCGGGAGCGCGGTTTTCCGGGCGCGGCATTCCTTGATTGCGCCGGCCCGCGTCCTCGCCACTCATGCTGAACTTGCCCACCAGCTCCAGCCCACAAAAGAGCCCGGCCGGGACGCAACCCGGAAGCATTCCGGGTGGTTTGACCTTCGCGTGCCGAAAAGGAACAATCCCTCCCCGTGATACCCCGCCCCTTCTAACACGCACTTTGTTAGGCTGCTCGAGCGCCTTGCCGCGCGCCCCTTACGCCGATCCTTGCCAAAATTCCACCAATCTGTAGGGTTCCATGGTAGACGGTTCGCCCCAAAGTGATGTTCCCATACGATAGACGTGTATTTGCTGCCCTCGTGGCAACTCTCCTGACTGGATTTGACACGTCATCTTCGGAAGAGCCGGTATTCCCAGTCACCCCGCTCGTTCCGACCGCCCTCAAGCCACAGGTTTCCATCGCTGGTGACTTCGAAGCACTTCAGAAGATGGGGGTGTCGACGGTGGCCCTTCGGAATTACAAGGGGATCTATCGCGGAGGCGGTTATGAAGACATTCCTCATGCCCGGGTTCTCTTCCCCGACCTATTTGTCACTTTGCCTGATCGCAGCATGGTCACCAAGTCGAAGATTCGGGGCTATTACCAGGCTTTGTTCTGTTCGTGGCCGGGCGATGACCGAGCCATCGGGCTTCTCGAGCAACTTCGACTCTCGAATGACGTCTGGATAGCGTATGGTGCCTCAACAATTCACCAAGGCGAACAAGACGGCGCTGACTAGCCCGCTACTCGCGCCGAGTCGGACTCGGGGGGCAAAAGACAAACCCCAACCTGAATCGGAGGCGCGCCCCCGGTAGCCGGTGGCACGCCTTCGACGTTCGCGAGACTAGGACGTTGACATCGTTGCAAAGTCCATCACTCAACCACGGAATCCAAGCCGATCCAAGATGCCAATCACTCTTCCGCCGATCACTCGTCGTCAATTCGTAAATCGCTGTCTCGCTCTTGGTGGCACGGCCGTGATGATGCCTCGCGCGCTGGCCGCCGCGGATCGTGACCGTGCTGGGTTGGACCAGAACCGGGTGGCTTTGCTTGCGGATACCCACATCAGTGCCGATCCAGATCGTGTCTACCCGGGGACGAAGTGGCCCGGGTCGCCCGTCAAGGAGGGCGAGCATGAAAGCGTGCATATGGCAAAATGCCTTGCAGAGGCGGCCAAGAGCGTCATCGCACTCAATCCCCGGCCGGCTCACCTGATCGTCAACGGCGACTGTGCTCTCAGCAATGGTAAAGAAGCCGAGTATAAGGAGTTTCTCAGGCTTGTGGAGCCGATTCGAGCTGCGGGCATCACCGTTCATGTGACGATCGGCAATCACGACAATCGCAAGAACCTGTGGAGATTGCTCCCGTTCCTGAAGAAAGAGCAGGTGGGTGTTCAGGCGGGCGTGATTGAACTGCCGCACGCGAACCTCGTATTGTTGGATTCAGGAAGAAAAGGCGTCTTGGGAGAGGAACAGTTGAAATGGCTCGCCGAAGAACTCGACGAACGCGTGGATAAGCCAGCCCTCGTCCTTGGTCACTTCAACCCGTATCCCAACCGTGGCGTGCGTCCCATCAAGGGCATGCGTGATGGGGAATCTCTATTGGAACTGCTTGCCGAACGAAAGCATGCCCGAGCCTACATCCATGGCCACACCCATGAGTGGCAGTACGATCGACGGGACCATCTCCAAATCATTGGCCAACCGGCAGTCAGCTACTATTTCGGCAAGGGCCATGCGCACGGTTGGGTCGATATGAAGCTCACTGCAATGTCCGCCGACCTCGAGTTGCA
>JABDMC010000098.1 GCA_013001695.1 Akkermansiaceae bacterium
CCATGGGATCGTCCGCCAGCGCGGTGCTCTTGCTGCGCCACCCCCAATCGCGCAGGAGGCGTTCCACCCGGCGCTCCAATCCCGCCAGCGCCTGCCAGCGATCCGCCTCGATGCCATCCCCGAATCGTCCCGCCGCCATCGCCACCGTCAGGCCGCCCTCCTGCACCATCCCCCGCAGGTCCGCCAACGAGCGCGCCAGGGGCAAGGCCCATCCGCGCGCCTCGCCGTCCCCCGGCGCCTCCGGGAAGACCGCCGCGAATTCCCCCCAGTCGTCCACGCCCTCGAGGACCTCCACCCAGGCCGTCAATTCCACCGCATGCGGCGCCACCCCGTCGCTCTGCAGGAAGAACGCGGGGGTGACCACCCGGGGGCCCAGGACCCCGCCCCGCCCCGCGCCGCCCGACGGCCCTGCTTCCGCCATGGCCTCGCGCAACCGCCGCCCGGCCTGCGCGGTCGGCACCACCACCAGCGTGCCCGGCAATTCCTCCCGGCGAGCGAGGAGCCACTCCACCAGGACCGGCAGGAACGGACGCTCCCAACCCAAGTGTTCCCGCCGTGGATGTGCCCCGTCCTCCCCGCTGCTCACGCCCCCTGCATAGGCAATCCCGCCCCGCCCGGCACTCCCGAAATTCCGGAAATGACCGGGCCATGGCGGCGGCCGGCGGGAGACCCGCGCCTCAGGTGGCCTGCAGCACCTGGTCCGCGCCGCCCGCCACCTTGAGCGGTTCGGCGAAGGTCAGGGTGCGGTAGGGGAACGGGATCTCGATCCCGGCCTCATCGAGGGCCGCCTTCACCTTGGTGACGGCCTCCCCGGTGGCCTGGCGCACGTCCATGGGGCTGGACCCCGTCCAGAAGAGGATCTCGATGTCGATGCTGCTCGACCCGAAGCCGGCCGGCACGACGTGGACTTCCTGGTCGTGGTCGATGCGCTTGCACTTTTCGAGGGCCCTGGAGATCACCTTCACGGCCTTGGTGACGTCTTCCCCGTAGCCGACCCCGGTCATCAGGGAGACGCGGCGCTTCGGCTTGCTGGTCACGATCTGGACCGGGTTCATGAGAAGGTGCGAGTTGGGCACGACGAGCAGCTGGCCGTCCGGTTGCCGGATCGTGGTGAGACGCAGCTGGGTGTCCTGGACGCGGCCGCGCAAATCACCACATTCGATGAAGTCGCCGGGCTCGAACGGGAACTTCCAGAGAAGCATGATCCCCGCGAAGAAGTTCTGGAAGATGTCCTTGAAGGCCAGGCCGATGGCCACCGAGGCGAGACCGGCCGCCCCGAGGGCCTTCGCCACCGAGAGACCGGGGAAGACGATGATGGCCGCGACCGCCAGGCCGATGACCCAGCCCGCCACCGAAACGAGCCGCACGAGGAGAAGCTGGAGCGACTGCCGGAGCTTGCTGCGGCGCAACACCTTCGGTCCCAGGACCCGGACGACCAGGCGGATCAGGAGGAACCAGACCACCAGGAAGAGCAGGGCGCTCGCGAAGAACGGCAGGCGCTCGACGAAGGCCTTGTAGATGTCGTGCAGGGACTGGATGAGGATCGTCCAGACGTTCGCAAAATCGGAGATGTTGTCCGGGGAGGATTCAGCCAGCCAATTCATGCCCCCTTCTTCGCAGCCTGCGTTCCGGGAGGAATTCCCTCCGGTAGCGGGCGAATGGCGGCGTTCCGACGGGGCGAGGGGTGCGATCCGCACCATCCCGGGGCGCCCGGGGGTGCATCATGCAACCGCAGCCCACCGGCCTCCGATAGCGCCGGACCGGCGGGGCGGGACGGGCGCCGGCTCCCGCCAATCGCCGGGAACGAACGCGGGCCGGCCTCGAGGAGGCCGGCCCGTTGCTTGCGGATCGTCTGAACCTTTCTTGTATAGTAATTGTTTTGGTTGGTGTGTTCTGACGTTCCGGAAAATGTTTCGGTTTGGGCGCCCCGCGAGGCCCTGCCATCCTCGCGGGGCTATGTGATGTCCGATTGGTGCGTTACGGATCGCAACCGGCGTGCCAACCGCCCCGGAACCTCGACGCCCGGAACGCAGGCCGGAATCGCCGCCTCCCGCGGGGCCGGGACCGCCGGAACAGGCGACGCCGCCGCACCTTGCACCACCGGCGTCGCACGATGCAACCGGGCGGGGGCGCAACGCGAACCGGGGCCGCCCCGGGGTCCGGCGCGCTTCCCCGGGCAGCCGGACCATCCCGGACCGCGGGCGGGGGCAAAAAATCCGTCCGCGCCCCCTTGCATCGCGCCGAGGCGGTGCGATCATGGTTTTGGAGAGACATCATGAAAGCAATCCAGACAACCATCGCTGCCGCGGCAACCGCGGTTCTTATGGCGTGCGGGTTCGCGGGGTGCACGAACTTCGCCACCCCGGAAGCCAACTCCGCCGCAACCGGAGGCCTGATCGGCGCCGGCGCGGGGGCCGTCATCGCGGACGATTCCCTGAAGGGGGCCGCCATCGGCGGTGCCCTCGGCGCAGGCGGCGGCTACCTCTACGAAAAGAGCAAGCAACGCTGATCCCGCGTCGCGCCGCGTTTCGCCGCCCGGGCGATCAGATATCGAGGTCGCCGAAGATGGGACCCACGACCTCCGAGGTGTAGTCGTGCAGGGTCCGGTAATGCTTCCGGATCTTGGCCTCCACCTGCGGATCGCGCTTGCTGGTGCCCGCGTAGTGGACGAACCCGAGTTCGCGGGCACTGGTGGCGGTCTCGAGGAGCACCCCGATCTTCGAGGTCGGGGTGATCTCGTGGGGCAGGTATTGCTCCATCGCCACGCAGAACTTGAATCCGCCGCCGCGGAGGGCGCGTTCCCAGAAGGCGCGGTTCCGGGGGTTCTCCACCCAGTCGGCGGCGAGATCGCACCAGCGCTGGACGTAGTCGAGCTCGAGGCCGGCGACCACCCCGGCGACGACCGCCCGCCCCCGGTGTTTCCACGGGGGTGGGGCCGGGCAATCCAGCACCTCGCAGGCGCGGATGGCCCGGGCGTAGTTGCCGCTCACCGTCGGGGCCGGCTCCCATCCCTGGAAGACAAGGGCCTTGTCGGCGAAGAGCCTCCGCAGGGGAAGCGGACGCTTGATGAAGACGTCGAAATCGAGGTGCATGAACGGCTCGGTCTGCAGCCGGTAGGCCTCCATCTTCCCGTAGCACCAGAGCTTCGGGTGGATGTCGGCCAGCCGGTCGAGGCTGGTGTGCACCGCATCGAACTTGATCCCGCACTGCCGCACGAATTCCCGGCCCTCGGTGTCCGTCACCAGCTCGACGCGGCCGAACTGCCGCCGCGCGAGCCGCACCGAGAGCCGCGCGGCCTGCGTGAAGATCCGGCGGTTGCTGTAGCCGCACACCGAGCTCCGCGAGCACGGCTTCGTCCAGAGCGTGTAGATGGCCTTCACGGCGCTCCGGTCACTCTCTCCCGCCGCATGACCTCCTGCGCGGCGAGGCACCAGCATTTCTTGACCTCGTGCCACGTGTTCGCGGCCCAGAGGAGGTTGCGCTTCGGTCCCTCGTAGTTCGGCGGCAGCTTGTCACGCCACGACGGGTGGTAGGCGCTGATCCACTGGCGGCTCGAGGCCTTCCGGGCCAGGTGCCAGGTCACGGGAACGGTGCCGTGTTTCGACCCGTGGCTCACGAGGAAATTCCGGACCTTGGCCTTCCCGGCCGACCGGTAACGGTTGAGGGAACTGGCCCCGAGCACCCCGCCGCCCCACACGTCACCCGGGATGAAGTAGCCCGTGAAATAGTAGGTCGCGTCGGGCACCTCCCGCGTGCGCCCGATCATGTCCCACTGGTTCGGCATGGCGAGGGTGGCCCCGCCGGCCGCGACGGCATTCACGTAGATGACGGGGCGCGACCCCTTCAAGGGAACCCGCTTCCGCAGGCGGGGCTCGAAGATCCAGGTGCGCTGCTCGAAATCCCCGGTGACCGGGTTCCAGACCCGGAGATCCCCTCCCCCGGAAGAACCCGAAATTTCGTGGAGGACCTTCAAGGCCTGCACCCCGCCCTGGCTGTGACCGATCATCATGACCGGCATCCCCGTCTGCTCGTAATACCAGCCCACCGCCCCGGCGAGCTTCCGGCTCTCCATGTAGCAGCTGTAGGAATGCTTCCTGCCGGGGAGGAGGATGCTCTCCGAGGGATACCCCATCGCGATCAGGAAATCCGCGAAGTTCTTCATGTAGAGCCGCACCGGGTGCACCCCGCCGTGGATGTTGATGATCCGGGGGGCCGGCATCCTCGAAAGGACCTGCGTGACCTGGGCCTCCGAGATCCGGTTCGGATCGAGGGCCAGGATCCGGGCCCGCAGCCCGGGGTCGACCGTGACGCTCTCGAGGGCGGCCTGCGCACCCGGCCCGGCGGTGCTGGCGATGCGCGCCGTGCCCTGACGGCCGGCACAGCTTGCCAAACCGGCGCAGACCCCGGCGATGAGGACAAGGCGTGACGCGACCAACCACATATCCGCGATGCCCCTGGTCTCGCCGGCGGAACGTTCCTTCTTCATGACCCTCGACGAATGGGCATTCATAATCGCGGGACGCGGAGGTGACAATCACCATCGCCGGAGGAGCGCCGGCTGCGTCGCGGCAGGCTGGAGGCGAACGGCGTCATCCGTCGCAACCGCGGCGAAGGGACGCTGATCAGGGGGAGCATTCCTGAATGTCGGCGGGTGTTAACAACATCGCCACGCCCTTCGGGAAACGGGTGAGTTCGCCGCATCGCACCCGGCCTTCGGGGCGCGATCCCGCATGCCGCGCGGCTTCATTCGTCAATTCAGAGTTCACGCCCCCCCTCGCGTGAACCGAACAACAAACCCCACAACCAAACAGAAATGAACAAGCTCCACAGACTCATGCTGCAGGTGCGAACCTGCCGCTCACTTCCGCCCCATCGCCCGCCGGCGCAATCCGGCGCGCCCGTCGTCCGCAACCGCGGACGCTTCCTGGCGGTGACATCCCTTGCGACCGCATTCACGGGAATGCTCGGCGTCGCCGCCGCCGGCCCGGCGGTCGGCGGACTCGCAGCGAACTCGTTGAAAACGAAGTTCGACCCGGTCGTCGAAAAGCACTTCAACGACCGCAACCTGCACAACCTGGTCGTCTTGTACGCCCGGGACGGCATGCTCGTCTACCGCAAGACCCTCGGCCACGCCGATGCCGCGAAGACGATCCCCGTCACGCAGGACCACGTCTTCCGCCACGCCTCGATCTCGAAGCTGGAGGCCGCGGCCCTCACCCTGCGCCTCGCCGAGAAGGGCAAGATCAACCTCAACGCCAAGGTGAAAACCTACCTGCCGGACATTCCGGACCACCACGACTACCGCATCCGGGACCTCCTGGCGTGCCGCTCGGGCGTGGTCCACTATCCGGCCGGAGTCGATTTTGGCGCCGAGTACGACACGGCCCTCGATGCCGCGAAAGAATTCTGGGATCAGCCGCTCGGCGGCCCGATCGAAGCCTACCTCTACACGACAGCCGGCGGGGCCATCCTCGGGGCCTGCCTCGAATCCGCCACCGGCAAGTCGATCTCGAAGCTCATCAAGGATGAACTCGCGACGCCCAACGGCCTCGCCACCCTCCGCGCGCAGGACCTCGACAAGAGCGTTCCGAAGCGCGTGGACCTCATGGTTCCGAAGGACCCCGACAAGCCGTTCGGCGGCAACAAGAAGATCGCGGCGGACCGTCTCGAGTGGAAGGTCCTCGGCGGCGGAATCGAAAGCTCCGGCATCGACCTCCTGAAGTTCGGGATGCGTCTCGCGGACGGCAAGGTCATCTCGAAGGCGAGCCTCGCGAAGATGATGACGCGGCCGTGGGCCGACCAATCCTACGCGCTCGGTTGCAACCAGGCCATCGAGAACGGCTACAACGTGATGGCCAAGAGCGGCGGACAGCGCGGCGTCAGCTCCTACATCTGGACCGTCCCCGAGAAGCGCATGGTGATGGTGGTCCTCACCAACCGGAAGGAAGGCGGCGGCGCCCCGACCCTCGGGAAGGCCCTGCGCAACATCGCCCTGAACACCAGCGGCGCCTCCGGCCAGAAGCCCGACCTCGTCGTGCAGAACTTCAAGCGCACCGGCCAGCTCCGGCACAAGGACGGCAAGTGGGAGATCCCCGTGAGCTTCACGGTGAAGAACCAGGGCGGGGCCGGCGTGAACAACCAGTTCGTGAACGGCATCCTGCACGGCACCAAGTACCGCTGGTCGGGGTTCATGCCCAACATGCCGAAAAACGCCGTCAAGAACGCCTCCGGGGTGATCCGGATTCCCGATCCCTCGAAGCTCATGGCGGGCCGGAAGGTGATCCTCACGGCCTGGGCCGACGCCCCGCTCGCCGCGGCGGACACCTCCATCTCCCCCAACGGCCGCGTGAGCGAGCAGTCGGAGGCGAACAACAAGGCCACCATCAGCGTGACCATTCCCGGCGGCCTCAACCTGAGCGGGAAAGCTCCGCCGAAGCCGGCGCACCCCGCGATCCCGAAACGGACCGCCCCGACCAGGACCAGCAAGGCCCCCGCGGTGCGGCTGCCGAAGCAATTCAACCGGCAGCCGGCGCGGACCCGGCCGCAGCGCACCCGGCCGTAACGGCCACCGTCCGCTCACCCGGACCGCAACCAGCGCCCGCCTGGCGAAGCCGAGCTTCGTGGGGCGGGCGCACGCGTGCCGGGGTGCGGACGGCAATCCTCACGACCGCCGGCGCCGGAGGCCCCAGCCCGCCAACCCGAGGGCGAGCAAGAGGGGAGCGGCGGGTTCCGGAACGGCCCGGCCGTCGAAGAAGGCGTTGTCGACCAGGAACTCGGGGTTCCAGGTGAAGGAGTTCACGGTGCGATTGAAGCGCAGTTCAAAGTCCACGCTCGGACCGCCGGCCAGGAAGTTGCCGCTGAACGAGGCCTGCTCGGCCTGCTGGAAACTCCAGAACTGGCTCGCCACGACGCTGCCGTTGAGGAGCAATTCGAAGGTCCCGATCTCGGCCCCGCCCTGCAGGTTGCGCCCGACGAGGTCGAGTCCCCACGAGTAGGTCTCGCCCGGCACGACAGCCATCGTCTGGATGATCCCGGCGTTCGGATGCTGGACGCCCGGACGGATCTTGTAGACGAACCCCGACATCGGCGGATCGAAGGTGGACGGATTGGGGATCACGCCCTGGTCGAAGACCGTGCCGTCCAGCACCGTCCAGTTGGTGAGGTCGCCGGTTTCAAAATCGCCGTTGAGCAGCAATTGGGCCCCGCCGGACGGGTGGGCGGCGATGGCAAGGAGCAGGATGGACAGGACGGTGGTGGCAACTGTTGTTCTCATGATGTGGTGTGGTTGTTGTTGTGCGTGACACCGCTCCCCGGAACGGGGCATCGGCGGAATCCAGACCCGGGCGGAGGGTGATCCCCCCGGAATTGCGAATGGCGGGGGGGGGAACGTGATGCCGTCCCCGTGCCATCGCAATGGTTCAGGCGCGATCCTGGGCGGCCGCGGCGGGCGCGGTCAAGGTCGAAGCGCAGGCCCTCGAACCGCGCCAGGCACCGGGGACGCCCGAACGGACTGCCGGCCGGGGCCGAAGTGGCGTGGTTGCCGCCGCGGAGCGGACGGTCCTCAACGAATGAAGAATACCAATCGGTCTTTCGCGATTGCCACGGTCCGGCGCCGTCCCGGGCCGGCATGGCGCGCACCGGCACGGGGAAGCGGTCTTCATCCGCCCCGGCTCCGGCCGCGGACTCCCGTCGACGGGACCCCGCGGACCGGATTGCCGGCGGATCGGATCAGCGGGGGGCGCTAGAGGCCGGGTTGGCAGAGGCAGGACGAATTGATCGCGAGATCAGCCTTGGCCCACATCGTCTCGAAGCGTTCCCGGACGGGCGCGGCTTCCGCGGTCTTGCCTTGCCTCCGGAGGCTCTCCGCGAGGCCGAAGAGGGACCACCCGTTCTCGGGGCGGCGCTTCAGGTCGGTCCGGTAGACGTCCTCCGCTTCCGCGAAGCGGCGCTCCTGCATGAGCGTCGCGCCGAGGGCGTGCCGCACCGGCAGGATCCACCCCGGCGGTTCGTCGTAGCGGAGTTGATCCTCCTTCTCGGCAGCCATCCGCAGGGCCGCGAGGCCGGCATCGACCTTTCCTTCGCGGTAGAGGATCTCGCCTTCCAGCATGTCGGCCACCAGGGCGAGCACCTCGCGGCACTCGTTGTTCCCGAGCACCCACTCTTCCGGAACGGCGCCGCGGGCCGCGGCGAACTCCGACTGCTCCCGCCGGGCGGCGGTGGCGTCCCCGAGGGCGGCGTGCGCGATCCCCCGGGCGGCGTGCCGCATGGCCCGCGAAAACGGCAGGTAATCGGCCGGTTCCGGCTTCGCGAGGATGTCGTCCCAGCGGCCGAAGCGCACCAGCACCTCGTACGGCATGGCCGCGAACCCGTCCGCAAAGACGGCATTCGTCTTCAGCCATTCTTCCGGGATCTCCTCGACCATGGCGTCGATGTGCTTCACGGCGCGGTCACCCTGACCGGTCATCATGGCGGCATAGGCCAGCATGTGCCGGTTGTGCGCCATGTACATCCGGAAGAAGTCCGGCTGCTGCCGGGCCGTGGCGCGGTACTGGCGATCCGCCGCGATGGCCTTCTCGTTCGCCTCGATGGCCTCGTGCCATCGGCCGCGGAGGACATCGATGTGCGACGGCATGTGGGTGTTGTGCCCCATTCCCGGCTGAAGGCTGCGCAGCCGGTCGGCCGCGGCATCCGCCAGTTCCGGGTTCGGCCCGGCCTCCACGGCGTGAATGTAAAGGTGGTTCGCGAGGGGGTGATTCGGGGCCCGCCGCATGGTCGCCTCGAGGATCCCGAGGATTTCCATGGTCCCCGGCTGGGCCTTCCCGTCGGTGGTCCACAAATCCCACGGCCGCAGGTCCATCAGGGCCTCCGCGAAGAAGGCCCCCACGTCCGGATCGTTGGGATACGCCTTCCAGACCGTCCGCATGGCCTCGGCATAGGCCTGGTCGAGCGCGACCCGGTCTTCCGGCGGCGGGTCCGCATAGCGCGCGCCCAGCGCCGTGATGAGGGCCTGCTCGATGGGGGTCCCCGAGGCCGCGTGCTTCCGCGCCAGGGTCACCTCCCGGAAAGCCTGTTCGGCCCGCGCCGGCGGGACCACCGGGTTGTTGATGTGCGGCCCGCAGGCCAGGGCGATGGCCCAGTGCGCCATGGCGCAATCCGGATCGTGCCGCGCCGCCTCCTCGAACGAGCGGATCGCCTCGTCGTGGTTGAAGGCATGGAGGAACGCGAGACCCTGGTTGAAGTAGTCCTGCGCCTTCTTCGAGTCCGTCGTGATCACCCGGGTGTGGGGTCCGAGACCGTCAAATTGCGGGGTTTCCGCCCGCAATGGAGCCGCAACAACAAACGCTGCGGCTGCCGCCCACGTCATGGTGGAATGGCAATGCATTGTTGTTTTCATACCTCCATATACAACCTCTGCGCGCCATTTCCACCGCGAGTTTGATTCCCAAAAGTTGGAGGTTTCCCTGCGATGAGAGTTGCCGGAAATTTCACTTTTCCGCCTCCTTGATTCTCGCTGCGGTTGAGGACCAAGAGATGCAAGGCATCCCGCCGTTTCCCCGCGGGGCCGCCTACGCTCCGTCGCCGAGGACCATCCGGCGCAGCTCGGAATCCTCCGGGCGGACCGGGTACTCGAGCCGGTAGAGCATCCGCGTGAAGTCGGCGCGGCAGTGGGAGGTGAAGGCGTACATCAGGCGATACCCCGGGGTCACCGCCTCGCGGCTGCCGTAGTGGAAGCACCGGCTCGAATCCAGGAAGAGCACGTCCCCCCTCTTGCCCGTGAAGGAGATGCGCTCCGCCGGGTCGATGACCCCGTACATCCGCTCATCCGTGACGCGGTAGGGCTCGCCCTTTTGCTGGTAGTTCAGGGCGCGGGCCGCTTCGGCCGAGACCGACGCCGGGAGGAAATTCCACGGGCCGTTCTCCTCGCCGATATCCCGCACGAGAAGGATCACGTAGATCATCGGCGAGTCGTGCAGGTCGAGGTGATACAGCTGGCTGCCGACGAACTCCCGTTGGTCGTTGAACCGGTTGGTGGACTCGAAGACCCGCACCCCCTTCGGCCGGGTTTGCGAGAAGACCGGGATCATTCCCATGTAATCGGCGGCGGTGGCGAGGACCTCCGAGGAGGTCGGGAACTCCAGGAGCCCGGGATAGTCGAAGAGGTCCGGGACGTCGTTGAGGTGAAACAGGAAGGGCTGCTGCTCGAGGGGCGTGCCCCGGAGATCCTGCCCGCCGCGATCCTCGATGATGCGGTCCGCCTCGGCGAGGGTCGCCTCGATCCCGGGGAAGTCGCCCGAGCGGTCGATCGCCCAGCCATCCCGGAGCTGGTTGCGGGGGGATCCCGCGAAGTCCGCGTCGTTGTCCACGAGAAGCTGCGCGATCCGCGTCCGGTAGGCCTCGATGGCGCGGCGCTGCGGCCCGCGGTAGCGAAGTCCGTTGTAGGCCTTCGCCAACCGCCGCGAACGCGCAATCCCCAGCCGCTCCTGGAACTGCCCGACGTAGTCGTTGATCGCCTTGCCAATCACTTTCATTCTTCCGGGTCGAGACCGCCAAACGTGTCTTCGGGTCGATCCCGACGCTCGGTTTCGGGCGAGCCCGCGCGCAGGCTATGGAAACTGAACGGCGCTGCAAGTCATCTCCATCCCGGAAATCCCTCCCTCGCTGCGCCGGCCGACAGGGCGCCCCGCACAATCCGGGGCGGCCGGGCCGGACCGAGGAGGCCGGCCCCGGAGGCTCGGCCCGCCCGGGAGCGCGGGGTACCCCCGGGTCGCAGGCGGCGCATCAGGGTTTTACCGGATCAACCGACTGATTCGCGCGTTGTCATCGTTCCATGCGGGGCGTTAAGGTGAGAGGTGATGGACACCAAACGCAACATCCGGGCCCTTGCAAGCCGGCCGGCGCTTGCAGCAGCCGTCATCGTACTCGCCGGCTGCGGGACGATTCCGATCAGCTCGTTGCGCGTCACGCCGCCCGCCCCCCGGGATTGGGTCTTCACGCCGGTCAACCCCGGCGGGGGACTCCTCGGACCGGCCGACGGCGATCAACCGGGAAATCACACCTGGCGAAACTACATTCGTTTCGGCGCGCACGGGGCGGCCCTCGGTCATCCCGGATCGATGGCCCGCTCGGGTGAATTCCAGTGCGGGAATCCGGTGGATGAGAACCGCCATTGCACCGCGACCTTCACCGTCCACACCTGGCTCCGGGACAACGAACGGATCCGGGTCCGCCTGCGCCGCACTGCGGTGCGGGGTGGACGGCGGGTGATCACGGAAGTGAGCGGCTACGTGGCCGACAGCGGTCGCCCCCTCACCTACTCGATCAGTTACCCGGCCTGTTCGGACCGGATGGAAGTGATCTTCGACTGGGATGCGGGCCGCAACCGGCGGAGCATCGCGTCGCGGGCCTACATCGGGCGGGTGCAAGCGACCTGTGCGCGCCAGGCCATGACGAACCGCGCCTGGACCAGCCACGGCGGCCGGGTCGAGCGGGAGGCGAAGTTGAAGGACTCCCGGGGGCGGCCCCTGCCGCCCGCGCTGGAGCCGCGGCGTGTCCTCGGCGGCGGATTTCCCTCCGGACCCACGGCGGGCCTCCCGGGAGATGTCCGGATGGCACTCGATGCCGTCCGCGTGGAATGACGCCACGCAGCCCGTCCCGGGGATTGGCGGCGGTCATCCGTGATCGCCGCCCGCGGGCGTTCCCGCGTCACAGGTCGAAGCGGATCCCCTGGGCGAGGGGCATCCCGGTGGAGTAGTTGACGGTGTTGGTGGCGCGGCGCATGTAGTTTTTCCACGCGTCGGATCCGGACTCGCGTCCGCCGCCGGTGTCCTTTTCGCCACCGAAGGCACCGCCGATCTCGGCGCCGCTGGTGCCGATGTTGACGTTGGCGATTCCGCAATCGCTGCCGGCCGGCCCGCAGAAGAACTCGGCCTCGCGCACCTCGTTCGTGAAAACCGCGCTGGAGAGCCCCTGCGGGACGCCGTTCTGGATGGCGATGGCCTCCTCGAATTCGGCGTAGGTGACGACGTAGAGGATCGGGGCGAAGGCCTCGGTCCGGAGGATGGGCGCCGCGGAATCGATCTCGACGAGGGCGGGCCGCACGTAGTTCCCCTCGAGGCGTCCCGCATTGGAAACGACCCCGCCCTGATCTTCGACGAGGGCCAGGGTCCGCTCGTAGATCTCCACCGCGGAGCGGTCGATGAGCGGCCCCACGAGGGTGCCCGCCTCCACCGGGGAGCCGATCGGCAGGCCGGCGTAGACCTTCTTGAGGCGGGCCACCACGTCCGGCGCGATCGACTCATGCACGATGAGGCGCCGCAGGGACGTGCAGCGCTGCCCGGCGGTGCCCACCGCGGAGAACACGATGGCCCGGATGGCGAGCTCGAGGTCGGCGGAGGGCGCCAGGATGAGGGCGTTGTTGCCGCCGAGCTCGAGGAGCGATCGCCCGAGCCGCTCCCCGACGACCGCCGCCACCGCCCGGCCCATCGGCACGCTCCCGGTGGCACTCACCAGCGGCAGCCCCGGCGCGGCGGCCAGCGCCTCCCCGGCCTCCCGGCCGCCGACCACCACGCTCGACAAGCCGTCCGGCGCCGGGGCGAAGTCGCGCGCCGCCCGCAGGAGCAGTTGGTGGCAGGCGAGGGCGCACAGCGGCGTCTTCTCGGACGGCTTCCACACCACCGGATCACCGCACACCAGCGCGAGGGCCGCGTTCCAGCACCAGACCGCCACCGGGAAGTTGAACGCCGAGATCACCCCGACCGGACCGAGCGGGTGCCATTGCTCGGTGAGCCGGTGCGCGGGGCGCTCGGAGGCGATGGTGAGCCCGTAGAGCTGACGGCTCAGCCCGACCGCGAAGTCGCAGATGTCGATCATCTCCTGGACCTCGCCTTCCGCTTCGGCGGTGATCTTGCCCATCTCCCAGCTGACGAGGGATCCGAGGCGCTGCTTGTTGGCCCGCAGGACCTCCGCGTAGCGCCGCACGAGTTCCCCCCGCACCGGCGCGGGGACGACCCGCCAGGCGCGGAAGGCATCCCCCGCGGAGGCCACCGCCCCCGCGACCTCCTCCGCGGTGCACGTGCCCACCTCCGCGACGAGACGCCCGTCGACCGGACTGTGGGAGGCCAGCGGCGGCCCCCCGCCGGGGCGGCTTTCCGGCCCGCACCACCATCCCGGATTGCGATCCGAGAGCCCCAGTTCCTGCAACACACCCTGCATCCCGTTCATGATGGTTTCCCGGCTTGATCATCCGGCTCGACCCGGCTGAGCGTTTGCCAACTGCTGCCGACATCCCCCTGCACCGGGCGCACCGTGACCTCGGTGGGATTGTCGATCGCGTAAAACTGGCCGAAGCGGTTGGCCAGAAAGGCGTCGAGGGCGATCTCCTCCTGGCGCACGAACCCCCGCCCCGCCAGCCGGCCGGCGAGGTGCAGGTCGACCGCGGCGCACACGCCCGCCGCGGTGGTGATCTGGATCGCGGACCACATCTCGCCCGCCACGTTGCTGTGGTAGATCTTGCGCGCGTCGGTGATCTGGTGCAGGCGCCCGCGCCGCCGCCCGGCGACCGTGCAGAACACGATGACGACGTCCTGCAGCGTCATGGCCACCGCGTTCTCGAGGATGTCGCGCAGCACCTCCCGGCGATCCCGGAGCTTCAATTCGTTGACGAGGAAATCGACCAGGTCCCGGTGCCCCGGGTAGCGCACCGTCTTGTAATTGAGATCCTGCACGCGCCCCCGGAAGGTATCGCACAAGGTCCCGAGCCCCCCCGAGGTGTTGAAGGCCTCGTAGCCGACGCCGTCGATGGAGAGCTGCTCGTGGCCCTCGAGCGCCAGCACTTCCGTGTAGGTTCCGTCGTGGATCGCCTCGCATGGATTGCAGTACTCGTTGATGAGCCCGTCGGTCGACCACGTCAGGTTGTACTTGAACGAGTTCGACGGGTACAGCGGCAGGGCCCCGACGCGCATCTTGATGGTTTCCACCTCGTCGAGCCGGTGCGCGAGGTCATTGGCCACGATGCTGACGAACCCCGGCGCGAGCCCGCACTGCGGCATGAAGATCTGCGCGGAACCGGCCCCCGCCGCCAGCTCCATCACCTCCCGGGTGGTCCGGACGTCCTCGGTGAGGTCGAAGTAGCTCGCCCCGGCGGCCAGCGCGGCCCGGGCCACCCGCGGGTTGTGGGTGTAGGTCAGCGCCGAGATGACCGCCCGGCACCCCTGCATGGCCTCCTCGACGGCGGGCCCGTGATCGACATCGACGACGCGCACGGTCGTGTGCGGCACCTCGGCGAGGCGGGCCAGGGCGGCCTCGGAGACGTCGGCCACCACGATTTCATAGTCGCCGGTGTGGGACAGAAACTTGCAGATGGCACTGCCGATCTTGCCGGCGCCGAAAAGAAGAACCCGTTCCATGCGTGTCACCAGTGTCCGCCATCCCGGGGTGATCTTCAACCGCGGGGGACGGATTCTTTGGATGCGGCGGGCGCGGCCCGCGGGGCCTGTGAACAAATTTCCGGCGGGGTCCGGTGGCCACCGGCCCGATTCTGGAGTATGGTGGTGGCGTGGCCCCCGATGCGCTCCATGACCTGACCCGGTTCCAGTGGGAACCGTGCCCGCAGGGACAGCGGATCGTGGATGACCTGATCGACGAATTCCTGTCGCACAGCCCGGAAGGCCGCGACCTCGCCGGCGCCATGAAGGACCGGGCCGGCACCCGCTTCCTCGATTGGCTCGACCACCTCGTCACGCCCCGCGAACACCTCGTCGCGGATCTCGAGGCGGCGGGGTTCACGCCGGGCGGCGAGCACGACGGCCGCCGGATCTTCGAGCACCACGGGGCGATCTTCCCGCGCATTCTCGTGAAGGCCGGCGTCGCCCGCGCCGCCGCGGTGAAGGTCGACTCGGTGGCCGACTTTCTCGCGACCCACACCCTGCCGGTGGACATCGAGGGCCCGCCGCATGGAATTTTGCGGCGCGCCCGGGCATGGGCCCGTCCCGAGGCGGAACTCTGGGTGGTGGAACGCCACGGTCACCGCGGCTTCGAGGTGCCCCCCGTCGACCCGGCCGCGGCCGTGGCCGCGCAGGAACACCGCGACGCCTTCCGCCGCCGCCCCCGCGACTTCCCGAACGACGACGAGGCCTTCGAGGCCATTCACGGCCTCCTCGACGCGTCCATCGCCACCCTCGGGCGCGACTGGACCGCGGACCTGTGGTTCGCGGCGGAGCGCGAATTCTGGATGCGCCGCAACCGGGCGGCCCGCGTCCAGAAGGCCCGGCAGGACGCCCTCGGCCTCGGATGGGCGAACCACGACCACCACACCTACCGGTGCCGGCGGGCCACCTTCGAGCGCGTCATCGCGGTGTTCGAGAAGCTCGGCTGCACCTGCCGGGAACGATTCTACGCCGGGGCCGCGGCCGGCTGGGGCGCCCAGGTCCTCGAACAGCCCGCCACGGGCATCGTGATCTTCGCGGACGTCGACATGGATTCCTCCGAGGTGACCGGCGACTTCGCCCACCTCGGGTTCCCGGACCGCGAGGAACTCGGCACCGTCGGCCTGTGGTGCGAGCTCCACGGCGAATCGATCCTCGAGGCCGGCATGCACCACCTCGAGTGCCAGTTCGACTTCGACAGCCTGCGGGACCAGATGCAGGCCGAAGCCGGGATCTCGATGATGAAACCGTTCACCGACTTCGATTTCCTCCGCCAGCAGTTCACGGAGGGCGAGCGGTGGGCGATCCGCCCGGAACGCATCGAGCGCCTCCTCCGGCGCGGGCAGATCACCGCCGGCGAGGCGGAGCAATTCCGGACCGGCGGCGCCATCGGATCGCACCTCGAGAACCTCGAGCGCAACGACGGCTTCAAGGGATTCAACCAGACCGGCATCAACGAGATCATTCTCGCCACCGACCCCCGCCGGCAACCCGGCCCGACCCGGGTGAAGTCGGCCTGACGGGGGCGCCGGCCAATTCCGCGATGATTGCAAATCGCCGCGGATTTCCGCGGTTGGAGGGGCAGGAAGCGGCGCGTCCCGCCGCTCATAACAACCTGCTCAGCCATGAACACGACATTGATTCCCGTGCTCGGAACCGCCTTCTTCGCGGCCGCGGTCCCTTCCTTCGCCCAGGGCGGCCTCACCCCCACCCAGGCCAACGGGGCCCTCGACGGGGCCGACAATCCGCAGCCCTCGATGAAGACCCTCGCCCAGGTCGAGCCACGCCTCGACCTGTCCACCGTCAGCGGGGACGCCGACTACCATCACATCATCACCGTTCCGGGGAGTTACTACCTGACCGGCAACCTCGCGGTGACCAAGACCCACGGCATCGACGTGCGGGCCGCCGGGGTGACGCTCGACCTCATGGGCTTCGAGATCAGCGGGGCCGGGGGCACCGGCCACGGCATCGAAGTCGACGCCACCGCGCACCGGTGCACGATCAGGAACGGGTCCCTCTCCGGATTCAGCCACGGGGTGCGCAGTTTCCCGTCCGCAGGCGCGGGGTCGATCGCGGGCCTCGCCGCGGATCTTGCGGTCACGGGCTGCAGCACCGCGGGCCTGGACCTCGGCACCTCCTGGACGGCGAGGTCCTGCCGGGCCCACCACAACCAAGGCATCGGCATCCTCGCGGGCGATGGCTGCCACCTCGTGGGGTGCACGTCCCGGTCCAACAGCGGCGACGGCATTCAAACCGGCGACTCATGCACGCTGCAAGGGTGCAGCGCCGATGAAAACAACCCCGGGAACGGCATCCATGCCGGCGACGGCTGCACCCTGGCCGATTGCACGGCCCGCGCCAACGTCCTGAACGCGAACCAGGCCTTCGGGATCCGCGCCGGGGAGGGCAGCACCCTGACGAACTGCGCGGCACGGGAAAACCAGTGCGCCGGAAACACGGGCTACGGGATCTGGGCGGGCGGCGGCAGCAGCCTTCACAATTGCAGCGCATCCTTCAACCGGCACACCGGCCCCATCGCGGCCTACGGGATCTTCGCGGACCGCTCGACCCTGCGCGGCTGCACGGCGGTTTCCAACAGCTCCACCGGGACGGTCTCGTGGGGGATCGCGGTCAGCAACCAATGCACGCTGGTGGCCTGCACGTCGTCGTCGAACGTCAACAGCTCGGCTCCGGCCACCTTCGACAAGGGCGGCGGCATCTTCGCGTCCGGATGCACCATCCGGGAATGCACCGTGGCGGCCAACTCCGGTGACGGGATCCGGGTGCGGTTCCGCAGTTTCGTCAGCGGGAACACCTGTGATTTCAACGGCATCGGAACCGGCGCGGGCTCCGGCATCCACGCCACCGACACCGGGAATACCATCCTGGCAAACAATGCGACCGGCAATGTCCGGGGGATCCGCGTGGACGACAGGAACAACCTCATCATCAAGAACTCCGCGTCCCAGAACAGCACCGCCAACTTCGACATCGTGGCCGCCAACAAGGTGGGGGTGGTCGTGAGCGCCCCCGGCAGCCCGGCGATCTTCGGATCCAGCGGCGGGGCGGGCGTCGGCACCACCGACCCGTGGGCGAACCTGAGCTACTGAGGTCCGCGGCGCCGGGCGCGCCCCCCGGCCGCTAGCCCGGAAATTTCATGAAATTTCCGGG